>CAYXKH010000098.1:0-10589 GCA_964465255.1 uncultured Isosphaeraceae bacterium
TCCCTGCCCTGCTCCCTGCCCTGCTCCCTGCCCCCTCACTCCGGTCGCAGGAGTCCTTCGATGGCGCGGCGGGAGGTGTCGTCGACGACCCGGGTGCCTTTGGACTCCGGGCCGTCGAAAGCGCTGCCGCCGAAGCGGGCTTCGATATCCCGGCTCCAGACTCGACTGCGTGCGATGCGCCCGCCGCGGTCCGCGGTGAACCAGCCCGCCAGACGTGATTCGTCGAAGTGCCGACCGCTCCAGAACCCGTCGTCGGCCCGACCGTGGGCCACGGTCTCGCCGCGCGGCGGAAGAATGTCCCACCGCTCCGCCGGCGTGCCCAGCAGCGCCGTCTCGATCTCGCGCTCGTCGTCGGCTCGGGCGCCGATCAGGATCACGTTGATCATGCGGGGCATGAACTGCTGATACGCCTTGCGCAGGAGTTTCTGCACGCGGGGCACGTCCTCGCCGAAGCCGGTGGGAAGCCCCAGCACCAGAGAGACGACGCGCCCTTCCGCGCGAGCGAGGATTCGGCATCGCCCCACTTCGAGCCCGCCATCATCGCGCATCACCAGTTCGTCGCCGAGCTGCGCGTCCAGGATGAACCCCCCGGCCTCGTCGACCAGTCGGCGCATGCCATCGTCGTCGAGCGCCTGCTGCCAGCGCAGGGCCACCACGAAGGGGCGATCGATCGACTCGAGGGCCCGCAGCCGCCGTGGAATCCTGAGCCGTCGGGCTGGATCCGACCCCCGCAGTCGCTTGACGTGCAGGGCGAAGACCAGCCCGTCGAGAGTGACCTCGAAGTCGCAGCTTCGTCCATTCGGCGTGGGCACCTCGAACCGCAGGCGGCATCCGCGGGCCCGAAGATGGCGAGCGATGATGGCCTCGGTGAGCGCCGCGTCGCGGCCTTCGCGACCGGTGGCGCCGAAGACGCGAGCCGCCAGCGGCATCAGCTCGTCGTCGTCGAACCAGCCTCGCACCACGTCGAGGAACTCGCCTTGTCGGCGAAGTCGATCACGGCCGGCGCTCGCGACCCGGTCTCCGCCCCTGGGGCGGGGATCTGCGGAGTCGCGCGGAGTCGGCTCGTTGGGGCGGTCAGCTCGACTGTCCACTGGTGCGCTCGTCCATCATCTCGTGTCTCTCGTGCGGGCGAGATCGACGCACCTTCGCCGGTGGCGTGCCGTCCCAGGCCTCCAGCGCGGCGGTCGCCGGTCGACCGTCGAGCCGGAAGTTGCCGCCGCGGGCGAGGAGCTGATCGAGCTGCCGTCGCCCGATTGTCACTCGCAGCTCGACGTTTCCCGCGTCGTCGTACCGCCGCTCGCGGACTTCGGTGCGCTTCTCGATGAAGTCGACCGTGCGCCCGTCGGCGAGCGGAACGGAGAAGAGCACCTCGCGAACCGGTCCGCGCATGTGCGCGAGCACCAGACTGCGGAGGAGCTCGAGCCCCTCGCCGTCGAGTGCGCTCACGGCAATGGCCTCGGGAAGCGCCTCCCGCCAGGCCCTGCGCTCGGCCTCGCCGAGACGATCGAACTTGTTCAAGACCAGAAGCCGCGGCTGATCGTCGGCCCCGATGTCGCCGAGCACTTCCTCCACCGTCTTCAACTGCTCGCGGGCGGTGTCGTCGGAGGCGTCGACCACCAGAAGCAGGACATGGGCGTGGATGGTCTCCTCGAGCGTCGACTTGAACGAGGCCACCAGATGGTGCGGAAGGTCGCGGATGAATCCGACCGTGTCGGAGAGCATGGCGATGTTTCCGCCGCCCAGGTTCCACTGCTCGACGCGCGTTCCCAGCGTCGCGAAAAGCTGGTTGTTGGCGAAGGCGCCGCCGGAGGTGAGGGCGTTGAAGAGCGTGCTCTTGCCGGCGTTGGTGTAGCCGACGATGCCGACGGTGTAGTGCTCGAGTCGACGCTCGGCGACCTCCCGCTGCTTGCGGGCCAGCACCTCTTCGAGTTCGCGGCGCAACTGCTGGAGTCGCCGCTGCACGAGGCGACGGTCGGTCTCGAGCTGAGTCTCGCCGGGACCTCGCGTGCCGACGCCCATCGGGGCGCCGCCGGTCACCTGGCCGAGGTGGCTCCACATGGCCCGCAGCCGGGGTGCGGTGTACTGGAGCTGGGCGATCTCGACCTGCAGCTTCGCCTGCCGCGTCGAGGCCCGTCCCGCGAAGATGTCGAGGATCAGCTCGCTGCGATCCAGAACCTTGCAGCTCACGATCTTCTCCAGATCGCGAATCTGGTTCGGAGAGAGATCGTTGTCGAAGAGAACCAGCGAGGCGTCGAGCGCCTTCACCATCGCGGCCAGCTCCTCGACCTTGCCCTTCCCGATGTAGGTTCCGGCGCGCGGTGCCGGTCGCGCCTGCTCGAGCAGACCGACCACCACCGCGCCGGCGGTATCGGCCAGCGCCGCCAGCTCCTGGAACGGATCCTTGTGTTGCGGTTGGCCGGGGAGAGCCACGTGCACGAGGATCGCTCGCTCGGACACGACTCTCGCGTCTTGTCGGATGTTGATCTGACTCATGGAGGAAGCGTGGAGCCACCGCACCAGCCGATGCCCCACGAGGCGACGGTAGGACTCACCGTCCCGAGGCGTCCCGCAGAAGACGTCGCTCCGCCTCGGTGAGGCTGCCCATCCCGCTCACCTTGATCTTCTCGAGAATTCGGTCGATCTCCTTCGTCGATGGCCCTGGGCCGCTGAAGGGTGCGGTGCGGGCAGGCTGCCCGGCACGACGGGCCCGACTCGACTTCGACGTGGGATCGACGCGGCCGAGCAGGTCGAAGAAGCCGTGGAGGTGATGCTGGCGACGGATGAAGTAGAAGCCGGCGAGTGCGCCGCCGAGGTGGGCGGCCTCGCCGCCTGCGCTCGAGGAGGGGAAGGCCAGCGACGCCACCGAGACGATCACCAGGAGATAGGCGAGCGTTGCGAACCGGATCGGAAGCACGAAGAACAGATAGACCCTGGTATCCGGCGCCAGCGACGCGCCGGCGATCAGGATGCCGTAGATCCCCGCCGAGGCCCCGATCAGCGGTGTGGTCATGTCGTTGAACAGAAGAAACGGAACTTGATTCCCGAACTGGAAGACCTCGACCCACATGTAGCCGAGGAGATTCAGGAACAGGTACATCAGCGCCCCGCAGATTCCGCAGAGCAGATAGAACGCGAGGTACCGCTTTCCGCCCAGCCGCTGCTCGACGATCGGCCCGAAGAACCAGAGGCCCATCATGTTGAAGAGGATGTGGGCGATCGACGAGTGGTCGTGGAGGAACTGGAATCCGAGCAGGCGCCAGTACTCGAGCTTGAAGATCAGATTGGAGCTCGAGAAGTGAAGCCAGCTCTCGATGAGATGCATCCGCCGCATCTCCTGGATCGCCGCGATCTCGCCGCTCTGCGGTTCGAGCCCGACCCGGCGGACATTCACTTCGCGGTACGGCCGCCCATCGCCGCCGACGCGAGGCACTTCGCTGCGCTCCTCCTGCCAGACCAGCGCAGGCTCGGATCCCGCGAACTTGGGATTCTGCTTCACGGGTCCGATTGGAACCCAGCGCGGGGGCAGGAATCCGTCGATGACGAAGATGGCCACGCAGATCAGGATCAACCAGGTGTTGACCGTGAGCATTCGCAGCGAAGGCCGGCCGTAGGAGGAAGCGCCTCGCATGTCGCGGATGTAGGGACGATCGTGAATGCCCATCGTGATTCCGTGTGCGTCACTGCTCGCCGCGACGTCGGCGTTCCGTGGCCTCGTGGAGGATCTTCCGCTCTCGCGCCGAGAGACTGCGAAGGCCGCTGTCGTTGATCTTCTGCAGAATACGGTCCAGTTGCGCCGCGTCTGCAACCCGCCGGGCTTCTTCGGCAACTCGCCGCCGTTCTTCCGCGTCCTCCACCGGGTCGGGACGCCCCACCCCGTCATCCTCCCCCGCGGGCTCGAACCCCAGCGTCTGCTGCGTGAAGTCGAGCCGCCGCATCATCAGCCAGCAGGAGATTCCCGCGAAGATCGCGACCGCCACGAGCATCAGCTCCTGAAGCGCGAATCCGGCGACCGCCAGGGCAATCGCCGCCACGTAGCCGATGCGGACGGCAATCCGCATCGCCGGCGCGTATCCAACTCGAGTCCAGAGCACCGCCTGGAGAATCCGTCCGCCGTCAAAGGGGAAGGCGGGAAGCAGATTGAACAGCAGGAGGACCAGATTGCACCAGACCAGAAGGAACAGCGTGGTCAGGCCCCAACTGTGATCGACTTCGTCGAGTCCACCCAGATGCAGCGGGTTGGGAACTGCCACACCCACCCACTGTCCGCTGAACAGGCCGAGGCTCGGCATCAGGACCGCCAGCATCGCGAGGTTGACCAGCGGTCCGCCGGCGGCGGTCGCCAGATGGGCCATCGGACTCGAGACCGGTCGGCAGTTGGCGAGCCCTCCCAGCGGCCACATCAGAATATCGTCGGCCTCGCCGCCGCCGGCGCGGGCCGCAAAGCAGTGGCCGACCTCGTGCAGCAGCACGCTCCACCAGAGGCAGGCCAGCAGCACCAGCATGGGCCCCATGCCCAGCGACGTTCCCCCGCCGCTCGCGGGTGCCGCAAACGCCGCCCGCAGGAGTTGGGCGGCGACGAAGATCAGAAAGAAAAGATGCACCCGGACGGTGATGCCGGCGTATCGCCCGAGCGAAACCGACCAGCTCAAGGGATCGTCGAAGGTCGGCCGCGCGCCGCGCCAGTCGCCACCCCAATTGCGGCCAGGACGGTCACGTCCCCCGCCGAAGGGGGTCGGGTCGTCACCTTCGTCGTGCCCGCGGTCCTTCCATGTCACGCGAGACCCCGCCTCCACCAGAGCATGAGGCCGGCGATGGTCTTGCCGTCCTTGATCTCGCCCGACTCGATCATGCCCATGGTCTCCTCCGGAGTGCGGAGAATCACCTCGATCCGTTCACCATCCTCGAGGGCCTGAGGTACGGCGTGGAGGCCACGGGCCTCGAAGACATGCATCCGCTCGTCGGCGAATCCCGGCGAGGTGAAGAAGGTTCCGAGGGCGGTCATGGTGTCGGCGCGATAGCCGGTCTCCTCGATGAGCTCCCGCCCTGCCGCCAGAACCGGTTCCTCTCCGCGTTCGAGCTTGCCCGCGCAGAGTTCGATCAGCCACTCGTCGACGGCCACCCGGTGATTGCGAATCAGGACCAGCCGACCATCCTCGAGCACCGGCACCACCGCCACCGCCCCGGGATGTCGAACGATGTCTCGGACGATCGCCGGCGCCGCCGCGTCGCGCGGATTGGTGAACTCGCGTCTCTCGACGGAGAAGAACGGTCCGACGTGGACGACCCGCGGCGCAGACTGAAGCTTCATTCGCCGATGGTAGGATCGCGGCCCAACCGCTTCAGCCCTTGGGTCGGACGGCGCCCAGGGGCGCCGGGTCCAGACCAGCCGTCGGCCCGTCCCCGCGTGACTTCAGACTCGACACATCCCGCTCCACCCAACGATCCGATCGTCCGACTGATCGACGTGACCAAGTCCTTCGGCAGACAGCCGGTGCTCCGCGGCATCTCAATCGATGTTCCGCGCGGTCGGACCACCGTCATCCTCGGTCCGAGCGGATGCGGGAAGAGCGTCCTTCTCAAGCACATCGTGGGGCTGCTCCGTCCCGACTCGGGGGAGGTGTGGTTCGACGGCCATCGCATCGATCGGCTTTCGGAGGCCAAGCTCGGCCCCTTCCGTCGACAGATCGGCTTTCTCTTCCAGCAGTCGGCGCTCTTCGACTCCATGTCGGTGCTCGACAACGTCGCCTTCCCGCTGGCGGAGCACACCGAACTCGACCGCCGCGAGCGCGAGACCCGAGTCTTTCGCACGCTGGCCATGGTCGGCCTCGCCGACTCGGCCTCGAAGATGCCCGCCGACCTCTCGGGTGGCCAGCGCAAGCGAGTGGCGCTGGCTCGGGCAATCGTGCTCGAGCCCAAGCTCATCCTCTACGACGAGCCGACCACCGGGCTCGATCCCATCCGCTCCGACATCATCAACGAGTTGATCATGCGGCTTCAGGAGCGGCTGCACATGACCAGCATCGTGGTCACCCACGACCTCCTGAGCGCCTTCAAGGTGGCGAGCAACATGATCATGCTCCATGAGGGAAAGGTGGTGCTGAGCGGACCGCCCGAGCTCTTCCAGAACAGCACCGATCCGATCGTCGGCGGTTTCCTCCGCGGGGAAGCGAGCGAGGCGGACCTGGCTGCCATTGCCATTCGCGGCGAGAGCGACTCGTGACCTGTGCCCACCGCCGGCGGATTCGGCGTCGACTCTGGGCAGCCCGCTACCGTGCGGCCGTGCGGCCCCAATCGCAGCCGATCGACTTCCTCCTCAACGCAGCTTCGTCCTGACTCTCGAGATCAATGCGCGAGACCCCCCGCAATCTCATCACCGGCCTGACCGGCATCGTCGCCCTGCTCGGCTTCAGCGCCCTGCTGATGGTCTTCGGCGAACTCGATGTGCTGCAGCGCGGCCGCTGGGTGATCAACGTCGCGCTCAACGACACCGGCGGATTGCGCGAGGGCAGTTCGGTCACGCTCAACGGCGTCCCAATCGGCACCGTGCGGGCGGTCGAGGTCACGACCAATCCCGAACTGCCGGTGCGGATCGTCGCGGAGATCAAGGCGGAGCAGTCGCTGCCGCGACCGATCACGCCGGTGGTGCAGGCCTCGCTCCTCGGCGGCGGCGCCGTACTGCGCTTCCAGACCGATCCGCTCACGACCCGCTTCGACGACCCCTATCCCACGGACGGCAGCGCGGTCATCGAGGGGCGCTTCCGCACTCTTCCAGAGCAGGTGGCCGAGATCGTCGGCGGACAGCTCGGCCCGCTCGTCGACAGTCTGCGGGGCTTCTCCGAACTTGCCGAGACCTACCGCCGGCTCGGTGAAGATCTCGATTCCCTGGTGGCCCCGCTCTCCGAGGACGAAGCGGCCGCGGGCACTGCCGCGAATCTGCGGATCACCATTTCGCGGCTCAACAGCACGCTGGCCAAGGCCGAGGAGTCCTTCGACCTCGCCAAGCGCTGGCTCGGCGACGAGGAACTGGCCGGAGATTTCCGCGAGACCGTGCGCGGCGCGAAGGAGGCGATGGCCAATGCCAATGACGCCATCTCGCGATACTCCGCCCTTGCCGATCAGCTCGGAGCGGATGCGACGAAACTCACCGAAGCCATCGCCGCCGACGCCGATCAGTTGATTGCCCGACTGCTCCCCGCCGCCGACGAACTCAATCGCACGCTGATCGAAGTGCGAGGCTTCATCCGACTCGCCAGCGAAGGCGAGGGCACGGTCGCTCAGCTCCTTCGACGTCCGGACCTCTACGAGTCCTTGCGCGACGCCGCGACTCGCCTTGAGCGAGCCCTGGCCGAGACGGAACTGCTGCTCCAGAAGGTCCGACAGGAAGGGCTGCGGTTGCAGTTGAAGTGACGAGCGAGTCGGACGGCGGGCGGTGGGAAAGACAACGCGGGCCGCTCCGATTGGAACGGCCCGCGTGCGACGTGCTTCACGTTCGGCGCGAGCTGACCACTGGTCGGCGCCTGGTCGGCGCCCGGTCGTGGACTGGTCGTGGACTGGTCGTGGACTGGTCAGCCCACTCAGCGCTGCTCGACGACGATCTCGACGCGGCGGCTCTTGGCCTTGCTGCCCTTGGGCACGTTCGGACCGTGGCTGGCCACGACGAAGCGGTTCTCGGGGATGCCCTTCGAAACCAGATACTTCTTGACTTCGAAGGCTCGGTCGAACCCGAGGTGATGGTTGCTCTTGGCGCCGCTGCGGCGGATCGGATCGGTGTCGGTGTGACCCTCGACCGAGACGAGCTTGCCCGAGTACTGGCTGTTGAGCACCTGGGCCACCTGATCGAGCGCCCGCTTGGCCGGCGCCTTCAGCGTGAACTTGCCGGAATCAAAGAGCACGTCGCTGTCCATGGCCACGGTCACGCGACCGTCGGCGACGGAGACATCAGCTCCCTCGACGCCTTCGAACCCCGTGGTCGCCGAGCCCGACGCGCCGGATGTCGGAGCCGACTGCGACTGTCGCTCGAGGTCGGAGATGCGCATCGCCAGACTGCGCCTTTCGTTCTCCGAGCTCTCGAGGGCCTTCTGGAGATTGTCCTTCTCGGCGCGAAGCGCCACGTTCTCGTCGGTGAGCATTCCCTGCTCATCCTGCTTCTTGTTCTGACAGCCGGCCAGAGCGGAGAAACCGATGCCGAGTGCAATCACGTAGACCTGAAGCGGTCGCATGCGAATACCTTCCTCGTCGTTGAGGGGTGTTGGATGGAACGGGAACCTGAACCCGAAGTGTGCGGACTGTCGTGCACGCGACGTGGATGACAGCGTCGCGATGTCACGTCGGTGGGCATTTCAATCCCTCCTGGGCGGTTTGTAAAGCAGGCCGGGCCTCTTCGACCGCCTCACGCCGCCCTCGCGCCGCCCTCGCGCTGCCCTCGCGCTGCCCCGCCTCGCCCCTCTGCATTGCCCCGCGCTTCATCGCGCTTCATGGGGCGAACGCTCCGTGTGAGGTGCTCCGTGTCGGCTGGAACCGGGCGGCGCCGTCCGGATGCGCCCCGCGGACGCCGCGACTCACCCCCCGCCCGACCAGATCTCGATCCAGCGATGGAAACCGGCCTCGATCGACGGTCGGAAGGCCATGATCGCCACCGCGGCCACTGCCAGATGGGGCCCGAAGGGCAGACTGCCCTTCTGGACTGCCCGACGGCTGCCCACGAGGAACACCAGCAGCGTCCACGCCAGGGCGACGAAGATCGCCACCAGAAACGCAAAGAGAGGATCGCGCCAGCCCAGCACGGCGCCGATGGCGCCAAGCAGGTGGATGTCGCCGATTCCCATCGCCTCGCGGCGAAGCACCAGCGTGAAGAGAATTCGCAGCGCCCAGATGAGTCCGCCACCGACCAGATAGCCCGTCGCGGCTGCGGCAAAGGCCCCAATTGCGCCAGCGGCGGGTTCGTGGCCGCGCTGCGCGGTGACGCCCAGCAGGTACCCGGCGCCCATTCCGATCACGCAGGGGGTCAGGAAGAGGAGTTCACGCCACATCTCTCGCCGGGCGTGCGGATAATCCGCAAGCGGAGCATCTTCGGGGCCTGCGGCCGGGTTTCGGGCATGCAGCACCGGAATGAGAAGCGCCAGGAACGCCATCACCATGGCGCAGGCTGCGGGAACCACCGCCTCGTTCATCCAGAAGCCGACGGAGACGCTGGCCAGAATCGGCACGAGAAAGAGAAACTCGACTCGAGGGCCATCACCATCATGCGCAGGCGTCGAGGATTCATCTTCCGCTCCCGCGGCGGTCCCGGTGGAAGGCTCGGCCGCGGTCCCAGGCCCGGTCGCCAGCGGAGTCACCCCCGCGGCCGCAGTCGCAGGGACACCCGCGGTCATGAAGGATTCGTAGTCGGCGAAGCTCGGCTGGATCACCTTCATCCACAGGAGCAGGGTGCTGGTCGCCAGGCCGAGCAGGGCCCCGAACGCCGCCCCGGCAACCGGCCAGGGCACACGTGGAATCGGCCAGAGCAACTCCGCGGTTCGCGGGACCGGAATGAGCCCCTGAATGGTCCACAGAATCGCTGCCGAGATCAGGATCGCAAGCGGCAGGGCCATAGGGATCATGAACGTGCGGGCGTCGATCTTGGTCATCACCACCAGCCCGACGAGCAGCATGCCGTGGAGGACCAGCGCCGGAATCGTGCGCAGCGGGCCGCTCAGATGCCACCAGTTCGGCAGCAGATCGGGCCACCACGCCGAACCGATCGGAGCGGCCTGACCGATCAGATAGAACCAGAGGAGGAGAAGACCGCAGAGCACCTCGATCAGGAGGTACTGCGGACTGATCCTGACCCCGCACGCGCGACAGCGGCCGCGCAGCAGCAACCAGCCGACGACCGGAAGATTCTCGCGCCACGAGAGTCGCGCGCCGCAGACCGGACAGCGGCTCGGCGGCGAAATCACGCTGATCCCCGCGGGCATCCGGTAGATCAGGACGTTCGCGAAACTGCCGAGGCAGGCGCCGAAGACGAAGACGAAGAGGCCGATTACGGCGTGGGGCAGGGCGACGAAGACCCAGGCTGGCAGCTCGGCTGCGTCGTGCCTCGCCAGCTCGGCGAGCAAGGTGGAGGCGATGGTCACTCGGAGGGCTCGGAATCGTTCGAGTCGGATGGGGAGTCGGGTCGGGCCCCGGCGGTCGGGTCGTCCGTGACCGCCAGCTCACGCACCTGCTGTTCCGCTCGATCGAGAATCGCCCGGCAGTGCTTCACCAGCGCGTCTCCGCGGGTGAACTGCCGAAGACTCTCCTCGAGCCCGATGTCCCCCTGCTCGATCCGCTCGATGATCGTCTCGAGCTCTTCGACGGCCCGCTCATAGGAAAGCGGCTCGCCGGCGTCTCCGGTGGCCGCCACGACGGCCGCTGCCGGCTTTCTTTGCTGATCCCTCCGCTGCGCCATGGGCGGAATCTACCCCTCCGTGCGGAAGAGGTCGAGTTGGTCGGCCGAAGACTCCGTGGCCGGACGTGAGGCCCGATTCCGGCTCGGGGTGCTCCGGGCCGCGGCGGACACGGCGGTCGCCCCCCCCTCGGTCGCCACCCCCCGGGGCACCGCTCCCTCG
>CAYXKH010000099.1:0-10509 GCA_964465255.1 uncultured Isosphaeraceae bacterium
GACCTCGCCCCGATCCCGCCACCCCTCCAATGATGTCCCCGGCGCATCGACCGTCGATCCGCCCCAGTTGCCGCTACCGCTTTGGAGCCCAGTCCATGACTCATCTCAACGTTGTCGTACTCGGCGCTGCCGCGCTGATCGCCTCGCCGAACTCGATTGCGCTTGCCGCCGCCGTTCCCGCAATCGCCGCCGACGAAGCGATTGCGGAGGGTTCTGTCAAGAGCATCGACACGAAGGCCGGGACCTTCGTCCTCACCACCGCGGGGAAGGACATCACCATCCGCACCAGCAAGGACACCAAGTACGCCTCGGGCGGCAATGACAGCACGCTCGAAGGGGTCGTCAAGGTCGGCGAGCGAGTCAAGGTGACCCACAAGGACGCTCTCGCGACGAAGGTCGAGACCGCCACCTCCAGGAAGCCCAAGAAGGCAGAGGCTTCCAACTGACCGGCGTAGTCCTGAAGCCCGACGAACTCCGACGCCCACGATCCTTCTGCTGATCGCGTCGAACATCTTCATGACCTTCGCGTGGTATGGGCATCTGAAGTTCCCGACCAGGCCGCTCTGGATCGTGATCCTGGCGAGTTCAGGACTGGCCTTCTTCGAGTACTGCCTGATGGTCCCGGCCAATCGGATCGGCTACGGCACTCCCGAATCGCCGGGCCCGTTCAATGCGGCCCAGCTCAAGACGATTCAGGAGATCATCACGCTGGTGGTCTTCGCCGGGTTCTCCTGGCTTTCCCTGGGAGAGAAGTTCCGCTGGAACCACGGCGTGGCCTTCCTGTTTCTGATCGCGGCCGCGTACTTCATGTTCCGCAAGTTCCAGATCGCGGTGCTCGGGTCGGTCTGCACGCTTCCGATCGACAGGCGTGCAGTGAAGCATTCCTCGCACGCGGCTCTCACGCAATCGGATCACTCGCACGCCAGCCCTCGTTTGCGTTGACTCAGCCCTGCCATCTGCGCCAGAATCCCCCATCGCATGTACACCCGAATCACCACCGAGTCGCATCGAGAGGCCATTCACGTCGTGACGGTGCTGGCCGCCGAGCGGCTCGCCGGAGTCACACCGCGCCGCACGCTGCGTCGCACGTCATCCCGAGCCGCCGGTTCAACCGCCGCGCTGCCGCGTGGATTCCGAGCCGAGCTTGGAGAGACTCGTCTCGATGGCGAGGGCCGACTGCTTCTCGGGCTCGGATCCGCGGAATCGCTCACTCCCCAAGGGGTGCGAAGGGCCGGTGCGCGACTGGTTCGATCGCTCGAGCGCTTCGAGGCCCGGGCGGCGACGATTGACCTCTCGGCCCTCCGACCAAGCCGTGGCGCAGCGCCGAGCGCGGTGGCGACGAACGTTGCCGCACAGGCACTCGGCGAGGGGCTCGGACTCGGGAACTGGCGCTTCGACGAGCATGACGGCGTGGCCACCAACCGCCCGCTTCGCCTGCCCTCGCTGGCCGTTGCAACCAGCGATGACTCGCTTGCCCGACCGCTTGCTCGAGGGCTCGAACTCGCCGAGGCGACGAACTACGCCCGCCGCATCGGCGCCCTTCCGCCCAACGTGGCGACGCCGGCGTGGTTCGCCGCCGAGGCTCGACGCCTGGCCCGGAACACCGGCATGAGCTGTCGCGTGATCGACTTCGCCGCAGCCCGGCGCATGGGCATGGGGGGTCTCGTCAACGTCGGTCAGGGGTCGGCCCAGAAGCCCTGCCTGATCATTCTCGAGCACCGGCCGAAGCGCATCGCCCCCGGAGCACGCGGCGAGCGCATCGCCCTCGTCGGCAAGACCCTCACCTACGACACCGGCGGCTATTCGCTGAAGGTGAACAACGGCATGAAGGGGATGAAGTACGACAAGCTCGGCGGCACCGCGGTGCTCGGGGCCATGAAGGCCATCGCCGAGGCCAGGCTCCCCGTGCACGTGCGGGCCTATCTGCCGGCCGCCGAGAACATGGTCTCGTCCGACTCCTATCGGCCCGACGACATCATCCGCATGCACAACGGTGTGACGGTCGAGGTCACCAACACCGACGCGGAAGGACGACTGGTCCTCGCCGATGCCCTCTCGTACGCGTGTCGGACATTCAAGCCGACCGCGATCGTCGATCTTGCGACGCTCACCGGCGGCGTCGTCGTGGCGCTGGGCGGCTTCTCCGCAGGTCTCTTCTGCAACGACGATCGGCTTCGGGAGCGCCTCGAGCGCGCGGCCCTGGCAACCGGCGAGAAGACCTGGCGGCTGCCGCTCTGGCCCGAGCACCGCGAGTTCATGCGGTCGGCCCACGCGGATCTTCTCAACAGCCATCCGAAGCGCGAGGCCCATCCCATTCAAGGTGCGGCGTTCCTCAGCTTCTTCGTCGACGCCTCGATTCCATGGGCCCACCTGGACATCGCCGGAGTCGGCAACGTCGAGTCGGCGACCGATCTCTTCTGCACAGGACCCACGGGCTGGGGTGTTCGGCTGCTGACCGAGGCGATTGAGTCATTCGCCGCGGGCCGCAGTTCCGGGTGACCCTCGCAGCGACCGCCGCAGGGACCGTCGCCGGATCGCGCACTCAACCCAGGGTGCGGGGATCGGTGCCAGCCTCGATGGCCCGGATCTTGTCGACCCGTCGAGTGTGTCGCCCGCCCTCGAAGTTGGTCGAGAGCCAGACATCGATGATCCGTTTCACCAGCGTCTGACCCAGCAGATCGCCGGAGAGACAGAGCACGTTGGCGTCGTTGTGCGAGCGGCTGAGCTCCGCGGTCAGCTCGTCCTGCACCAGAGCGGCGCGGACGCCGGGCACCTTGTTGGCGGCCATCGACATTCCGATTCCCGAACCGCAGACGAGGATCCCTCGATCGCACTCGCCGCGGCTGACGGCCCCGCCGACCAGCCAGGCGTTGTCCGGGTAGTCGCAACTGGTTCCCGAGCACTCGCCCAGCACCTTGACCTCATGCCCCTTCGACTGCAGGAAGGGGAGAAGTCCGCGGGCGATTTCAACGCCACGATGATCCGTTCCGAGGGCGATTCGCATGGGTGTTGAGCTGCGTTCAGGTCCGGAGTGCTTCGGCGAGTCGACGCGGGATCAACTCGCGGAAGCGCGCCGCGACCTCATCATAAGCGAACTGCCCAAGCCCGATGGGGTCTTCGATGTCGGCGTCGAGGTCGAGCTGCTGGATCTTCGCCTCCGCCGCCGGGTCACCCTCGACGAGTCGCCGGGCCGCGAGCGCGTGCGCTTCGGTCATCGCCAGCACCAGGTCGGCGCGGCGCACCATGTCGGGCGAGAGACGCTTGGCGATGCCGCGGTGTTCGATGCCCAGCCGGTTGAGCGTGGATATCGCCTCGGCCGCGACGGGCGACCCCTCGTGGGCCATCACCCCCGCCGAGGCGACGAAGAGACTTCCGGCCAGGTCGACCACCCCGCGATCGATTGCGTCGCGGGCGATCGCCTCGGCCATCGGCGAGCGGCAGGTGTTCCCCGAACAGATGAACAGGATGGTTCGCATGAGGCCGGGGCATGGTAACGATCGCACGAAGAGAGGCCAGACTCGCCCCTCCCGGCGATTGCCGCGGTACATTGTCCGCCGAGGACCGAGCGAGACCGTTGCCGGGAGCACCAATCGGTGGAGTTCGTGAGCTACGACGAAGCGATGGACGTGCTGGGCGAGCTCGGCGTGATCGAGTCGATCCAGCCGGGAGACATGCTCCAGCTCTCGCTGGCCGACAGCGACGAGGTCGTCCATCTGCACCTGGTCCCGCCTGAACTGATGGATTGCGCCAAGGAGGCGCGGCGGACCGGGGCGACGGTGCTTTCCGTCGAGAAGAGCCGGCTTCCCGAGCTCATCGAGCACCTGATCCACAAACTCGGCCTCACCCAGGTGCTGCTCCTGCCAATTGGCAAGTGGCGACGGGTGTTTGATGCCGTGGCCTTCAGCCTGGCCTCGAACGTGCACTGGCGCGAGATCGATGCCACCGCCAGCCTTGCGCTCAACACCCGTGATCCGCTGCTGTGCGAGCCCCCCGATCTGCACACCCTGCGCGACCTGATCGCGGCCCTGGTGAAGGACGCCGAGCAGCCCGATCAGGGGATCATGATCACTTCGACCAGCTCCCCGCTCATGGTCGAGCTGCATCCGAACGGCACCGCTCGAATCAGCGTCGGGAGCATCGTGCTCGCCGACGAGATCATCCGGACCTTCGGGGCTGCTTCGCGAGCGGTCTAGCCCGCGGCCTCCGAGTCGCTCTGGACTCGCCCGGATCGCCCCGCGCAGGCTCACCCATGCACCGAGCCGACTCCCTCACGCACGTCGATCACCTGATGGCGGAAGCGAGCGAAGCGCTCGTCGCCACCCGCTACGCCCGCGCCGAGCGCGTTGCCTCGGACGCCCTCACCGCCGCGTGGATGGCCGACGGCTTCGGCCACATGGCGCGGATCACACTTCCGCTTCAGGAAGCGCGGCGGCAGCGCACGCTCCAGGCCTTCGACACCGCCCGCGAGAGCGGTCTGGGAGTTCGGGTTCTGGACTTTGCAATCGAGGAGGAGACCGAGGTCTTTGCGGGATGCTGGCTGGTGCAGCCCCCATTCGTCGGCGCCGATGCCCGTCGACTGCGGGCCGCGGCGCTTCGGCAGGATCGACCGGTTGCAACCGTGACCCGCGAGCCGCTCACCCGACAGGGTCGGTGCCCGATCGTGGCCGTCGGCGCGGTGGTGGCGCGGACCACGATCGAGCCTCCCCCCACTGCGGTCCCCGATCTGGTCTGGTTCGCTGCGGCCATCGAAGCGCTGGGCGACTCGATCATCACCGCCGCCGCTGCGGAAGAAGACCTGCGGCGCCGAGTCGAGTTTCTCCTCCAGCGACTCGATGCCCTCCCCGAACACGAGAAGCTGCACCAGGCGCTGGCCGACGCCTGTCGGCTCGCCGACCGGGCCAATCGCGAGGGGACACTCCGCAAGCTCGCCCCGGAATCGACGCGGCACGACACCTTCGAGGTCATCGCCGACGAGGATCCGTAGCTCGGTTCTCTCTCAGCACCGAGCCCGGTGACCTTTCGACGGCGTGAGGCCTTCGGCGGAGTCCAGCAGCCTGTGTCGTCTTTGCGGGACGGCGGCCGAACCGGACCCGGGTGCTGATACCATCGGCCCCCTTCCGCCCCCTTTCTGGATACGAACTCCTCTCATGCTCAAGCGCACGCACATGTGCGGCCTGCTCCGTCCGGAGCAGGTCGGTCAGACGGTCGTCGTCTGCGGTTGGATCAACACCTACCGCGATCAGGGACGGGGTCTTGTCTTCTGCGATCTTCGCGACCGCGAGGGCATGGTGCAGGTGGTCTTCAACCTCGAGGATGTTCCCCCCGACGTCGTCGCCGCGGCTCGCGGTCTGCGCCGCGAGGATGTGATCGCCGTGCGTGGCGTCGTCCGACTCCGCGCCGGTGACCCCAACCCCCGACTTGCCACCGGGCAGGTCGAGGTGGTGGGCAACACCATCGAAGTGCTCAACAAGACCGAGACTCCGCCGATCCTTCCCGACGAGCACGAGGCCGAGAAGATCGCCGAGGAGACCCGGCTGCGCTATCGCTACATCGATCTGCGCCGGCCGCGCATGCAGCACATCCTGCGAACCCGTTCGCGAGTCACCAAGTTCGCCCGCGACTACTTCTCGACCAACGGCTTCCTCGAGATCGAGACGCCGCTGCTCATCAAGTCGACGCCGGAAGGCGCCCGCGACTTCATCGTGCCGAGCCGACTCTCTCCCGGGTCGTGGTACGCGCTTCCGCAGAGCCCGCAGCTCTTCAAGCAGATCCTGATGGTCGCCGGGTTTGATCGCTATCTCCAGATCTGCAAGTGCCTGCGCGACGAGGACCCCCGCGCCGATCGGCAGGCCGAGTTCAGTCAGATCGATCTGGAGATGAGCTTCGTCGACCGCGAAGACGTCATCAGCATGATGTCGGGATTCGTCAGCGGGCTCTGGAAGGAGATCCTCGGTCACGAGATCGGCGCCATCCCCACGATGACCTGGCACGAGGCCATGGAGCGATTCGGAATCGATCGACCCGACACCCGCTTCGGACTCGAGATCACCGACGTCTCCGACATCGCCCGCACCGCCGACTTCCGAGTCTTCGCCGATGCTCTCGCCAAGCCGAATGGCGTGGTCAAGGCAATCCGCGTCCCCGGCGGCGCCGAGACGCTCACGCGCAAGCTCACCGACGCATGGGGCGAGTGGGTCAAGACCTTCAAGGCCGGAGGGCTTCCGGTCGTGAAGCTCACCGCCGGCGGCTGGGAGACCGGCATTGCCAAGTTCCTCGCCGGCGCTCCCGGCGAGGCGCTGAAGGCGCGACTCGGACTGGTGCCCGGCGACGCGGTGCTCTTCGCCGCCGACACCTGGAACATCGCCACCAAGACGCTTGGCGAACTGCGCCTGCGAGTGGGACGCGAACTCGGCCTCATTCCCCAGGGCACGTGGAACTTCCTCTGGGTGATCGACTTCCCGATGTTCGAGCGCGACGAGGAGCGCGGGCGCTGGGTGGCGATGCATCACCCCTTCACCTCGCCGAATCCCGACCAGTTCGAACTGCTCTCGAGCGATCCCGGAGGCTGTCTCAGCGCCGGCTACGACATGGTGGTCAACGGCAGCGAGATCGGCGGCGGCTCGATCCGCATCCACTCCACCGAGATTCAGCAGCGGGTCTTCAACCTCATCGGACTCACCAACGAGGATGCCGAGCGGAAGTTCGGCTTCCTGCTTCGGGCGCTGCGACAGGGCGCCCCGCCGCACGGCGGCATCGCCTTCGGACTCGACCGACTGGTGATGCATCTGGTCGGCACCGACAACATCCGTGACGTGATCGCCTTCCCGAAGACGCAGAACGGCGCCGATCTGATGATCGAGGCGCCCGGCCCGGTCGATCAGGAACAGCTCGACGAACTCCAGGTCCGTCGAGTGGAGCAGACGCCGGCCGTTCCGGCGGCGCGGTAGTCGAGGCCATGCCAGTGACCTGAGATCGCTCGATCCATGCTCCCGCTCCACGTCGCCGCCGCCGTCCTCAACCAGACGCCGATGGACTGGGACGAGAACCAGTCGAACATCGTCTCGGCCCTGGACGACGCCAGAGCCCGCGGCGCCGATGTGGTGTGCCTGCCCGAGCTGGCCATCTGCGGCTACGGCTGCGAGGACGCCTTCTACGCCGGCTGGCTGCGGCGCACGTCACTGCGTCGGCTCGGCGCAATCCTCCCGGCGACGCGCGGGCTGGTGGTGACGCTGGGGCTGCCGGTGATGCACCGCAACGCCCTCTTCAATTCCTGCTGCCTCGCCGTCGACGGTCGGATCGCGGGCTTCGTCGCCAAGCGTCATCTCGCCGGCGACGGGCTGCACTACGAACCTCGCTGGTTCAAGCCATGGCCCGAGGGCGAGCGCGCCGAGTTCGAGGGCGGAGCGGATCTGCCCGGCGGCCCGTGGCCGATCGGTGATCTGCACTTCGACATCGGCGGCGTGCGCTTCGGGTTCGAGATCTGCGAGGACGCGTGGGTCGCCTCGCGTCCGGGCGCGGCCCTGGCCGCGCGTGGCGTGGACGTGATCCTGAACCCCAGCGCCAGCCACTTCTCCTTCGGCAAGCAGGAGGTGAGGCGACGGCTGGTGCTGGAGGGCTCGCGGGCCTTCGGCGCCACCTACGTCTACACCAACGTCCTTGGAAACGAGGCGGGACGGATCGTCTACGACGGCGGCGCCCTGATCGCCACTCGCGGCGAGATGGTTGCTGCGGGACGCCGCTTCTCGTATCGGCGATTCGAGCTGATCAATGCGGTCGTCGACATCGATGCCACTCGCAGCAGTCAGGCGCGGAGTGCGAGCTTCCAACCCTCGGTCGGACGAGATCCGCTGGCGGTCCTCGTCAATCATCAGTTCCGCGGCGCCGCGACCGCGGCGGCCACGCCGCCGCAGGAGGCCTGGGAAGGAAGCGCGGCCCGCAAGGAGGAGGAGTTCCTCCGGGCCACCGCCCTGGGGCTCTTCGACTACGCGCGGAAGAGCCGGACCTCGGGCTTCGTCGTCTCGCTCAGCGGCGGCGCCGACTCCGCGGCGACTGCCTGCCTCGTCGGACTGATGGTCCGCCTCGCCTGCGCCGACATCGGTGTCGCCGCGTTCCGAGAGACCTTCCGCCATGCCGGGCTCGCCGGCGCGGACGCGCGCGATCTGGTTGGCGAACTGCTCACCACCGTCTATCAGGCCACGGCCAACAGCGGTGCCGTCACCCGCGATGCGGCTCGCCAGGTGGCCGAGGCGATCAACGCCCGGCACGTCGAGTGGAACGTGGAATCGATCGTGCGCGAGTATGTCGCCCTCGCCGAGCGCGCCGAGGGACGCACGCTCGACTGGTCCCGCGACGACCTGTCGCTTCAGAACATCCAGGCTCGGGTGCGCTCGCCGGGGGCGTGGCTTCTTGCGAATCTGCACAACGCCCTGCTTCTGACCACCAGCAACCGCTCCGAGGCTGCGGTGGGATACAACACCATGGATGGCGACACCAGCGGCGGACTCGCCCCGGTCGCGGGGATCGACAAGGATTTCCTGCGGGCATGGCTGCGCTGGCTCGAGACGGACGGACCCGTCGGTCTTGAACCGATCACGGCCCTCTCCGCCATCAACAGCCAGGCACCGACTGCGGAGCTCAGGCCGCGTGCCGACGCCCAGACGGACGAGGCCGACCTGATGCCCTATGCGGTGCTCGAGCTGATCGAGGACGCCGCCATCGGGCGCGGCATGTCGCCGGCCGAGTGTCTCTCGCTTCTCGAACAGCTTCACCAGGGCGCGGGCGACTCGACTCGGCGGCGCTGGATCACTCGCTTCTTCTCCCTCTGGTCCCGCAATCAGTGGAAGCGCGAGCGGCTGGCGCCGTCCTTCCATGTCGACGACAAGAATCTCGACCCGAAGACGTGGTGCCGCTATCCGATCCTCTCGGGTGCGTTCCGCAGTGAACTGGACGCCATCGCCCGCGACGCTCCGCGCGGGTGAGCCGCACCGCCGGCGGATCGCCGCTCGCGACCCGAGTGCCGGCGGTATCCTGCCCTCGTGCGACGCGACCGCCTGCTGACCTTGCTGACTCTTGTAGGAATCGTGGGCGGCGCCGCCGTGGGACAGCTCCTGCATGCGAGCAGTCTCGAAGGCGCCCCGATCTCCGACCTGTGGTGGACCGGCGGAAACCTGCTTCTGATCCGGCCCTTGATGGCCATGATCATCCCGCTGATCTTCGTCAGCGTGGTCGTGGGCGTCACCAGCGTGGGCGAGCCGTCGAAGCTGGGACTTCTCGGCGGCGCGACCCTCTTCTACTTCGTGTCGACGATGCTGATCGCGGTGGTGCTGGGCGCGACTCTCGTGGTCACGATCGCACCGGGTGAAGGACTCGCGCCGCACGTCGTCGAACAACTCCTCGCCCAGGGGAGCACCGACCTGGCGGCGCAGCAGACCACACAGGAACGCGTGCGCGGCGCCGAGGGTCTCGGCCTCGGCGGAGCGTGGCTCGAGATCATCTCCCAGGTCATTCCCAACAACGTGCTGGCCGACGCGGTCAACGGTCGTCCGTTGGGCGTGATCGTCTTCGCGATGGCCCTCGGACTTGCACTCGCTCTGGGTGGAGAGAGCACGAAGCCGGCGATCCGCGTCTTCGAAGGGATCCTGAATGCCCTGATGCGGATCATCGGGTGGATCATCTGGATGACCCCCATCGGCGTCTTTCTTCTGATTGTGGGAACGGTCGGGAAGGTCGGAGGTCAGGCCCTGCTGGGGCCACTCGGGAATTACGTCTTGACCGTGACCACCGGACTCCTGATCCATGCCCTCATCGTGCTGCCGCTGATCCTGTGGGTCTTGGCCCGGACCAATCCGTTTCGTTTCTTCTGGGCGATGCGCCCGGCCCTGCTGACCGCATTCGGAACCAGTTCGAGTTCAGCGACGCTGCCGGTCACGCTGCGCACCGCGGTCGAGGCCGGCGGCTGCTCCAAGCGATCCTCCGGCTTCGTCCTCCCGCTCGGCACCACGATCAACATGGATGGGACCGCCCTCTACGAGGCGGTGGCGACGGTCTTCCTCTTCCAGCTCCACGGCATCGAGCTCTCCTTTGGAGAGCTGGTGGTCGTCGTGGTCACGGCGACGCTCGCGGCAATCGGCGCCGCCGGCATTCCCTCCGCGGGTCTGGTGACGATGGTGATCGTCATCTCCGCCGTGAACGCCAGTCTTCAGAGCCGCGGCGTGGACACGCTCCCGATCACCTCAATCGGAGTGATCCTGGCGCTCGACCGATTCCTCGACATGATGCGGACCACCGTCAACGTCTGGGGCGACGCGGTCGGCGCGAAGCTCCTCACCCGCCTGGTGCCGGACGAGGAGTAGTGACGGGCAGGGAGCAGGGAGCAGGGAGCAGGGGGAACCGCAGAGGGTTGCACGACTGGGTGCGTTCGCTGCAGGCGGTGCCCCGGCGCATCCACTTGAGCCCACGCATCGCTCACGAAGCCCCCGCGTGGCTCAGCCCGCCGGGCTCTGCCCGGCG
>CAYXKH010000100.1:0-9099 GCA_964465255.1 uncultured Isosphaeraceae bacterium
CCAGCCCCACGTCGATGACGTGGGCTCCGAAGTCGCGGATCCCCTGCTTGATCGCAGCCCCTTCACCTCGCCGAAGACCTTGGGGATCATCGTGCCGGCCATGCCGTTGCTCGCGTCGATGACCACGTGCAGCGTGCGGCTGCCCTCGAGCAGGGCGGGATCGAGAAACGACAGGACGTGGGCCCGGTAGTCGGCCCAGAGATCGCGCGACTCCTCGCGACCGTTGCGGGGAACGAGCTTCTCGCGATCGACCATCGCTGCGAAGCGTCTGACGTCATCGAGCCCGGTCGGCATGCCCACCGGCTTGGCATCGATCTTCGAGATCTTGAAGCCGTTGTAGCTCGCCGGATTGTGCGAGGCGGTGACCTGCACGCCACCGCAGCAGCCGAAGTGGTTGATGGCGAAGTAGACCATCGGGGTGTCCACCAGCCCCACGTCGATGACGTGGGCTCCGAAGTCGCGGATCCCCTGCTTGATCGCCTTGGCCAGCGCGGGCGAACTCTTTCGCATGTCCCGACCGATGGCGATGTTCCGCATCATCGGGTCGTCGCGGCCCGACTCCGAGGCCTGCTCGGTCAGGTACTGGGCGATGGCGAAGCCGATCTGCCAGGCGAGCTTCTCATTGAGCGGCTTGGGATAGGTGGCGCGAACGTCGTAGGCCTTGAAGACTTTTCCGAGCATGGACGCGATGGTAATGGAGAATTGCGGCGGCGTGGCCGTGACCCGGCGGGCCGCGGCCCGGCGAACTCGAATGGGCCCGGAATTCGCGGGGGTTCTCCTGCTCGGTCACACCTCGGGACGCTCGGTCGAGCCGTCGGCGCGGTGCAGGATGATCGGCACACCCTCGGGAATCGCGGCGCGGAAGAGCCGCCCGTACGACTTCCTGACGAAGCGCGGATCCATCACCACCACCCGCCCCTGATCGGTCGCCGAGCGGATCAATCGACCGAATCCCTGCTTGAAGCGGATGATCGCCTTGGGAAGCGAATCGTCGCGGAAGGCGCTCCCGCCGCGGGACTCGATCATCTCGTGGCGGGCCTGAATGAGCGGACGATCGGGCACCTCGAAGGGCAGTCGGACGATGATCACGTTGCGAAGCGCCCGACCGCGGACGTCGACTCCCTGCCAGAAGCTGGCGGTCCCGAAGAGGACGGAGCGCTCGTCGGCGCGGAAGCGTTCGATCATCACCGTTCGCTCGACATCTTCACCGTGCACCAGCAGCGGATGACCGCGCTCTTCGAGAGGAGCGCGCAGCCGACTGACCACCGCCTCGAGCATCTGGAAGCTGGTGAAGAGGACGAACGCCCCCCCATCGGTCTCGGCGATGTGGGCGAGGATCCGCGGAGCCACGGCGTCGACGTACCCCGGGTCGCTCGGCTCGGGAAGTTCCGCTTCGACATGAAGCGTCGCCTGCCGCGGGAAATCGAAGGGGCTTCCCAGTTGAAGGGTGGTCGCGTCGTCGCACCCGAGTCGACCGGCGACGTGTGAGAAGTCGTTCTCCTTGGTGGCCAGGGTGGCTGACGTCAGGATCACCGAGACCTTCTGTCCGAAGAGCTGCTCGCGAAGAATCGGGGCGACGTCGATCGGAGCGGCGCAGAAACTCACTCGCCCTCGACCGCCGCGGCGCCCGCCGCCGGGGCGATGACTCACCTCGATCCACCAGACGAACCCTTCGGCCTTCTGGGCCACCAGCATGTCGATGGCCCGCGCCAGATCGCCGGTCCGCACCGCGTAGCCATTCAACTCGAATCGATCGGGATCGCGGGCGGCCCGTTCGCGGATCATCATGAGCAGCGACGAGAGCCGGGCCAGCTCCGGTCCGAGCGAGTCAGCCACGACTCCCGGTGACGCGATTCGACCGTTGCGGGAGGCGTTCGCCGACTGCCAGCGCCAGAGGTCGTCGAAGAAGCCCGCCGCGGCGCTGCGGCAGCGCTGCACGCTCTCGACCGCCTTGTCGACGAGCCCCTCCGATCCCGGCTCGACCAGGAGCGACGCCAGCGCCCCGCGGTGGCCACGATCGTTGAAGAGGACTCGAAGCAGATGCTCGACCTGCCCTTCGCTGATGCGCACGCCGAAGTGCTCGGAAGCGACGTCCTCGACGGTGTGGGCCTCGTCGATGATGACGTGGTGGTACGGAGGAAGAAAGCCGGTGTCGGCTGCCCGCAGGGCAAGATCCGAGAAGAAGATCGCGTGATTGCAGATCAGCAGATCCGCGTTCTCCATGCGTCGCCGAGCAGTCTGATAGAAGCACTTCTCGTAGGTCGGACACTTCCGTCCCATGCAGTTGTCGCTGTCGGACTGGACCGCGTCCCACACTTCGCCCGGTGGTCGCGAAGGCAGCGAGGTCCGCGAGCCGTCACGGGTGGTCATGGCCCAGTCCTCGATCACCTGAAGGGCATGACGCGACTCCTCGTGGGCGAAGAGCCGCTCCTCCTTGACGCTGGCCTGACGAAGTCGTCGCAGCGAGACGTAGTTGTTCCGACCCTTGACCAGCACCGCCGAGAAGTCGCCGACCATCGACTGAAGAAGCGGGATGTCGCGCTCGACGAGCTGCTCCTGCAGAGCGATGGTGTGGGTGCAGACCACCACTCGCTCGCGATGCTCGACGATCCGCCGGATCGCCGGAAGGAGGTACGCGAAGCTCTTGCCGACTCCGGTCCCCGCTTCGACGATCAGCCGACGGCGGTCGGCGAGAGCTTCCTCGACCGCGTTGGCCATCCGCACCTGCTGCGGCCGAGCCTCGAACCCATCGAGCCGCCGCGACACCGCGCCGCCGGGGGACAGCAGGTCGTTGACGGGCGCGTCGAGGGGAGGCGGCACGAGGGGAGGATAGTGGGGTCGGCTTCGCCGACTGGGTCGTCGGCTGCGCCGACAGGGCGCTTCGGCTTCGCCGACAGGGCGTCGGCTGCGCCGACCTCCCCCCCTCCTCCCCTCAATCATCCGCCGGAACACACCGCCCCACCGCCCACGCGCGGAGCGCATCGATCCGCTCGGCCATGGTGACCGAGAGGGGCGGCGAGGCCAGGATTGCGCTGCGCAGCGACTCGGTGTCGAGGGTCACGCCGCGATCAAACACCTCGTAGAGCCCCGCCACGATCGCTTCTTCGATCTCGGCGCCGCTGCGGCCGGCGCTCGCGGCCACCAGCGCGTCGAGATCGAAGTCGGCTGGCTCCTGGCTGCGGCGTCGCAGATGGATCGAAAGGATCTCGCGACGCGTCGCCGCCCCGGGCAGATCGACGAAGAAGATCTCGTCGAAGCGACCCTTGCGAAGGAGTTCTGGCGGCAGAGCCTCGATGTCGTTGGCGGTGGCCACCAGAAAGACCGGCTGACTGCGCTCCTGCATCCAGGTGAGGAGGGTGCCGAACATCCGCTGCGACAACCCTCCGTCGACACTCCGACTCGCAGCCGACGCGAAGCCCTTCTCGATCTCGTCGATCCAGAGCACGATTGGAGACATGCGCTCCGCCGAAAGGAGCGCATCGCGCAGTCGCCGCTCCGACTCGCCGACGTAGCGATCGAAGAGCGCTCCGGGATCGAGCCGCAGGAGCGGAAGCTGCCACGCTGCGGCGATGGCCTTGGCGCAGAGACTCTTGCCAGCGCCCTGCACGCCCAGGAGAAGGACTCCGCGCGGCGGACGCAGTCCCAGAGCCTCGGCCCGATCCGAGAAGCCCTGCCTTCGCTGCGTCAACCAGCGCTTGAGCCGGGTGAGCCCGCCGATCATCGAGAGATCGCCGGGCGTTTCGATGAACTCCAGCACGCTCTGTCCGAAGCTGGCGGCGATCGCCTGCCGCTTGAGGACGAGGATGCGGGCGATGTCGTGAGCGTCGAGGCGACGGTCATCGGCGATGCAGTCACGGATCACCCGCTCCGACTGGCCTCGAGTGAGCCCCCGCAGGTTCTGCACGATGGTCGCCAGATTGCCGCGGGTGAGCTCCACCTTGAGCGGGCGCGTGGCGTTCACCTCGCGCACCGTGCGCCGCACGATCTGTTCCAGTTCGTCCTCGTCGGGAAGACTGATCTCGAGGCGCGTCGCGTCTCCTTCGATGATCGACGGCAGCCGACCGGCGCTGTCGATCAGCACCAGCGTCGACCCCGTCTCACGGGCCCGCGCAATCGCCTCGCGCAGCAGACGCATGGTGCGGGCATCCTCGAGATGCGGGGCCACATCGAGCAGAATCGCCCGCACCGGATGCGAGGCCTGATGAGCCAGGTGGTAGAGCGCCGCCGCAGGGTGCTCGGTCGAGGCGACCAGTCCGCCATCCTCGAATCGACCGTCGAAGAGTCCGCGGGCGACCGACCAGAGCAGGAGCGGCCGCCCGTCGTCAAGGAGCGCGTCTCTCACCAGTCGCAGGGCGAACTGCTCTTCCGCGGTCGAGATGACGATGCAGGGCGCACCGGCCTCGAGCAGTCGGCGGATGGCGATGGCGTCTGTAGCGACGGACCCCGGAGCGCTCTTCGACATGGGCGGAGTGTACAGATGACGGCCGCGTCAGCCGAGCGGCTTGCGCTTGGGCTCGCCCGGCGCTCGCGGGTACTGCCGGGGTGTGGGCCGCCGCTTCTCGACGATGACGATCGTCCCCGTCGGCGTGCGCAGCATGTCGAGCACACCGGCGTGCAGTCGATGCAGCGCCTGTCGCGAGGCTTCGACTTCGCCGGCGGCCTTCTCGCCCTTGATGGCCAGCACCAGTCCGCCGACCATCGCGAAGGGAATGGTGAGTTCGAGGAGCACCTGGAGCGGTCCGACGGCGCGGGCGATCACGGCGTCGTAGGACTCGCGGAGCGCTCCGCCCGGCGAGGTCGCGGTCGGCGCGGCCGCGGCGATCTCGGCCCGCTCGGCCACCACGGTCACGTTGCGAAGACCCAGTTCCTCGGCGGTTTCCCTGAGAAAGTCGGCCTTCTTGCCGGTGGCCTCGAGCAGCGTGAACTGCACCGTGGGCATGCAGATTGCCAGGGGAATGCCGGGCAGTCCCCCGCCGCTGCCGATGTCGATGACGCGAAGGGCGTGGGCCGCACCGCGGAGCCCGGGGGCGCTCGGTCCCTCGTCGGCGAAGTCGGTCTGAAGTTCCGCGAGAAGGGCAATCAACGTCAGACTGTCGAAGATGTGGCGAGTCCACGCGACGGCGCGATCGCTGACCGCGGTGAGATTGAAGCGCGTGTTGGCGTCGTAGAGCAGATCGAGGTACCGATCGAGGCGCTCGAGATCGCCCTCGTCGAAGCGAACCCCCTGCTGCTCGGACTGGGCCAGGAAGGCGGCGGGAATGGAGCTCGGGAGCTTGCTCACGTCGACGCCCCGTCGAACTCGAACTGCTCGCGCACCAGGTATCCGCCGCGGCGCAGCCCCAGGCCGTAGAGCAGCCCGGTCATGATCCAGGTCACGACGAGGCTCGAACCGCCATAGCTGATGAAGGGCAGGGGCACGCCGGTGATTGGGAGAAGTCCGATGGTCATGCCGGTGTTGATGATCATCTGGACGATGAGCAGCGTGGTGAACCCGACGGCGACGAGTCGCGAGAACGGCTCGCGCGAGAAGGCCGCAATCAGCAGCCCGCCGAGGGCGTAAAGAAGGAAGAGCGACCAGATCGTCAGCCCGCCGAGGAGCCCCCAGCGGCAGCAGATCACCGCGAAGATCATGTCGGTGTGCTCTTCCGGCAGGCCGTTGTAGCGGATGAGGGCTTCGGCGTGTTCGCCTCCGACGCCGGCGATGCCGCCGGAACCGACCAGAGTCATCGCCCGACTGCCCTGGAAGCCGATGTCCTGCTCGTAGCGATCGTCACCGCGGATCTGGGCGATCATCGCGTCGATTCGGTCGCGCTGATGGGGCTCGAGGACCGGATAGGAGAGCGGCGCGATGATCAGGGCGCACCCGACGATTGCCCCGATGTGACGCTTCCTGGCCCCCGCGGCGATCAGCACCGCGAAGAGGCCGGGCACGAAGAGGAGCGCGGTGCCCAGGTCGGGCTCGACCAGGATCAACGACATCGGGATCAGGCAGAGGATGAACGGCGGAATCAACCCCAGCAGATTGCGATGCTGCTCGCGGGTCCGCAGCCAGCACGCCAGGACCAGGATGTAGGCGATCTTGGCCAGCTCCGAGGGTTGGAAGTCGACGACCCCCAGGTTGATCCAGCGGCGCGAGCCGTTGCGCGGGCGGACCAGCACGTCGGGAACGGCCGGGATCAGGACGAAGACCAGGAGGATCAGCGTGAATCCGTAGAGCGGCCAGGCGATTGCCCGCAGATGTCGCGGCGAGGGAATCGTCGCCAGCGCCGCCCCCACCACGGCGACCAGGGCGAAGACCACCTGCCGCCTCGCCAGATCCGGTTCGGTGGTGCCAATTGCAATCACCCCGATCAAGGTCAGACCGGCGCTCGCGAGAAGACAGAGCACGCCGCCGTTGAGCGGCATCAGCCTGGGGCGATGGAGCGGCTTTGCGGTGTAGAGGACGCTTGCCGGCGTGTACGGGGCGCGTCCGGCGACTGCGGCGGGGTGCGAGGGCTCGCCTGAAGCGGCGAGTCGCGGCACGGCCGAGGGGTTCTGCTGGCCGGTTCGGCTCACTCGTCACGATCCTTCGCGGCGGAGTCGGAACGTGCCGGCGGGGCCGCCGTGTTCATGTTCGGGAGGTATCCCAGCCGGCGCATCGCATGGATGATCTGGTTGCATACGGGTCCCGCGCCGCGGCCGCCCGAGCGCCCGCCTTCGACGATCACCGCGACGGCGTAGCGAGGCCGGCCTTCGGTTGCGGGACTGACGAGCCCGACGAACCATGCGTGATCAGGACCCGGCGGGGCCTGCACCGTTCCGGTCTTGCCCCAGACCAGGAGATTCTCGGTGTCGATGATCGGATCGCTCTCGTTGTTCTCATAGCGGAGTCGACCGCCCGTGCCGTGATCGGAGTTGACCGAATCGCGCAGGCCCTGAAGTGCAAGACTCACTGCCGCGGGATCGAGCGGAAGGTCGGGGCGCGGCCCGGCCCGTTCGAAGGCGTGCTCGGTCGATTGGGATGCTGCTTCACCGCCCCGCGCACCACTCCCGACGGCGCGGATCAAGGTCGCGTCTCGAGTGACGCCGCCTCGCGCAATCGTCGCGAAGGCGTTCGCGGCCTGCACCGGTGTCCAGGCCACCGGTCCCTGGCCGATTCCCATCTGGGCCACTTCGTTCATGGCCAGCGTTCCGGGCTCGGAGGGAAGGAACCCACCGTGCTCGCCGACGGTCTGCATGCGATCGTTCTCGTCGGGGATCGTCGCGAGCAGTCCGCAGTCAAGCGGTGTCCCGATTCCAAACTGTCCGAGCCACGCGACCAGCCTGGTCCCGCCAAGCCGCGTCGCCGCGGAGTAGAAGAAGATGTTGCACGAGCGAGCGATCGCCTCGACCACGTCGAGTGGTCCGCCGATTCGGGCCGAGTGGGTCGAGAAGCCGGTCCGCTCGCGATAGATCCAGCAACGCAGCCGCGTCGGATCGTTGGGGAGATAGTGACCGTTGCACTCGATGCGAACATCGCGGCGCATGACTCCGGCCGACACCGCGCCCAGATAGATGACGGGCTTGAGGATCGAGCCGGGCGGGTAGGGCGCCTCGAAGGGACGGTTGACGAAGGGATGCGACGCGGCGATCTGCGGCCCGTCCATCTCGCGGCCGTGGAAGACCGTCGGCATGGAGACGGCGGCGAGGATCTCGCCGGTGTCGACCTCGATGACGACCGCGGCCCCATACAGCTCCGAGCCGATGGCCGCGAAACGCTCCGACTCCTCCGACTCGTTGGGCACCTGCCACGGCTGCACCTTCATCAGGCCGAATCGCGGCGTGAGGATCGCGTGCACCATCGCCTGCAGCTCGATGTCGATGGTGAGGGCCACGTCCTGACCCGGCTGCGGCTCGGTGCGGAGGACCTGTCCGGTGTCGAGACGAGTCTGCTCCATGCCGCGCACGCCGCGCAGCAGTCGCTCCTGGCTCGCTTCGATTCCTCTCGCCCCGACGCGATCGATGCCGGGGCGATAGCCGCCGAGATCGACGACCTTGCCAGTGGACGCATCGAGGAAAGGCCGAGCCTTGAGGTCGCTCGGCCAGACCTTCTCGCGCAGTTCTCCGAGGACGTGATCAGCGACGCCGTCGATCACGAACTTCACCGAGGTCGTCTTGCGGATCGTGCGCGGCAGCCGGCTGCGATCGAGTTCGACCTCGAGGCGCGACGCGGGATAGACCCGTCGTGTGGCCTCCTCGACCTCGACCGTGCCGGGATATTCGTCGGCGAGGCGCTGACATTCGAAGGCAACGACATCGGGGACACCCTGGGCGACGCCGTGCGCTTCGCGATGCTCCTGGATCGATCGAGGTGTGAACCGCTCTTCGCCATCGGCGTGGCGGCTGCGTTCGATCTCGCGCTGACGATCCCAGACCGACACGGCCCGAGCGTGCACCCGCTTCTTGATCTCGTCGACGCGGTGATCGAGTTCGGCGCCATCGACGTCGATCAGCCGCGCCACCACGTCAAGGAGCCACTGGGCCTGAGCCTCCGCCGCGGGAAGGGCGGCGCCGATCAGGGCCTCGCGCTCGGCGGCCGAAAGCTCTCCCCAGCGCGAGGGTCCGACCGAGGCGCGAGCCTCCTGGGTGGCGCGCCGTGCCGCCCAGGCACCGCTCAGGAACTCGTACTCGAAGGCGATGTCGTATCCGGCGCGATCCTCGGCCAGCACGCGACCGTGGCGATCGAGGATTCGACCCCGATAGGTCGGGAGGAACTTGACTCGATCGAGTCGGCGCTCGGCGGTGTCGCGGTGATCCTCGCCCTCGAAGACGGTGAGTCGCGTCAACTGGGCTCCGAGCGCCGCAATGATGATCGTCGACAGCCCCGCGAGCACCAGCAGCCGGCGCACGAACATGCTGCCGAGCAGGGGCCGCGTCTGGTTGCGGCCCTGGGTGCGGCTGTGGGAGGAGGGCTGGGGCGGGCCGTGCTTCACGCGAAGCATCATTGTCGGCTTGCGAGGAGCTGCGAGGTGAACACTTTGGCCGGGCCGGCCAGTTCTTCCGCGGCTGATAGACTCGCCGCTCTTTTCGTGGTCCGGTCGGCGCCTGGCCATCACCCGGTCGTCGCCCAATCGTCACCCA
>CAYXKH010000100.1:9199-10418 GCA_964465255.1 uncultured Isosphaeraceae bacterium
CCCAATCGTCACCCAGTCCTCGCCCCGCGCAGTCGCCGGCCGTTCGGTCCGCGAGTGCCTTCCTCCCGCGAAATCAGTCCCGAGACATCAATCATGGAAGTCGGACTCGTCGGCCTTCCCCAAGTCGGAAAGACCTCTCTCCTCGCCGCCCTCGCCGGCCGCAGCGCGATTGCCGCGGCGGTCGGAAGCGTGAAACCGATCCTCGCAATCGCCCCGATCCCGGACCCCCGCCTCAAGACCATCACCCAGTTCATCATCCCCAAGAAGATCGTCCCGGCCTCCCTTCAGGTGACCGACGTCCCCGGACTGCAGCCGGGTGCAGGTGAGGGCAAGAGCGGGGCCAACGCCTTCCTGTCTCACGTTCGACAGGTCGATGCGATCTGCCACGTGGTGCGCTGCTTCGAAGACGCCTCGGTCGCCCACGTGAAGGGAACCGTGGATCCGACCCGGGACATCGATCTGATCGACGTCGAACTGGCCTTCGCCGACCTCGCGGTGGTCGAAGGAGCCATCGACAAGGCCCAGCGCGCCGCCCGCGGCGCCGACAAGGACGCCAAGGCCCGGCTGGGTGTGCTCGAGAAGGCCCTGCCGGTGCTGGCCGAGTTCCAGCCGCTGCGCTCTGCGGGACCCTGGAACAAGGAGGAGCAGTTGATCCTCCGCGGCTTCGGGATGATCACCGCCAAACCCGTCCTCTATGTGGCCAACGTCGGCGAGGACGATCTTGCCGGAACCTCGGCCCACGCCCAGACCGTGGCTCGCATCGCCGCAGAACGGCACGGCGGGTCGGTGGCGATGTGCGCCAAGCTCGAGGCGGAGATCGCCGAGTTCGACGAGGCGGGCCGCGCCGAGATGCTCGAGTCCCTGGGACTCAAGGAGCCGGCCATCGGGCCTCTCGCTCGTGCCCTCAACGATCTGCTGGGGCTCTCGGTCTTCTACACCGCAGGCGAGAAGGAAGTGCGGGCCTGGGTGATCCCGCAGGGCGCCACCGCCCCCGAAGCCGCAGGTGCCATCCACTCCGACATCCAGCGGGGCTTCATCCGAGCCGAGACCTACACAGTCAACGACCTCGTTCAGTACAAGAGCGAGAAGTCGATCAAGGAAGCCGGCAAGCTGCGCAGCGAAGGCAAGCAGTACGTGATGCGGGATGGGGATGTGGTTCACTTCCTGTTCAATGTTTAGAGCGCTCCGTTCGGCCGGTGCTTGAGCGCTCCGTTCGGCC
>CAYXKH010000101.1:0-10366 GCA_964465255.1 uncultured Isosphaeraceae bacterium
GACCTGTCAGAAATTCTGTATGCGAGTCCCCGCAACCCCGCGCACGCATCAAGTCGTGCCACCCTCTGCGGCCCCCTGCTCCCTCTTCCCCACCTCCAGGGCAGCCAGCTCCCAAGTCCCTCATTCCTCGCTCCTACTCCCTCTCCCCTCACCGCACCACGGCCACGTCGCCGCTGATGTCGACCTCGCCGGTGAGTCCGCCGTCGATGTGGCCGTACTTCTGCTGGTGCAGCGTGAGAAACTCGAGCTTGGATCGCGAGGTCACTTCGGCCCCGCGCTCGTCGCCCGGGGCTCGGCCCCAGCGGATGATCGAACCACGGTCGGTGACCAGTCGGATCGATCGGCTGCGCGAGAAGTCGCCGAGGTCGACCGCCTGCACCTGGGTCGCCCATGGCTGCGAGTCGATGAGTTCGAGAACCGCGAGCGCGGCCAGGATGTCGGGGCCGCGCCAGCGCACGCCGGGCGCCTCGGGCGGGCCGAAGCCCGGCGAGAGGATCACTCCCAGCGCGGGTGCCGTGCCGGCGGGCCAGCTCTGCGGAAGCAGCCGACCTTGATCGTCGAGAAGATGGTCGCGGTCGTCGAAGCGGATGAGCGCCGCGGGCTCGACGAAGACGCCCGTCACCTCCACTCGATCCGCCGCGGCCCGGCGGACCTGGACGACCGAATCGAACCAGCCGCTCGACATCAGGGCCTGATGGGCGCGAACCAGATCGTTGCGATCGAGGGGATCCTCGCCCATCGAGTGCTGCACGGCCCGAGTGAGCGAGTGCAGCGTCTCGCCGTGAAGCCACGCAGGAAGATTGCGGAAGGCGACGTCGACGGGTCCGCGCACGGTGCCGTCGAGAGCGACCGCGGGAAGCGCCGCATAGGCCATCAGACGAGACTCGCTCGCTCGCCATCCGAGGATCGCGGCAGCGATCAGGACCAGCCAGGTCATCGCCAGCAGGGCGTGCGTGAGCGTGCGCCACTCGAAGATGGCCGGATTGAAGAGGCCGCCCCGATGACCCCGATCACCGCGCTGACCTCCGGCCTGACCTGCGGCTTGCGGGCGAGCGGTGGGGGCGGCGCGGCGGGTGCCGCCGCTCAACTTCGACTTCCGTGTCGTGCGTGCCATGGCAGATCTCAAGCTGAATTCCGGCGCGAGCCGGATGGAGGGAACGTCAGTGAACAGCCGAGCGCCGACTCGAGGACGGCACCGTGCCGCGCCTGCGGGCCGCATCGACCAGACGGCCGCAGAGTTCCGGCATCGAGATGCCCGCATGTCGCGCGGCCATCGGAACGAGGGAGTGGCTGGTGAATCCGGGAAGCGTGTTCACTTCGAGAAGCCACGGACCCTGCTCGTCGACCATGAAGTCGACGCGGGCGAGGTCGCGACATCCGAGCAGGCGATACATCGCCAGAGCATGGAGCCGAATCGCATCGCTCACACCCTTGGGAAGCGCCGGATCGAGCACGTATCGAGTGTCGTCGCGGTGGTACTTGGCCTCGTAGTCGTAGACGCCCGAGGCCGCCGAGATCTCAATCAAGGGCAGCACTTCCCCGAGCACCACGCCGGCGGTGATCTCGCGACCGGTGACGTAGCGCTCGAGCATCAAGCGTCGACGGCGGGGCAGGATCTCGGCCAGACCGCGCTCGACTTCGTCGCTGGTGCGACAGATTCGAAGATCGACGCTCGAGCCCTCGTCGATTGGCTTGATCACCAGCGGTGGCCGGATGTCGACGGCATCACCGAGTGCAATCGCCTGCGAGCGCGGCGTGGGAACACCGGTGGCGGCGGCCATGGTCTTGGTGACCAGCTTGTCCATCGCCAGGGCCGAGGCCTTCGGACCGCTGCCCACGTAAGGCACGCCAGAGGCCTCGAGGATCTCCTGAAGCGGTCCGCCCTCGCCCCAGCGACCGTGGAGCACGGGAAAGACGACGTCGGGATCGTGGGCGAGGAGTTCCATCGCGGTCACGGTCTCGATCTCGAGCGGCAGCACATCGAATCGACCGAGCTCGACCAGGGCTGCGGCGACGCCACGACCGCTCTCGATGGAGACGGCCCGCTCGGCGTCCGGTCCGCCGTACAGCACCAGGACCCTCGGTCGCTCCAGCGGCTGCGGCGAACTCGTCTGCGTCTCCACCGTCATGACTCTCCTCGCTTCCAGACCGCAATCTCCGGTTCGAGCTCGTAGCCGCTGAATTCCAGCACCCGCTGCCGCAGCAGATCCATCAGTCGCAGCACGTCGTCGGAACGCCCGCCCGGCTGCACGGTGATGAAGTTTGCGTGGCGCGGACTGACCGAGGCGCCGCCGACGGCGAGACCCTTGAGGCCTGCTTCGTCGATCAATTTGCCGGCGCTGACCCGCGTCTCGGTCACCGGGTCGGTGGGATTGCGGAAGGTGCAGCCGGCGGAGTGCTCGGCCAGCGGCTGCGTGCTCTTCTTGAACGCGAAGATCTCCTTGACCTTGTCGCGCAGGGCCACCGGGTCGGTCTCTTCCAGCGAGAACGCCGCCCACAGAATGAGCGGGTCGGGGATGTTGGTGCGGCGATAGTCGAAGCGCAGCTCCGACTTCGGGTAGACCACCAGCTCGCCGCCGCGGGTGAGGCATCCCACGCTGTGCACGCTGTCGCCGATGGCTCCGAAGGCGCCTCCGGCATTCATGCGGATGGCTCCGCCGACCGAGGCGGGAATCCCGGCCATGGGGGCGAGGCCCGACAGTCCGCGGCGCACGGTGTCCATGAGCACCCGGGCCAGATCGGCGCCGGCCCCGGCCCGCAGGGTTTCGAGGGCGCCCCTGGCGTTGTAGCGCAGATCGCAGAAGGCGGGATCGTCGAGGCGCACCACGATGCCGTCGACGCCCTCGTCGGCCACCAGCAGGTTGGCGCCGCTTCCGAGGACCCGCAGCGGTGTGGACGAGCGGGCGCAGCGCTTCATCAGGGCCTGCAGCGACTCGAGCGTGCGCGGTCTCACCAGAAGGTCGGCGCGACCGCCGATCCCGTACCAGGTCTGACGACCGATGGGGGCGTCGTGCTCGACGGCGACGTCGAGATCGGCAAAGAGGCTGGACGCGGTTGCGGGTGGCACGCGCTAGCCGCGCTCCTCGCGGGCGGTGCAGTCGCCGTGCAGGAAGTCGCGAGCGACGGTCCAGACCGGGCCCGCGCCCATGACCACGACCAGGTCACCATCGCGGCAGATGACTTCGAGCTGTTCGACGATCGCTTCGAAGGGATAGAGATGCATCGCGCAGATCCCGCGCGAGCGGAGGCGATCGACCAGATCGGTGGCGCTGACCTTCTGACGCTCCACCTCGCTGTCGCGCACGAAGAAGATGTGCGGCACGACCACGACATCGGCGACCTCGAAGCTCGAGGCGAACTGCTCGAGGAGGAAGCGGGTGCGGCTGTGCTGGTGGGGCTGGAAGACGCAGATGAGCCGCTTGGGACATTCGGCGGCGCGGATCGCCTTGAGGGTCTTCTCGATCTCGGTGGGGTGGTGGCCGTAGTCGTCGTAGACCACCACTTCGCCATCGGGAATGCGCCGCGTGCCGAGTCGCTGGCTGCGGCGATCAAGCCCGCTGAATCCCTCGATGGCCCGCGAGGCCTGCTCCGGAGTGACTCCGCTCCAGCAGGCGAGGATCACCGCGGCCGCCGAGTTCAGGGCGTTGTGATCGCCGGGCATCGGTACTCGCCACGAGCATCGTTCATCGCCGCCGCAGGAGAGTCGCACGCGACCGGTGCGGGGATCGAAGTCGATGTGGTAGTCGGCGGCGGGGTTGAAGCCGAAGGTCGCGACGGCGCACTCGAGTCCGGAGGAGACGGCCCGCCGATGGGCGCCATCGTGGTTGATCAGCAGCCGGCCGCCGTCGGCGGCGTGCGGCAGAAGCAGGGCGAAGTCGCGGAACGAGGCGACGATCTCGTCCAGGTTCGAGTAGTAGTCGAGGTGGTCCTCCTCGATGTTGTTGACCAGGGCCATCGTCGGGCGATGCTGATGGAACGAGCGGTTGAACTCGCACGCTTCACAGATCATCAGACCGGGTCGGCCGGCAAGCCCGCCGGTCGGCACCATCGCGGCGCCGGTGCGCCAGCCGCCGCCGAGCTGCGGCACGTTGGCGCCGACGATCACGTCGGGATCGAGTCCGGTGATGGTGAGGATGTGGGCGAGCATCGCCGTGGTGGTGCTCTTGCCGTGGGTTCCGGCGACGCAGACCGCGGTGCGTCCGAGCTGGACGCGACCCAGAGCCTCGGCGTAGCTCAGCGATTCGATGCCGCGACGCTGGGCGTTCAGGAGTTCGGGATGGTCGGGCTTGACCGCGGCGGAGGCGACCACGAGGTCGCAGGCCTCGGGAAGCTCGCCACTCGACTGGTCATAGCTGACGGAGATGCCGGCATCTTCGAGCGAGCGGGTGAGATCGCTCTCGGAGGTGTCGCTGCCGGTGCAGGTGGCCCCGCGCTGCTGAAGCATGCGAGCCAGTCCGCTCATGCCGCTTCCGCCGACTCCCACGAAATGGACGTGGCGCTCGGAGAAGTCGGGGATGCTCAGACGCTCGGCCGCACGGCGAGCGCCGTCGATGCTTCCTTCGCCGGGTGAGTTGCGTCCCGACGAGTCGGGACGTGACGATGAATTCCGGGCCGAACGGCCGCGTGGGTGACGGGCAGACACGGTGTCATTATCGGCGGGGTCCGTCGACCTGCATGAGGCGGGAGGCCTCGGAATCGTTTCTTCCGTGGAGAAGTCCGGGGTGAAAGCGCACCTTCACCGGCAAAAACGACGCGGGGCGCCCTCCGGCGCCCCGCGTCTGAACGAAAACCAACGTGAACTGGATCAGCCCCAGCAGGCGAGCAGCGCACCCAGATCGCTGCCGTCGACCTCGCCGCTTTCGTCGAGGTCGCCCGGCCCGCTGCTGCCCCACGCGGAGAGCAGGATGCCGAGGTCGGCACCGTTGACCAGGCCGTCGCCGTCGAGATCGCACGGGTTGCTGTTGCCACCCGGTCCGTAGTCGACCTCCCAGTAGAGGACTTCAGAGCAGCACTCTTCCAGGCTGGGCTCGTGGACCGTGACTCGGATCGAGAGGATCGTTCCGGCAATCGGCGAGACCGGCAGCTTCACGGTGGTGTTCACACCGTTCACGATCCCGAACTGAGGCACCGGCGCGAAGAAGGGCCCGAAGAGCGCGAGGTTGCGGAACGGCGGGATGATCGTCGAACCGGCCGGCAGATTCTCGGGCAGGAAGAAGGAGTACTTGATGGGATACGTCGCCAGGTTCTGGATGTCGAAGTTCAACAGGAAGTCGCTCGTTCCGCTTCCGGGCGAGTAGGTCGCGGTGACCTTGGTGAACTGGATGCAGTCGCAGTCGGGCGTGTAGAAGCAGACCTCGCCGTGGCAGCACTCGTTCACATGCTCGTCGGCGGCGATGAAGGGAATGCAGACCTCTTCAAGCTCGCCGACGTTGCAGACTCGCACGGTCACCGTCTGACTCTCCCCCGGACCCACCGGCGGACTGAGGACGACGATCTGCGGGTCGACATTGTCGACCGGGAAGAGCAGGTAGGACGCGGTGACGTCGGTGTCGTTGTAGAAGGTGAAGGTCCAGTCGAAGCAGCCTTCGATCAGACCCACCGTGCCGTCGTCGCCTGGTCCGAAGGCACAGAGGACCTGCTCGGTCTCGATCGAGCAGCCGGCGCAGACGAGCTGCACCGGGATCGATCCGAGCACCGTGCCGCTGGTGGGATCGAGGAAGTGGATTGGGAAGTTGCCACCCTCGAAGGTTCCGGTGCCGGTGAACTTGACGTCGAAGCACACGGTGTCGCCGGGCGCGACGCCGGTGTGGACCAGTGGGCTCCAGGTCACGACCAGGCGATCCGGAAGCGGCGTGGGATTGAGGGTGATGTCAATCGGTGCGGTCGCGGCGGTGGTGACCGAACTCACGATTGCGGCCGCCACGGCGGAGGGGCCGCCGTTGATGTCGAAGACCAGCGGCACTCCGCCGGTGTCGACGGCGCCGGTGAGTCGGGCGAGCGCCGAGAGGAAGGTGCTGGGCGAAAAGTCACGGCCCGCACCATTGGTCGGCGCGGCCCCCGGCCCGAGACCGATGACGCGGATGCCCAGGGAATTCAGGGCCGAGATCGTCGCCGGAAGCGTGGCGGCGCCCTTGGGGGCGACTGCGCCGACGACCGAGTTGGTCGTCGAGTCGCAGGTGTCGCTGACGTAGCCGAAGCGATTGTCGCCCGCGACTGCAGCGTTGCAGGCGAAGGCCGAAGTCGGCTCGGTTCCGCCGGTTCCCGTGACTGTCGCGGGAATGCCGAAGGCCGAGTCAAAGGGAACGATCGAGCACACGTCGGTGGCGAGGATCACCAGTCGAAGCGAACCCGGGCGCCAGCCGACGCCGCCGAGGGTGCCGTCGGTGGAGCCGACGTGCGAAGCCCACGTGGGGACGTCGCCGCTGCTTCCGGGAGTGAGTTGAGTGGCGAGTGCGCCGGCAGGGCCGGATTCGGTGGTGGAACCGTTGCAGTTGCCGTCGAGGCCGAAGCCAGTTGCCACCTGGAAGAGACCTTCGATGGCGCTCTCGGGTCCGTCACCGCCGCCGCCGGGAGTGGTGTTGGACAGGCCGGCGTTGAGCTTGGTGAAGAAATCGCCGTTGACGGTGCGATAGATGGCCTGATTGAGGGCGAAGGGCCGCTCCAGATTACTGAAGCCGCCGAAACCGACCGCGGGACCGCCGAAGTCCTCGAAGCGACCGACGCCGTAGGCGATGTCGACCGCCGGCAGGGCCGTCGCCAGCGACGAGACGATGCCGTTGAAGACCGCCACCAGCGGTGGAACCTGACCGGCGAAGCTGCCGGTGTCGTCGAAGAGGAGGAAGATGTCGACCTTGTCCACCGTTGCGCCGGGCGGCAGGGTGATGCACACCTTGTGCGACTCGGTGCCCTTGGGGCACGCTTCGGAGGGATTGCTGACGATCTCCGGAGGCGTCACGGTCTGCGCGAACGACGTTGTTGCGGCGCAGGCCACGAGCGTGGCGCACGTCGCGGCTGCGAATGAACTGAGCCGCGTGGATGCGGCGAGGAACCTGGTCATCGGGACTCCCATTCCTTTCGAAGAAGCTGGAGAGACATCGACAGGTGACGCACCTGGCCCCCGACCCTCGGAGGGTGCGACTCGTGCCTGAACCCGAAATCCGTCCAGCGATACGGTTCGGTTGGCGTGAGAGCGGCACTCAAACGGATGCTGGCGAGGCCGCTCACGCCCGCAAGCCACATTTCTGATCCGCTTCTTTCGACGCGGTGTTCGCGGATGGCGATGGTGCTGTTCACGGCGCGCTCCAGCAGGAGAGCAGGATGCCGAGATCGGCTCCGTCGACGATGCCGTCGCCGTCGAGGTCGCCGGGGCCCGAGGAGCCCCACGCCGAAAGGAGAATGCCCAGGTCGAACCCGTCGACGACGCCGTCGCCGTTCAGATCGCACGGGTCGGGGTAGCCGATCTCGAAGCACAGGACCTCCGAGCAGCACTCGACGAGGTCGGGGGCGTGCACCGTGACCCGCATGCAGATGATGGTCCCGGGCGGCGGTGGAGTCAGGAACTTCACTGTGGTGTTCACGCCGGTGGCGATTCCGAACTGCGGAACCGGTCCGAAGAAGGGCGGAAAGAGCGCGAGATTGCGAAACGGCGGGATGATCGTCGTGCCCGCCGGCATGGACTCGGGCAGGAAGAACGACCACTGCACCGGGTAGGTCGCCAGATTCTGGAGGTCGAAGGTCACCAGGAAGTTCGTCGTCGATCCGCCCGGGACGTACGTCGCGGTGATTGTCGTGAACTGGATGCAGTCGCAACCCGGAGTCTCGAAGCAGTGTTCGCCGTGGCAGCATTCCTCGACGAACTGATCGGCGGCGATGAAGGGAATGCAGACCTTGGTTTCGCTCTCGACGCCGCAGATCCGCACCGTCAGCGTCCGACTCTCGCCCGGAGCGACCGGGGGAGTCAGGACCACGACCGCCGACGGGACCAGATCGGTGGGGAACAGGAGGTAGTGGGCCGTCGCCGTCGAGCCGTTGGTGAAGGTGAAGGTCCAGTCGAAGCAGCCCTCGATCAAACCGATGGTGCCGTCGTCGCCGGGCCCGACGGCGCAGAGCACGTTCTCGGTGGCGATCGAGCACGGCTCGCCTGGCTCTCCCGGTCCACCGAGACCCGCGGTCGGTCGAGGCGCAAGGAGAAGCAGGAGAACGATCAGGACCGCGCCATGAAGCGCTCGGCCGAAGCGCATTCCACGTGACCCGTGCGCGTCGCCCATCGACGATCCGCTGTCGTAGGTTCTTCCCACCATGCGTCTCCCCCAGAGTTTCTGCACCCGCGTCGCGCGACACATCGTCCGCGTCCGTCTCCGGACTGCACGTCAGGAACGGGAGCGGCACACGCCACTCACGAACATTCGGGTGAGAAACTTCCCCTGCACCTTGCGTTCCACGTACAACCCACACACGACCCACACACGACCCACGCACGAGTATGTCAAGTGCAACGCGTGAAGTCACGCGCCGGGTTCTTCGCCGCGCCGCGCCGAATTCGTCGGCTGCCGCCGCAGAGTGCGCCGAGTCCCCAGCTTCGCGCGGGGAGCGCGGCGGCCCGACAGGCCCGACAGGCCGTCGATGGGCCGAGGCGTACACTCCCGACCTCAATGACCGAGTCCACGCCGCTTCACGCCCAGGTCCTGATCGTCGACGACGAAGTCGACCACGCCGAGGCCATGGCCGATGCCCTGCGTCGGCCCGGACACGTCTGCACCATCGTCAATGGTCTGTCCGCCGCCGAGGAGGAGCTTCGCCACGGCGTCTTCGACGTGGTCGTGACCGACCTGGTGATGGAGCACGAGACGGCCGGCATCAAGGTGCTCGAGCTGGTCAAGCAGCTCCAGCCCGACGCCGAGACCATCATGGTCACCGCCCACGGCGACATTCCCACCGCCAAGGCCGCACTGCAGGGCGGGGCGTACGACTTCATCGAGAAGCCGCTGGACCTCGAGGTCTTTCGAAACCTGGTGCAGCGGGCCGCCGAGACCGTGGTGCTGCGACACCAGAACGCGAGCCTTCGCGGTCAGGTCGACAGCGCCTTCGGCTTCGAGGGAATCATCGGGACGTCGAATGCCATTCGCGGGGTGATCAACACGGTCAGGCAGATCGCCGCCAGCAACCTGCCGATTCTGATCATCGGAGAATCGGGTACGGGCAAGGAGCTGATCGCCGCCGCCCTGCACCGCCACTCCAAGCGGGCCGAAAAGCGCTACGTCACCTTCAACGCCGCCGGGCAGGCCGAGAGCCTGCTCGAGGACCAGCTCTTTGGTCACGTCCGCGGCGCCTTCACCGGCGCCGATCGCGATCGCGAGGGCGTCTTCGAGTACGCCGATCGCGGCACACTCTTTCTTGACGAGCTCGGCGACATGCCCCTCAGCATGCAGTCCAAGCTGCTGCGGGTGCTGGAGACGGGCGAAGTCATCCGCCTCGGATCGAACATGGCCCGCAAGACCGATGTGCGCTTCATCAGCGCCACCAACAAGGACCTTCGGGCGATGGTCACCGCGGGCACGTTTCGCGAGGACCTCTACTTCCGCGTGCGCGGCGCGCAGATCGACGTCCCTCCGCTCCGCGATCGCCGCGAGGACATCCCGCTGCTGGTGAATCACGCCATCGGACGGTTCAGCGCCGAGCTGGGTCGGCCGCGACCGGAGATGACCAAGCCGGCGATGCTGCGTCTCGTCGCCTACGACTGGCCCGGCAATGTGCGTGAACTGCTCAATGTCGTGCAGCGCATGGTGGTGATGGGAGACGGATCCCCTCTCGATGCGCGGCATGTGCCCGAGGAGGTTCGCTCCGGCGACGGCGAGGATCTGCCCGGCATTCGAAGCCTTGCGGGCGTGGGACTGGAGCGCCTCGAGAAGGAGGCGATCCGCCAGACGCTGACCATGACCGGCGGCAATCGCGAGCAGGCCGCCAGCATGCTTGGGATCGGGGAGCGGACGCTGTACCGCAAGCTCAAGGAGTACGGCCTGCGTTAGAACGACAGCGCCTCTCGCCGGACCCGCACCCGCTCCGCCCCGTGTCGATCCTCTCCCGCTATCTCCTCTCGGAACTGCTCCGGGTCTTCGCGCTCACCTGCGGCGTGCTGGTCACCGTGATCGCATTCGGGGCAGCCATCAGGCCGCTCGCCGAGAGCCTGCTCGGTCCGCTCGAACTGATGAAGTACATCGGTCTGGCCACGGTGCCGATGCTCCAGTTCGCCCTGCCGTTCTCGGCGGGGTTCGCGGCCACGATCGTGCTCCATCGATTCTCGAGCGACAACGAGATCGTGGCCATGAACGCCTGCGGGGTGAGCTATCGACGAGTGCTGGCCCCGCTG
>CAYXKH010000102.1:0-5463 GCA_964465255.1 uncultured Isosphaeraceae bacterium
GACAGACGCTCAGACAGACGGTCGCCCGACCATCCCCTCCTCATGCTGCCGATGCGAAACGCCCCCCACCAGATCGTGTCGAGTCAGCGTCGTCCAGGCGGCGTCGGACGTCGACTGCGGGGACTGGTCGATTTCGACTCGGCGCTCTGCATCCTGATGTCCGTGGCGATCCTGCTCGTCATCGTCGGGTGCTCCCAAGGGGAACCGACGAAGGCCGTCGCGGCGGTGCCGAGCGAGTCATCCGCAGCGCCGCCGAGGCCCGCGTCCGCGTTCAACTCACCAACGCCTGCCGCATCGCCAGAACGTGCGGGCCGGAATGAACGCCCCAGCGAGCGCGACCTCGCCGTGCCCGGCGATCACTCCGCCCCGCGCGAGCCGGAGCGCGGCGTGCTCGAACTGCGGGTCCTGACGAGTCCGGAGAAGCGACCATGGCTGGAGGAGGTGCTTCTCGGATTCGCAGGACCTGCGGCGACGACGACCGACGGACGACTGATCACCGTGCGCACGATCGCCATGGACGACGAGGACTCCCTCGGCCGCGTGGTGAGCGGCGCGCTGCAGGTCCACCTTGTGTCGCCATCGATGCGACTCACTCTCGATCGAGCGAATGCGGACTCGACCGAACTCCTCGGACGCCCGATCTTCGGGGCCCCCCGATCGCTGCTTCGCTCGCCGATTGTGATTGCCATGTGGAAGCCGATGGCCGAAGCACTCGGGTGGGGCGAACGGTCGGTGGGCTGGCGCGACCTTGTCGAGATCGCCCGCCATCCGCAGGGCTGGGCGCACGTCGGAAGAGCCTCGTGGGGACCGCTGCAATTCGCCTATCCGCACCCGCGAGCAACCTCGACCGGACTGGCCACGGTCAGCTCGCAGACTGCGGCGTTCGGCCCCGTGGTCGGCTCCGAGCGCTGGACCAGTCCCTCCGACGAGGCTCTTGCGGCGCTGCGGGATCTGCAGCGGGCCGTCGCCCACTACGGGGACGCGCCGAGCGCCGTGGTCAGGCGGCTTCAGGTGGGTGGAATCGATCACCTCGCCGCTGCGGTCGCCTTCGAGCACGTGGTGATCGACGCCAACCGGCAGCGCCGCGGCGAGTGGCGGCTTCCCCTGGTGGCCATCTACCCGAGCGACGGGACCATCGTCTGCGACCATCCCATCGCAATGGTCGATGCCCAATGGAACACGCCCGCGCACCGCGCCGCCGCCGAGCATCTGGTCGACTACCTGCTCTCCTTCGCGGCCCAGCAGGCCGCGCTCAACCGGGGGTTCCGCCCGGTGCGAAGCGATCTTCCACTCGACTCGGCACTCCTCCCGGAGTTTGGCGTCGATTGCGGCGAGCCGCGCCACGAACTGCCCATGCCGGCCCTGGAGTCGGTCGATGATCTGCTGCGAATCTGGTCTTCCATACGACGTCCGGTCGACCTGGTCGTGGTGCTCGACGGCTCCGCGGGCCTCGGCGCGGAGCGCTTCGGGCTCGTCCGCGAGGCCCTGATCGAGCGCGTGGATCGCCTGGCCGACGATGATCGCATCGCCCTTCTGGTCTTCTCGACGCATCTGCACTGGGTCTTCGAACTCGCTCCCGCGGGCGCGAGCCGCAAGGCCTTCGGCGCGGCCCTCGACACGATCGAACAGTCGGGTGGGGCGGCGCTCCATGACGCCATCGAAGAGGCCACGGAACGACTGGTGCGCACGCGTCGCCCGGACTCGCTGGCGGCGATACTGATTCTCACCGACAGCGACGATCGCGGCAGCAGGATCAGCGCCCGAGAGCTTCTCTCGCGACTGCGTCCCGACGCGGCCCGCAGCGGCATCCGCTTCTTCACCGTCAACTTCGGCGGCGAAGCCGATGCGGTGCTGCTCCGCGCAATCGCCGAGACCGGCCATGGTCGCTATGTGGAGACCACCTCCAACGGAATGCGACGAGCGCTGGCCCGAGTCTTCAACTGGTTCTGACGGCGATCACTGGTTCGCTCACGCCCCATACAGCGGGCGCAGCTTCCCATCGAGATAGCGCATCAGCGCATCCGCCGAGAGCGGCTTTCCGGTCACCCGCTGACACAGATCGTGGGGCCGATAGCGCATGCCGTGGGCATGGATGTTGACGTTCAGCCAGCGCTTGAGGGACTCGAACTCGCCTCGCTCGAACTGCGCCAGAAGATCGGGCATGGCCTTGAGCGCCGCCTCGAAGAGTTGGGCGCAGTAGAGGTTCCCCAGGGTGTAGGTCGGGAAGTAGCCCATCGAGCCCATCGACCAGTGGATGTCCTGGAGGCAGCCGCGGCGATCATCGGGGACCACGAGTCCGAGATACTCGCGGTACTTGGCGTTCCAGACGCCCGGCACGTCGCCAACCGCCAGATCACCCTTCAGGAGCGCCCGCTCGATCTCGAAGCGGATCATGACGTGGAGGTTGTACGTGGCCTCGTCGGCCTCGACGCGGATGAACCCGGGCTCGACGACGTTGGCCGCTTCGTACAGCTGGTCGCGCGAGAAGCTCTTGGCGCCGTCGCCGAGGAACTCCGGCAGATGGGCGTGCAGCCAGTTCCAGAACTGTCGGCTCCGACCGACCTGGTTCTCCCACATGCGACTCTGGCTCTCGTGAATGCCCAGCGACACCGCCCGCCCCAGAGGCTCGCCGATGTGAGCCTCGGGCAGTCCCTGCTCGTACATGCCGTGGCCTGCCTCGTGCATGGTCGAGCCGAGGCCGTCGTTCAGGCAGGTCTCGGTGAAGCGGGTGGTGAGCCGAATGTCGTTGCAGTGCGAACCCGAGCAGAAAGGGTGCGTCGAGCGATCCAGACGGCCGCGGGAGAAGTCGAAGCCGATCTTCTCGGCGACGAATCGAACCAGCTTCTCCTGTCGATCGAACGGAATCGCGAACTCATTGAATCGATTGCTCGGCTTGCGGGAGCCGGCCATGAGGTCGGCCACAAGCGTCTGGAGCTGAATGCGCAGCGGAGCGAAGACGCCCTCGACCATCGCCGCGGTGGCCCCCGGCTCGTAGAGGTCGGCGAGTGCATCCCACGGCTCGCCGCCTCGGGGAACACCCAGGCACGCGGCCTTCTGGCGGCAGAGATCGACGATCTTCTCGAGCCAGGGTTGGAACTTCGCGAAGTCGGAGGCCTTGCGAGCCGCAGCCCACTCGTGCATGGCCACGCTCGAGACCCGCGCGAACTCTTCGACCAGCGACGCGGGAAGTCGAGTGGCTCGATCAAAGGCGACCCGGATCTCGCGCAGATTCGCCGCCTGTGGCGACATCGGATCGGCGCTGAGCGATGGATCGGCCTCGCACTCGCCGAGGGCCTCCGCCAGCGCCCTGGAGGTTGCCAGTTCATGGCCCATGCGGGCAAGCTGGGCGAGCTGCCGGCTGCGGTGGGCCACTCCGCCCGAAGGCATCATGGTCTCCTGGTCCCAACCCAGGATTGCTCCGGTGCTCTCGAGGAGTTCGGCATCTCGCTGCAGCGCGACCAGACGCTCGTAGGGAGTGGCTGTGGTGGACGGCGCCGGCGCAGAGGATGCTGTGGTCATGAATGGCTCGCGAGGGGGTGAGTCGGTGGGCGGGCATGGTACGAGTTGGCGACGTCGAGTTGGCGACGAGCTGGCAACGACGAGCTGGCAACGACGAGCTGGCGCCGACGGGGCGGCAACGCACAACCGCCCGTCCGGACGCCTTGAAGGGGCGGGCCGGACGGGCGGTCGAACTGTGCGGAGGGTTGCCTCTTCGGATGCGCCGATGGTTGCGGTCGACCAGCGGCGCCGCCCAGACAACTTCCTACTGCGGCTTGGCCATGGCCTCTTCAAGGTACTTGGTGACCGCATCGCGAGCGGGATCGATTCGGTTCTTGGCGTAGTCGAGTGCCGAGCGACCGCTGTTGTCCTTGGCGGAGAGGTCCGCCTTGGCCTCGACCAGAGCGCGGATCTTCTCGACGCTTCCGCTGGCTGCGGCGACGAGCAGGGCGGTGGCCCCCTTGTCGTTCTTGGCGTCGACCTTGGCGCCGCGGGCGAGCAGGAGCTTGACGCTCTCGTCCTTGCCTGTGCGGCACGCCCGGATCAGGGCGTCGTCACCGTCGAGGCGATCGCGCGCCGCCATGTCGGCCTTGGCGTCGAGCAGGGTCTTCACCGAGTTCGGCTCGCCGATGCCGGCAGCCCAGAGGAGCGGCGTGAGTCCGTTGATGTCGGCGACCTTCGGATCGGCGCCGGCGTCGATCAGGGTCTTGACCGTCTCGGCGTTGCCCAGGCCCGAGGCCCAGAGCAGGGCCGAGCCCTGGATGCGATCGCGGTGATTGACGTCGGAACCGGCCTTCAGCAGCGTCTTCACGGCATCGACGCGTCCCGCCTCGGCAGCGATCCCAAGGGCGGTCTTTCCGGTTCGGTCCTGAGCCTTGATGTCGGCGCCGGCCTTCACGAGGAGGTCGATCGACTCGACCTTGCCCTCGCGGGCGGCCCAGTGCAGAGCATCGCGCCCGGTGGCGCGATCCACGTCGGTCACCTTGGCGCCGGCGGCGATTGCCGACTCCATCGCGGGAACGTCACCCTTGCGGGCGGCATCGATCAGCGCCGTCAGATTGGCATCGACGGGCCTGACCGGCTGCGCCGCTCGCTCTGCAGCGGCAGCGCGATCGGCGGGGTTGATCTTCCGCTTGATCATCGCCGAGACCGACGAGATCTTCGGATGGTCGATCGAGAAGGCCAGCTTGATGCCGCTGCCGGCGTTCTGCCACGCGGCCCAATCGACGTGCACGACGTGTTCGGTCTTGGACTCCGGGCTGATGTCATTCACAATCGAGGGATTCGCCGCGAGGATGCGGAAGGGGCTTCCGTCCTTGCTGGTGAGGGTGATCTTGCCGCTCTCGGCATCCTCGACCTCGGCGGTGAGGAGCTCGGGCGAGATCAGCACGTACTCGGCGACGTTGCCCTCGATGGTGAGGACCACCGGAGCCTCGTTCTCGAGCTGGAAGGTGACCCGCTTGCTGAGCTTGACGCCCTGCTTGGGTCCGGGCTTGAGAGTGATCGGAATCTCGACCGATCCGCCGACGGGAATCGGGTCCTTGGGCGCCGGGGCGGTGGTGCAGCCGCAGCTCGGGACGACGCGGGAGATCACCACGGGCTTGTCGGAGATGTTCACGACCTTGACCGAGGCGGTCTTGGCGACCTCGGCGGTCATCTCGCCCAGGTCGAGAATCGTCGGCTCGAAGCGGATGACCTGGCTCTCACTGCTCGCGGGCTGCTGGGGCGCGATGTCCTTGGTCGGGAGAGTGCCGCCTTCGGCAGCGCCGCGCGAGTTGGTTGCGCTGAGGCTCGGGTCAACCTTCCCCTGAGTCTGCGCGGTGCGGTTGGCGAGTGCTTCCCGCGCGGCCGCACGGCGCTTCTCGAGCTCCGCGGGGTCCGGGCGCGTCACCTGCGTGGGCTTCTCGCCCGGCTTGGCGACCGGCTGCTTCTCGGTCGGCTTGGCTGGAGCCTGTGCCGGTGGAG
>CAYXKH010000102.1:5563-10350 GCA_964465255.1 uncultured Isosphaeraceae bacterium
TGGAGCCTGTGCCGGTGGAGTCTGTGCCGGTGGAGTCTGGGCGGACGGACTCTGGGCGGACGGGGCCTTGGGTGGAATCGCGGGCTCGTCGGCCGTCACGATTGCAGTGGCCCCGAACCAAAGAAATGCGCCGGCGAGCGAGGCTCGCAACGCGACGATCGAACCGGATGGAACAGTTCTTGACACTGGAGACTCTCCGAACAGTTTGCCAAATGGAGTGATGGAGACCGAGCAATTGGACGTGGACCGGACCGCGGTCGCACGGCCTCGCCTGCGCCACCTCGGCGTCAGGTCGCGGGTCGACGTCTACCAAACCGTCGAGAGCCGCAGAACCTTCCCGCCGCCGCAGGGGGAAGCGGCGATTGTAACGGTGGCCGGCGGCGATCGGCCTCTTTGGCCACTTTCCGGGGGGCTTCGAGGATCTGTCGCCACGGACGGGTGACAAGCCGCAGATGGCACCCGTACACTCGCCCCCATGTCCGCCGCCACACTGCCCGACCACATCCGCCGCCCGCATGTCCGCCTGTTTCAGATGATGGGGGCTCAGCACAACGGTCAGCAGGTGGTGGTCCTCCGCGATCCGATGGCCCTGTCATCCCAGATGATGGCCGTGCCTCCGCAGGCGGTCATGGTGATCCAGCAGTTCCAGGGGGAGCGGACCATCGAGGAGATCGCCTCCGGCCTGAAGGCGCCGGATTCCGCGCCCTTCATCGAGCTGGCCAAGCGTCTCGACGAGGTCGGACTGCTGTGGGGACCGACCTTCGAGCGTCTCGAGGGTGAACTGAAGGCCAAGCTCAAGGAGACCGGATATTTCCCGGCCGGTGGCACGCAGCAGCCGACCCCGGATCAGATTCGCGGGGCCCTGGCCGGCTGGCTGGCTCAGACCGAAGACCCGGAGCTCGACGGTTCGCCGGTGGCCATCGTCGCCCCCCACCTTGACTATCCGCGCGGCTGGCCGAACTACGCGGCGGCCTACCGCTGCCTCGATCGATGCGAGACTCCTGATCGCGTGGTCATCCTCGGCACCAACCACTTTGGTATCGGCGACGGCGTGGTGCTGACCGAGCTGGGCTTCGAGACCCCGATTGCCATGGTCGCTCCCGACACCAAGGTGATCGATCGGTTGAAGGCACTCATTGGCGATGCGGGCTTCGTCGATCAGCTCGACCACCACGCCGAGCACTCGATCAAGCTCCACCTGCCCTGGATCCAGCATCGCTTCGGAGACGTTCCGGTGGTGGCCGCGCTGGTGCCGGATCCGCTCGTGGGCATGCTTGCCGCGGACGAGAAGCGCACCTCGACCACGCAGTTCCTCGACTCGATGAACGAGGCCCTCGATGCGGTCGGCGGGCGCACGCTCTTCGTGAGCAGCGCCGACCTGAGCCATGTCGGACCGCAGTTCGGCGAACCCCGGCCGGTCGACGCTCAACGCAAGGTGGACGTCGAGCGCGTCGATCGAGACCTGATGGCGGCGTATCTCTCGGGCGATCCTGATGTCTTCCTGGCGCGGGCCCGAGAGACGCGCAACCCGACGCGGTGGTGCTCGATTGGAAACATGCACGCGGTGCTCGCGTTGGCCAAGCCCAGCGCAGTCGAGATGATCGACTATCGGCAGGCCTGCGACGAGCAGGGCAACTGCCTCGTGAGCAGCGCCGCGCTGGCCCTCATGGGCTGAGTTCGAGTTCCGCAATCTTCGTCAGCACCGCCTGCATGTCGCTCCAGACCTGCTGCCGGGTCTCCTTGGTGTAGTTGCGAAGCAGATACGCGGGGTGGAATGTCGGCATCACCGGAATCGTCAGCGAACCGTCGCGGTAGCTCGACCAGACTCCGCGCAGGCGAGTGATGCCGGTCTCGACTTCGAGCAGAAGCTTGGTCGCCGGGCCGCCAAGCGTGACGATGACGCGTGGCCGGATGATGGCGATCTGCCGCTTGAGAAACGGTCCGCACCCCTCCACCTCGCGCTGGAGCGGGGTGCGATTCTCCGGCGGCCGCGACTTCAGCACGTTGGCGATGTACACCTCCTCGCGCCGCAGCTTCATCGCGGAGATGATCTCGTCGAGCTTCTGCCCGGCGCGACCGACGAAGGGTCGACCGAGCTGATCCTCGGTCTCGCCGGGAGCCTCGCCGACGAACATCAGCGTGGCCACGGCGCTGCCTTCACCGAAGACCAGCCGCGTATGCCCGGTTGCCACGGTGCAGTGGGGACAGGAGCGCTCGTGCTCGGTCTCGAGCGACTCGAGAAGCGCTCGTCGTTCGCCGGCGTCTCCTGGCGGAGTCTGGCTCGACTCCGCGGTGGGTGTGGCAAAGAGCGCTCCCGAGGGCGAACCATTTGAAGCAGCGACGCGCTCTTCCCCGTCGCTCGATCCGGCACGCGGAGCGCCCGGCGTGGGCAATCGGTCGGAGCGTTCGGCGCCCTGCGGAGCAACACCGGATCGGATGGTCGGGGCGTGGGCCGCAGGCGTGAAACCAGTCGAGGAAGCGCTCGTCGACGCGAGACCCATATCCCGGACCAAGGCCAGGGCCGCCTCGGTCAACCCACGATTCGGCACCACCTCGACCCCGAGAAGGGATTCGCTGCGGAGGGCCTGGACAAGTCTCTTTCTGAGGGCTGCTCGGGTCATGAACGGTCCCCTCCAAGGGCTCGGGAGCGGCGCATCATGCCCGCTCCACGGCCTCGCCGGGGGCTTCTTTTTCGTCCTTGGGAACATCCCAGCCCTCCGGAGCGAAGAGAGACCCAACTGCACTTCCGGACGGGCTGCACGATTGGTGCTTCGCAAGTCTCGTTCGGGTGGTATGTTAGCGAGTGCCGTCGGCCCCCCGGGCCGGCTTGGCGGGCGCCGCCCCGAGCGGCGCTGCACGACGGAGTGGTTGAGATAGAAGGAGGATCGCATGAAGACTTCATTGAGGGCAACAGCCCCGGCGTTCGTCGCATTGACCGCAGTGATTGGCACAGCCGCATTTGCGGGAGGGCCGGTCGCGGCGTTTCTTGGCCCGACGGCCTACACGAGCACGGCCGACAGCCCCTTCGACCTTTCGGCGGTGGGGATCACCGCAATTCTCGAGGACTTCGAGGACGGGGTGAACAACCTCCCCGGCGTCACCATGACCGCGGGTGCCATCAAGCCACCCTCGGCGACGACCGATTCGGTTGACGCTGACGATGGCTCCATCAACGGAGTCGGAACCGGCGGACACTCCTGGATCGTCCCGCCGAATCAGATCCTCAACGTGACCTTCAACGCCGCTGTGCTCGGCGGGCTGCCGACTGAAGTCGGCTTCGTCCTGACGAGCACCGGCTCGAACGCGACGATCACGATCTCAGTCTTCGGGCCGACGGGACTCTTCGAGGGGTTCAAGAACTACATCTTCGCCCCCGCCGCCGATGGCTCGGTCGCCGACGACTTCTTCATCGGAGTGACCTTCCCCGGCGGGATCTCGGCCTTTGCCGTGACCACCGTGCCGAACACGATGGAACTCGACCACTTCCAGTTCCTGCTGCCCGTCCCCGCGACGGCGACGTTTGTCGGTCCCACGCCGTACCTCAGCGCCGCGAATTCGCCCTTCGACATCAGTGGCATCGGTTACAGCTACGTGCTCGAGGATTACGAGGACGCCGTCTCCAACACGCCGGGCATGACCGCGAACTTCGCCTTCATCGTCCCGCCGCTCTCGGTGACCGACTCGGTCGACGGCGACGACAGCGTGATCGACGGGTTCGGCACCGCCGGCCACTCGATCTACACCGGGGCGACGCCGCTGACGGTCATCAATTTCGACGCCGTCGCGTTGGGCGGCCTGCCCACGCAGTTCGGTATCGTCGCCACCGACTGTCTGCTCGCCAACCGCCGGATCACGATGTCGGTGTACGGCACCGGCGGAGTGTTCCTGGGACAGCGGACCTATCCGCCGATGTTCGACACTCTCTCCGGCGGGCAGACCGCGGAAGACCGCTTCATCGGCGTGACCGTGCCGAGCGGCATCTCCCGAATCGAGATGTCCCCCGGTGCCATCGAGTACGACCACCTCCAGTACAACCTGCCGAATCCGACGGCGGATCCGTTCCTCGGGCCGTTCCCCTACTTCGGCCTCGCCGATTCGCCCTTCGCCCTCGGTGACACCGACCTCGCGTTTTACGTCGAGGACGCCGAGGATGCCCTCTTCGACGACATTCCCGGTGCGACTGCCTCGTTCACGCAGTTCGTGGCCCCGAGCATCTTCACCGACTCGGTCGACGGCGACGACGGCGTGATTGACGGAAACGGCAACGCCGGTCGCTCGATGCTGGTGCTGCTCCCTGGCAAGCTCGAGATCCAGTTCGACGCCGCAGCACTCGATGGGTACCTGCCCACCGCCTTCGGATTCGTCTGGACCGACGGCGGCGTCGGCGTGTCCAACGTCACCTTTGAAGCCTTCGATGGTGTTGGCAACAACGTCGGCACCAAGACCTTCATGTCCTTCGGTGACGGTGCCTCGCAGGGCGGGACGGCCGAGGACCGATTCATGGGAATCGAAGTCCCCGGTGGAATCGGCAAGATCCGCGTGTCCTCCAACCGCGCCTTCGAGTTCGACCACGTGCAGATTCTCGTCCCCATCGATCCCATCATCGAGGGCGACCTGAACGACGACGGCATCGTCGACGGCGGCGACCTCGGCATCCTCCTCAACAACTGGGGAACGGATGGCGTGGGCGATCTGAACGGTGACGGCCTGGTCGATGGCGCCGATCTCGGTACTCTTCTGAATCTCTGGACGCTGTGAGCCAGATGATCAGGATGATCAGGATGATC
>CAYXKH010000103.1:0-2152 GCA_964465255.1 uncultured Isosphaeraceae bacterium
CTTCCTCTTATACTCACCGCCCGTCCCCCGCCGTTTGGGCCGAAGTCGGGTCACGTCCTGACGCCCCCGAGCCAGCCTGGCGAGGCTCTCTCCCCGCGACCGCCCTCCTGCGACTTCGGCCAGCGCGCCCCTCCCGCAACGCCCCATGCCCTTCACTCTCCAACCCGACCACGGTTACGACGTCGACATCGACTCGACCGAGTACCTGAAGACCCACGCCGGTGCCCCCGATCGCTGGGTGCTCAACTTCGGCCCGCAGCACCCGGCGACGCACACCACCCTGCGCATCGTGCTCGAGCTCGACGGCGAGCGCGTCGCCCGGGCCACGCCGCACATCGGCTATCTCCACAGCGGCTTCGAGAAGCTCGGCGAGCATCACGACTACAACCAGTACGTCTGCACCATCAGCCGCATGGACTATGTGGCCCCGATTGTCAACGACATCGCGTGGCACCATGCGGTCGAGAAGCTCTTCGGCGTCGAACTCACGCCGCGCTGCAAGGCGATCCGCACCATCCTCTGCGAGCTGGGCCGCATCCAGAGCCATCTTCTCTGCGTCGCGGCGGCGGCGCTCGATCTGGGGGGCTTGACCGGCTTCCTCTACGGCTTCAACGAGCGCGAATTCATCTACGACATCATGGAGTACATCAGCGGCCAGCGCTTCCATCCCGACTGGACCCGGGTCGGCGGCGCATGGCGCGATTTCGCCGACGAAGCGGTCTTCAGGCGGATGGTGCACGAGTTCACCGATGTGCGCATGCCGAGGGTGATCAAGGAACTCGAGATCCTGCTCAATCGCAATCGGATCTTCGTCGACCGCCTTCAGGGCGTCGGCACGATCTCGAAGGAGGACGCAATCGCCTGGAGTCTGGCCGGCCCGGTGGCCCGTGCCAGCGGCGTGCGTCGCGACATCCGCAAGGACGATCCCTACCTCTGCTACGCCGACAACTGGGACGGCGCCGGGGCTTCGGCGGTCAAGTTCAACGTGATCATCTCGAGCGACGGCGACTCCTACTGCCGCTATCTGGTCCGGCTCGAGGAGATCAAGCAGTCGCTTTCGATCATCGCCCAGTTGATCGATTCGATCCCCGGCGGCTCGATCGACAGCACCGCTGACGCCAAGCTGCGTCTGCCGCCGAAGGGCGACGTGTACGGCTCGATCGAGGCGACGATCCAGCAGTTCGAGATCTTCATGCACAACCGCGGCTGGGACACGCCAATTGGCGAGGGCTACAGCTCAATCGAAGGCCCCAACGGCGAGCTCGGCTACTACATCGTCGCCGACGGTGGACGGTGCCCTTGGCGGGTCAAGGTGCGTCCGCCGTGCTTCATCCACTTCAGCGTCTTCGCCAAGTTGATCGAAGGCCACCAGCTCGGCGACATGGTCGCCGTGCTTGGTTCACTCAATGTCATCGCAGCGGAGCTTGATCGATGAGCTGGAAAGCCAAGCCCTCCGCGACCGCGAAGATCGCGCGTCGCCCCGAGCCCTATCTCTCTCCGGCGATGCGCGAACGCTTCACCAGGGAGTTCCTGCCTCGCTACGCCACCAAGCAGGGGGCGCTGCTGCCGATCCTCCACGAGATCCAGCACGCCCACGGCTTCATCGCCCACCAGGCGATGGAAGAGGTCGCGGCCTACCTCGAGATCGAACCGGCGGATGTCCTCGACACGCTGACCTTCTACGAGGACTTCATCACCACGCCGCGCGGCGAGTGCACCATCGGCGTGTGCCAGTCGATTGCCTGCGAAGTCTGCGGACATCAGAAGCTTCTCGACCGCATCCGCGAGACCCTCGGCATCGAGCCGGGCGAGACCACTGAAGACGGCAAGATCACGTTGATCACCATGGAGTGCCTCGGCTCCTGCGACACCGCGCCGGTTGCCCTGGTCAACGAGGACCTTCACGAGAACCTCACGATCGAGGCGATCGACGCGCTGCTTGCCCATCCGCCGCATCGCGACACGGGAAAGCACTGAGTATGAGCGGGACCCCCCCCAAGGGCCTGATGCGTTCCCTCGGCGAGTTCGTCGGCCACATCGTCAAGGCCGTCCGCACCGATCCGGCCAAGCCGGATACGTCCGATCAGTCCGATCAGCCCGATCAGCCCGATCAGCCCGATCAGGCTGATCAGCCGACCCGCGTCGAAGTCAA
>CAYXKH010000103.1:2252-4360 GCA_964465255.1 uncultured Isosphaeraceae bacterium
CCGATCAGCCCGATCAGGCTGATCAGCCGACCCGCGTCGAAGTCAATCGAACGACCGAAGTGGTGGAACAGAACGACGTGATCCTCCGCCGCACGACCATCGACGAAGTCGAAGTGAAGCGGCGCCCGGGGACGTGAACAATTCGCAGACGATGTCCACCTCGACTCCGTAATCATCGCGAGCGAAGGCGACCTTCGCCGCCGCGCCTCCGACGATGCCCAGTTGCCGGTTTGCGCACGACCAAAGTCCGATCCTGGCTTCTCGCAGATCCCCGCCGTCGAGCTTCGGGGCCGCGTCCGATGCCGGGCGAGACTCACCCGACGTCGTCCGTCGAGCTCGGTTGAGTGTGAGCCAGAGCAGTCGCATTCTCGATGACGATCCTGGCCATGGCGACGTCCGGAGCAAAGGCGTGCCCGTTCTCTCGCTGATTCGAATCCAAGGCTCGGTCGAGGCGGGCAGGATGCCCGCGCACCGTTCGGATCGTGCGGATCGTGCGGATCGTGCGGATCGTGCGGATCGTGCGGATCGTGCAGATCGCCCTGCGCGCCGCCCCCCCCTTCGCCCCCTGACCACCGCTCGAATCACTGCTACCGTGCCGCCTCCGCACCCCGCTCCCCATTCCTGATTCCCAGTTCCTGATCCCTCCTCCCTCACACTTCTCACACCTCCCCCCGCGCCCCCCATGCCCGTCACCGAACCCGTCCTCACCAAGCGCATCCCCACGTTTCCGTGGGCCGACCCGAAGAGTCGTCGCACCGTCTCGTACGAGGAGTACGTGCGCACCGGCGGCTACAAGGCGCTGGAGAAGGCCCTCACCATGCCGCCGGCCCAGGTGGTCGAGCTGGTGAAGGAGAGCCAGCTTCGCGGGCGCGGCGGCGCCGGGTTTCCCTGTGGGCTCAAGTGGACCTTTCTTCCGCCGCCGGATGGAGGCACGCGCTATCTCGCAGTGAACTGCGATGAAGCCGAGCCGGGCACGTTCAAGGATCGGCTGCTCGTCGACTTCGATCCGCACCTCACGCTCGAAGGCATCGCAATCGCGTGTCATGCCTGCCAGCTCGACATCGCGTACTTCTTCATCCGCGGCGAGTATCCGCATCAGGCGAAGGTGATGCAGGCGGCCATCGACGAGGCCTATGCCAACGGCATCTTCGGTCCCAAGGGACTGCTGCGCGGTGCATCCTCGTTCGCGGTGAACGTCTACCTGCACCGCGGTGCGGGGGCATACATCTGCGGTGAAGAGACGGGGCTCCTCGAAGCCATCGAAGGCAAGCGCGGATGGCCGCGGATCAAGCCGCCGTTTCCTGCCGTCAAGGGCCTCTTCGGACGCCCGACGATTGTCAACAACGTCGAGACCCTCGCGGCCCTCTGCCCAATCGTCGAGCGCGGCGCCGCGTGGTGGAGCTCGATGGGCTGCCAGAGCCGCGTCGGCGGCGCCCCGAGCTTCGGCCCGAAACTGATGGGGGTCTCCGGGCACGTCACTCGTCCCGGCGTGTACGAAGTCGATCTGGGCATTCCGCTCTCGACCCTGGTGAACGATTTCTGCCTGGGCATGCGCGGCGGGAAGAAGTTCAAGGGGGCGATCGCCGGTGGCGTCAGCATGGGAATCCTCGGCCCGGATCAGTTCGATGCCCCAATGGATTTCGACATCGGCCGCACCCACGACGTGATGGGTCTGGGCACCGCCTGTCCGACCATCTTCGACGACGAAACCGACATGGTCGCGGTGTGCCGCAACATCGCTCGCTTCTTCAAGAACGAGAGCTGTGGACAGTGCACGCCGTGCCGCGAGGGATCGGGCTGGCTGTACAAGCTGCTCTGTCGCGTCGAGCGCGGCGAGGCCACCAGCAAGGATCTCGACATGGCCCTCGAGATCGCCGGCAGCATGGGCACGATGCCCGGCACCACGATCTGCGGGCTCGCCGACGGCAACAACTGGGCGGTGCGCACGATCATCAACAAGTACCGCGGCGAATTCGAGAGTCGGCTCAAGCGACGCTTCGTGCCGGTGACCATCGGGGCGCTGAACGAGGCCTCGGCGACACTCGCGACACGCTGATGCGGGCCGCTGATGTGGGCCGCTGACGCGACACGCTGATGCGGGCCGCTGA
>CAYXKH010000103.1:4460-10275 GCA_964465255.1 uncultured Isosphaeraceae bacterium
TGACGCGGTCAGGGCACCCGCCGGGAGTGGCCGCGATCGAGCTCGCCACGGCTGCGAGAATCTCTTCGACATAATTCACGCAGTTCGCCAGAGCAGGCGGCTCACGCCACCATAATGCGGCCCGTCTCAGCCGACGGACTGCATCGCGTGATGCGCGTCGTCTGGGCAGATGATCTGTCTATCGACGCGACCGTGCGGCCTGCCGTGCGATCGACGAGTTGTCCGGGAGAACATTCGATCAAATGGCGGAACGCCGCGCACTCAGCGGCACGAGCTGTCTCTTCGCGCTTCGACTGATTCCGTGAGTTGGCGTACGTGCCGCACGGAGTCGGCCCGAAGGTCCGAATGACGTCCAACGCGTAGTTTCCAACGCCACCCTGGGTCTCCTCGGGCAGGCGGCTCCGCGTCGTCGATTGCAGGTTGACTTGAAACGGGGGTTGTCATGAATCGGAAGTTCTTCGGCAGTTGGGGCATGCGTTTCGGTGAGGCAGGCGACTCAGGTCGCCCCAAGGCACGATCGAGTGCAGGGTCGAGTGCACGATCGAGTGCACGATCGAGTGCAGGGGGGGATGAGGGCGACGTCGGGCGGCGTACGCCAGGGCGCCGACCCGGGTGGAAGCGGAGTGCCTGCGCCCTCGGCGGATTTCTCGCCGCCTGTGCCGCCCTTGGCCCGTTGATTGAGGGCCCGGCGTACGCCCACCGACTGTTCGCCGCCCGGGCCCATGCGCTCGATGCGGCGATGTTCAGTCATCTCAACGATCTCGAGCCATTGCCGCGGGCCGGTGACGACCCGCTCGGCACCACGGGCGATCCGGCACCCGCAGCGTCGAGTTGCACGCCGACGGCGCCGTCGCCGGAGGCTCTCAAGGTCTACGACCTGATGACCGGAATGGACCTGGAGTCGGAACTGCTTGAACTCATCGCCGAGGGCGAGCTGGAGGGCGTCGATCTCAACGCGCTGACGCCTCCGACTGCAACTGGCGAGCTGTGCGCCGATGCGACCAAGCTGCTCAAGACTCCCGCAGCGGTGACCATCGGGGCCACGACCGGTGTCCCCGCAGCCCAACTTGCGGCCTTCGATCCGAATCAGCCGCCGGTTGGCATCACCTCGATCGAGTACTTCGCCTGCAGCCCGCCCGCACCGCTTGATCTCGGCGGCGTGACCGCGGATGGCCTGTGCACGGCCGCCGCGGTCGTTGGCATCAACGGCACCAAGGGCACGGCCTACGCAATCGCCGCGTGGATGCAGATGATCGATTCGACCGGGGCTCCTTTCGAGCTGTTGATGCCGGTTGTCGACGTCACCGCGTGGCAGGCAATTGCCCAGGAAGAGTCGCCGCCCCTGCTCGGCGACTTCTCGCTCTTCGAGCCCGAGATCCCTGCGCAGAGCGTGTGGGAATCGCTCCGCGAAAATGCCCGCCTTCAGAACGGTCCTGCCGCTCCCCCGCCGGGAGGGCTGCCGCCGCCGGGCCCCGGTTGCCTCATCATGAAGTGGGAGTGCCCCAATGGCGGTTGGGCGTGGGCCTACGCCGACCCGGACTGCTGCATCGCCTCGGGCGGAGGTCCGGCATGCGTCTTTGGAGCAACGGGCCGGATCGACAACGCCAAGCAGATGAGGTGGAACGCCGAGCTTGCGATCAAACTCAAGATCGCGATGATTCTTGCGGGACTCCTGGTCGCGGTTGCCCTGTGCCTTGCGAAAGCGGTCACGAAGGCGTTCACCAAGAAGCTCAAGAACGCTCTGGACGGAGGCTACGTCGACACGGGCTTCATTCGCGAGATGCTGCAAGGCTACAACGCCGACCCAATGGCCTTCACCGCCCTGATGTTGGCCATCCTGATCGAGGTTGTCATGAGGGGCCTTGGGGGGCCGGTGGCCATGCTTATCACCGGCGCCTGCGTGGCGGCCGCGGTGACCAGCACGGGGGCCTTCCTCCTTCAGCAACTTCTCGAACTGGACAGGGTTCGCCTCCTCTACCAGCGCGACATCCAGTTGATCATGGCCGCGGAATGCAATGTCGTCGCCCCAGCGGCTCCGCTGCCGCCATTGCCCTTGGCCGGATGCGAAGTTCTGTCGCCGTGAGTTGGGCTCGCACACGTCACGCCGAGATCTCTTGGTCACCACATCGGATGAAGTAGGCTCAACCACTGGGACACTTTTGGCAGCCTGTGGCGGAGGGCCTCCGCCACAGGCTGCTCGCCGAATCGATCTCTAGGACGATCTCCGCTTTCACCATTTCTCATGTATCGGCGCACTCCCGCATGACGCCTTCCTCCCTTCGATCGTCGCCGAACGGGCATCCCAGTGCGCCGCCCGGTGCGCCAGAGGATCCACGCGACCGTGGGCCGTCCCTTGCGTCGATCTGCCTTTGCATCTCTGGGCTGATCCTCGGTGCGCAGCTTCTGGACCTCGTCGGGCAGTCCCTCGGATACGACACCAGCACCACCTCGTTCCTTCTCTTGCACATCGGTCCCTGGACGATGCTGCCACTCATTTCGCTGTTCGCACTTTGGAGGTTTGTCCGGCTGTGCAGGCGTGCTCGGCGTTGCACGGACGAATCCGGCGGCGAGACCGTCCAGTCAGCCGAGCCTGCCGATTCATCCCCTCCACCGCCCCCACCTCGTTCGCGAGGACTCGTGACTCTGGGGTTCGGAGTCACCGCGTTCGGCAGCCTCGCGGCCGCCCTCTACTCCGTCGTGCATCTCGTCGGATGGGCGCCCGAGCCAGACGTGTGGGGTCGCGCCGATCAGTCCATCGCGCCGACTCTGGCGACGATGCTCCTCACCGGAATTGCCTCCACGTTCGTCCTGCTCGGCTTCATCGTCGTCCACGGCGGCCGTGCCGGGGGGCTTCAACATCAGCTGGGGGTCGAGGCCGTTCGCTCGAGCGATCCGATCATCCTCGACGCGATGCTCGCCCACCGATTCCTGCGATCCGCGCGACTCACGCGTCGGCTCGCGATCGCCTGTCTGGGAGTGAGCTGGTGCACGATCCTCGTTTCATTGCGGCTGACGGCGCTCGACCAGGAGATTTCGGCTGGGTGGCGACTTCTGGAGTCGCCTTTCACCGTGGCGCGCATCGGCACGCTCATCGGAACGCCGGCCTTGCTGCTTCTTGCCGTCGCCCAAGGCGCGATGTGGACCCTCCTCTGGAACTGGCGACGTGCCCACGAGGGCCGACTCTGGCGCCTTCGCGATCTCGAGGCGGCCAATCGCCCCAGGTTCCTCTGAGCGCCTCCGTGATCTCCGCCGGTCTCGCGGAACTCGTGAGGCCAGATTCCGCATACAGTCGCCGTCCGCTCGAGTCCCGTGTGGGCGGGATCACCGGTCGGACGTTGAGTCGATTCCTTTCAAACCTGTGGGGGTTTCCCTGCAGCGAACGATGACGTCGTCCTGGCAACTGTTCAAGCAGAGCTGGGATGTCCTCCGTGCCGACACGCATCTCATTCTCTTCCCGATTCTGAGCACGATTTCGTGCATGCTGGTGCTGATCAGCTTCGCCATTCCCGCGGTGCTGGCGATTCCCTGGGCCGAGACCAACTGGTCGGAGGTGAACGGCGGCGAGATCCGGCTGACCCCGCTCTGGTATCTCGGTCTCTTTGCCTTCTACCTCGTCAACTTCTTCGTCATCACGTTCTTCAACTCGGCGCTCGTCGCCTGCGCCTCCAACCGCTTCCAGGGCAAGGACAGTTCGGCCCGCGCCGGTCTGGCAATCGCAGTCTCGCGACTGCCGCAGATTCTGGCGTGGAGCATCCTCTCAGCCACCGTCGGGGTGATCCTGAGGACGATCGCCGAGCGCACCGGGTTCATCGGATCGATCATCATCCGACTGGTCGGCATGGCGTGGAGCATCGCCACGTACTTCGTCGTCCCGATCCTCGTCATCGAGGGCACCGGACCGATCGACTCCGTGAAGCGGTCGATTCAGATCCTCCGGAAGAACTGGGGCGAATCGCTCACTCTCCACCTCGGCATGGGTCTGATCGGCTTTCTCATGGCTCTCGGGTGCTTCCTGCCGCTGGCGGCGGGTATCGGACTGAGCGTCGCCCTTCAATCGCCCATTCCCGGCATTGTCGGCGGAGCGGTTACAGTCCTCGCCCTGCTGGTGCTCTCGCTGGTCACTTCGACGCTCAAGGTCATCATTCAGACTGCGCTGTACCGATTCGCCGAGACCGGCGCGGCACCGGCGGGATTCGAGACCGCACTCCTCCAGTCCGCCATCCGCCCGAAGATGTAGTTCGCAGCGGATCCGAGGCGGCCCCTCCACTTCAGGCTCCACCTCCTACTCCGCCCCAACATGCCCACGCCACGCACCATCGCCCTCGCCCCAGGGGACGGTATCGGTCACGAAATCATGGACGCCGTGCTCGAGATCTTCCGCGCCGCGGGAGTGCTCGAGTCGATCGAATTCACGCCGGTCGAGATGGGTCGATCGGTCTTCGATCAGAACAACAGTCGCGGCATGACCGACGCGTGCATCCGCACCGTGGAAGAGTGCGGGCTCATCTTCAAAGGGCCGATGGAGACACCCAAGGGCGGCGGAGGCAAGTCGATCAACGTCACCGCCCGAAAGGTCTGGAACGCCTTCGCGAATCTGCGCCACTTCCGCTCGCTGCCGGGAGTGGAGACTCCCTACAGCCGCGCCAACATCGACGTCAATTTCTACATCGTCCGCGAGAATCTCGAGGACACTTACGGCGGCATCGAGCACCGTCTCAGCAACGACGTCATCCAGTGCAAGCGTCTCACGTCGGCGCCCGGTTCGGATCAGGTCAGCCGTTTCGCGTTCCAGACCGCCCGCCGCCTCGGCCTCTCCCGCGTCCATTGCGGGCACAAGGCCAACATCATGAAGATGACCGACGGGCTGTTCCTCGACCGATTTCGGGCAATCGCCAACGACTTCCCCGACGTCGAACATGGCGACGTCATCGTCGACGCCCTCTGCATGAACCTGGTGATGCGTCCGCAGGTCTACCAGATGGTGGTCCTGCCGAATCTCCAGGGAGACATCGTCAGCGATCTCGCCGCCGGCCTCGTCGGCGGGCTCGGCTTCGCTCCGAGCGCCAACATCGGCAAGCACATCTCGATCTTCGAGGCCGTGCACGGGACCGCACCCGACATCGCCGGACGAGGCATCGCCAATCCCACGGCGCTCCTCCTCTCGGGCCTGATGATGCTCCGTCACATCGGCATGCATCGCCATGCCGCCACCATCGAGAACGCTCTGCTTCGGGCCCTCGAGGACGGCGTTCGGACCGGCGACTTCGGCACTCCCGCAACCCCTGCGCTGGGCACTCAGGACTACGCCCGGGCCATCGCCGATCGACTCGGCAGCGCGCCCACCAAGGTCGCCACCGTCCCGGTTCCCGAGCAGGATCCGGCGCCGACCCCGCGCCCGCCGACGCCGACCCATCAGGAGGTGGTGCGAACCTTCAAGAACGTGGTGACCGTGATCGTCGGGTGCGACGTCTATCTCGATACATCGCTCTCGACCATTGCACTGGCCGAGGAAATGTCACGGCTCGCCGCCGACACGCCCTTCCGTCCGACTCTCATCTCCAACCGTGGCACCGTGGTCTGGCCGACCGGATCGGTGTATACCGAGTGCGTCGACTACTGGCGGGTGCGCTTCGAAGTGCGCGACGGGGTCGTCCCCGGCACCTTCGGCCAGGCCCGGACGATCGCCCTGCTCGACCGCATCGCCGAGAAGTTCACGGTCTGCAGCTACGAACTGCTGCGCCTGTTCGATGGGCTCAAGGGGTACTCGTTGGCGCAAGGGCAGTAGTTTGAGCGCTCCGTTCGGCCCTCCGGGCCG
>CAYXKH010000104.1:0-3927 GCA_964465255.1 uncultured Isosphaeraceae bacterium
CCCTTTCCCTCCCCCTCCTCCCCCCCATGTCCTCCGGCATCTCACTCGCCAACAAGTGCCAGCTTCTCTTCGGAGCGGCCGTGGTCGCGATCCTCGCAGGGGCCCTCGCGGTGCCGTGGGTGCGGACCGACGCGGTGGTCGAGGAGAACCAGCGCGACGTCGCCCGCCAGCTCGCCCTCACCTGGCTCTCGAACGGAATCGCCCTCGGCCAACCGGCCTCCGGTCCGATCCCGATGCGGATCATCGAGCTCGACGACAGCGTGCAGGTGGATCGCGAGGACGATTTCGTGAAGGCGGCGATGCGCCGGTTCGCGGCCGACCCGACCGAGCAGGAGCACTTCGTCACCACTCGCAGCGACCGCGGACGGCAGTATCGCTACGCCCGCGCCATCCGGCTCTCGGAGTGGCGGGCCATCGAGGATCGCCGCTTCGTCGACTTCCGCGCCAGAACGATCGAGCCCGGAGTGGCCGATCCGGTCCGGGCGATCCTGGTCATCGAGCGCTCCAGCGAGTTCGCCGCGGGGCAGCTCCTCCTCAACCGCGTCTACATCGTGGCCACCGGACTGGTGGCGAGCCTGCTGGCGATCCTGGTCTTCTACTTCATCCTCACGAAACTGATCCTCTCCCCGGTCCGGAAGCTCCGCGACACCGCCGAGAAGGTGCAGCGCGGCGATCTGAGCATCCGTTCCAAGATCTCCACCGGCGACGACTTCGAGCATCTGAGCAGCGCCTTCAACACCATGCTCGACCGCATCGCCCAGCGCGAGGAGCAGCTCCGCAACATGAACGAGAGCATGGATCTCAAGCTCGGCGAACTGAACCAGTCGAACGTCGGGCTCTTCGAGGCGAACCAGCTCAAGAGCGAGTTTCTGGCCAACATCAGTCACGAGCTGCGCACGCCGCTGAACTCGATCATCGGATTCGCCGAGCTGCTCGAGGAGCTGGCCCGCACCGACCCCGCCGCAGATCCCAAGCGACTGCGCTACATCAGCCACATCCTCACCAGCGGGCGCACCCTCCTGGACATGATCAACGAGCTGCTGGCGATGGCCAAGCTCGACGCGGGACGCATGGAGGTGAGCGTCGAACACGTCAGCGTGGCCGATGTCGTCGAGGGTCTCCAGGCGATCATGCGCCCGCAGTCCGAATCCAGGGGAGTGACGGTGATCTCCCGGCTCGCCGCCAATCTCCCAATCGTCGAGAGCGACGCCGGCAAGCTCCAGCAGATCCTCTACAACTTCCTGAGCAACGCCATCAAGTTCGCGCCCTCGGGGTCGACCGTCACCATCGCCGCCGAGCGGGTGATGCGCGACGACTCGGGGGCGGGCGTGCGGATCAGCGTGATCGATGAGGGACCGGGCATCCCCTACGACCAGCAGGAGACGATCTTCCGGCGCTTCCGGCAGCTCGATGGCAGCCACACCAAGTCGCACGGAGGCACCGGCCTCGGTCTGGCCATCTGCCGCGAGCTCGGAGACCTTCTGGGAGCAAGCGTTTCGGTGGTGTCGGAGCCGGGACGCGGCGCCAGCTTCTCGGTGGAGCTGCCCTTGGTCTTCAAGCCCAAGGAACCTCAGGCGCTGATGGAGTGAGGCGGAAGCCGCGTCTCGCGACCGCGCCGCTCCGGTCGAGGCTCAACCCTCCCGGTCGCTCCACCCCTCGAAGAGCACCGCCAGATCGCCGCCGCCAACCAGACCGTCTCCGTCGAGATCGCAGACCGGGTGGCCCGATCCCCACCACCGCAGCAGGGCGCCGAGGTCGGCCCCGTCGACCGCGTCGTCGGTGTTGACGTCGGCGCTCAGCGGGCCGCCGATTGGATGGATGTGCAGATGGATCTCGCCTTGGTTGTCGGCGCAGTTGAGGTCGCTGATCCAGAAGGTGACCTCGGTCGCCTCCTCGAGACTGAAGGTCGTCGTCGGCGCATTGACATACGCAAGGAGCGGCGTCGCCCACGAGGTCGTGATTCGGTCATGGCCGTAGGCGACGCCAAAGACCATGCTGAAGTCGGTGCCCCACCCGGACTCGCAGTTCGATCCGTCGAATTCGCAGGCCGAGACCCTGCCCGAACTGTTCCAGGCCGAGACTCCGTTGCCAAGCGTGAGAATCGGGGCAATGGCCCACTGGCCGGCTTCGAGAGTGAAGGTCAGACCGGCGGTCGGGTCACCGGCGGAACACTCCGAACTGGTGAGAGAGAACTCGAAGTCCGAGGGCGGAACCTCCCCCGCAATCGCCGGCGAAGCGGAGAGGGTCAGGACCACGAGCAGAAGGCCAGGGTGATGGTTCGACACGACCGAAACTCCGCGACCACGTGCGATCTTCCATTGCTCCCGCGGTGCTTCCGGGGAGACCGTGAACAGTCTAGCGGGCGGCTGTCGGGGTCCACGGAGCTCGTCCGGGCTGCGCGAAGATGGGAAGTCTCATCGAGGGGCGCTCCACGGAAGGTCGGGGTCGCGCTCGAGCTGGCGGGCGGCCAGGCGGATGCAGCGCTCGCAGATGAAGGCCTCTTCGTGGGCCGGACTCCGCCAGGCGGACTGCTCCCGCTCCTCCAGGCACATGGTGCAGCGATAGCTCGGAATCCGCTGGTCGAGGTCGGCAACGACCACTTCCGCATACGCAACCGTCAGACATGAACCACAGATGACGCTGCCGTGGTGACCCTCGACCATCGGCCGATCCGCGGTCCAGTCGGAGTGGCAGAAGTCGCACAGCACATCGGTCATCTGGACATTCAGGGGATCGGTTCCGGGACGGTGCATGATCGGGTTGGCTCGGAGGGACTCAGGCGTCGACGATGGGGTGGAGACGGCGACTGCGGAGCGTCATGGCGTGGAAGGGCCGATTCTCTCGGCGGTACTTGCGTTCGAAGTTGGTCCCGACGATCTCGTCGTCGCCGGCCGAAGCCGGTCGATCGAAGGGGCGCCGCTCGAAGAGGTCTGCGGCCCGCAGGGCGTGCTCCTGGGTCCAGGCCCAGAGTTCGTCGTGATCGGTCACGATCCGAAGCTCGCCGTCGGGGGCGAGGATGCGATGGAACTCGCGGAGGGTCGCGTCCTGCACCACGCGGCGCTTGTGATGTCGGGTCTTGGGCCACGGATCGGAGAAATAGAGGTGGATCACATCGGCGATGCCATCGCCGCACCACCAGCGGATGAACTCGGTGGCATCGGCGCGGAGCATCAGAGCGTTGTCGGGCGCGTGCCGCCGGAGCCGGTCGGCGGCGTAGCTGTAGAACTCCTTGGCCCACTCGATCCCGAGGAAGTTGGCCTCGGGGCGACGTGCCGACTCCTGCAGGATGAAGGTCCCCTTGCCGGAACCGATCTCGAGTTCGAAGGGTCGCTCGGGCTGCGCGAACCACAGCCGCGGATCGAGGCGCCCGGCATCGAAGGGAGGGAGCTCGGACTGATCGCGCCCGTAGCCGCTGGTATCGAGATCGCGTCCGCGTGAAAGGCCGAAGGACATGGTGGGAGTCGAAGAACGAAGGTCGGCGAGAGGATCATCTCGCGGCCGCCGCCGCGGAGGTGGTCGCCGCAGTGCTGCTCGCGGCCGCCTGCTGCGCCGCGACCTGCATGACGTGGGGGGACATCAATGATCCTCGAATCGATGCCAGCGTGGGAATGCCCACGCCCATTCCCGGAAGATCGTTCTGCCAGACCAGTTGGCCGAAGAGCGGATCGAGGCAGAAGGTGTAGCCGTTGACCGAGACGATCAACCGGTCGCCGTCGAGGAGCAGCACCGGTATGCCGGCGTGGGGCGACTTCCACGACCAGACCGTCTGGCCGCTGTAGCGGTCGAGGGCCGCCACGCGGCTATTGAAACCGATGAAGACGAGATCTTCGAGACGGGGGTTCGCTTTTGACGTTGACTTGGGCATTGCGTGCAGCTCCTCTTCAGTCGGGGGCGGATCGAGTCATCCCAGGATCATCCCAGGATCAT
>CAYXKH010000104.1:4027-5222 GCA_964465255.1 uncultured Isosphaeraceae bacterium
CAGGATCATTTCAGGATCATCTCAGGATCATGTCAGGATCATTTCAGGTCGGTCACGGAAGGGTGCGGGCGGACTCGGGCCGGTGGAACACCAGCACGTCACCATTGTCCCAATCCACCCACCCCTGAAGCCGCGTCGCCGGCGCGAAGCCTCGCTGCTTCAGCAGATCAAATCGCTCCTGCGGCACGCTTCGGGGATACATGACGATGATCCAGTTCGGGGCGTCGCGGTCAAGCACTCGCTCGAGATCGCGGCCCAGCGGCCCAGTGGCTGTGGCGACGCCGTAGAACGCGAGGACGTTGTCGATGAGGCCGACGACGGCCGTTCGTTCCTCGGGGCCACGGTGTTCCGCCACCCACCGCGCCGCATCGCGGAGCGGCTGTTTCGGGGGCCGGGTGGAGAGATCGATGATCCATCCCACCATGGTCGCGAGTGCGACGACTCCGACCGCCACGCGAATGGCCACGGGTCGCTCGCGCTCGAGGACCGTCGCCGCGGCGAAGGCCATCAGGAGGATCGCTCCCGGCATCGCAAAGAGCAGAAACCTCGCATAGAGCCAACTGTTTCCGAGGAGCGCGAGGGCGACGACCACCGGCAGCCCGAGGAGCGCGGCGGTTGCGGCCAGGCGCAGTCGACGATTGCCTCGACAGCGCCACAGGCCGAGGACCAGGAGCCCGAGGCCGGGGATGGCCGCGAGCCCCCACGCGCCCCCGAGTTGCAGGAGCGCGTGCAGTCCTTCGGGCCCGAGAAGCGTCGGCTCGTTGCCATCGACGGCCGCGAACTCGCGCCGAATCCGCAGCATGTCGGGAAGCGCCGGACTGAGGAATACGAGAGTGAGCGTCGCGGCCAGAAGGAGGGCCACCAGCGCCGCCAGCCCGACGCGACGAGTCGGTGAACGGAACAGCCACACCAGCGCCAGGAGACCGTGTCCGAGGGCCACCGCCACCGTGACCAGATGGGCCCAGACCCCGAGTGCGATGACGAGGGCGTAGAGCGCCCACAACCCGCCAGCGCGCCCGGTCGGCTGGGCGTCGCGGGCCCGCAGCAGAAGCGTCGTGGCCACGCACGCGGCGAGGATCATCATGCTGTAGCCGCGGGCTTCGACCCCTTCCAGCACGCAGACCGGGGCAAGTGCCGCGATGAACGCCGCGAGCAGCGCCGCCAACTGCCCCGGCAACTGCCCCGGCAACTGCCC
>CAYXKH010000104.1:5322-10254 GCA_964465255.1 uncultured Isosphaeraceae bacterium
GCCGAGGACGATGCCGAGGACGATGCCGAGGCCTCCTCGCTCGCACGGGCCAGCGACCACATGGCCGGCACGGTCAGCAGCGAGGCAATCAACGCCGGGGCCCGGATCGAGAACTCGTCGACGCCCCCGAAGACCTCGATTGAGAACCACACCAATATCTGGTGCAGGATGTGGTTGCTCTGGACGAAGTAGTTTCCCATCACGGCCCCGGGGCCGAACTGGGAGAAGTCGAGGAGGGCGCTGATCTCGTCGTACCAGAGACTCTCGCCAATGCGCGGGGCTCGAGCCAGAAGCGCAACCAGCGACAGCCCGATGACCGAACAGGCGACAAGCCGACTGGTCCGCGGCGGCGGCACCTTCGCGGCACCGGGTGCGCCCGACTCGGGCCGGGTGGCGCGGGCGAGTGCGAGCGAGAGCACGATTGCAATGGCCCCCCCGCCCGCGAGCATCGCCCGAAAGAGTCGGGCGCCGGCCACGGTCGTCTCGACCACCACGCCGCCGTTGCGTTCGGTGCGCAGCTCGTGGGCGAAGAAGTCGATCCAGCTCTGAAGCGGCACGAGAAGCGCCAACGCAATCATCCCCAACGCCGCGGCGAAGGGGACCAGCAGCCAGCGCTGTGGCGGGCGCGAGATCACGATCGAACCTCATCCTCAGCCGGCCCGGTGGCGGCGCTGGAGGGCGACTGGGGGGCGTCGTCGATTGAAGCCCCAATCGAACCCAGTATCGGCCGATCCATCGAGCCCACGTTGGGACGCACGGCCATCGTGCCGGCGATGATCGGGACCGGATGGGCCGAGTCGCTGGTGACCCGCCGGAGCATCAACAGGCTTCCGAGTCGAAGAAACGACGACACCCCGAAGATGAGCATGTATCCCGCGGCGCTCTGTTCCCATGCTCCGAGCATGGCCCCGCCGATCAGCGATCCACCCGCAATCGCCGAGGCGTTGGCGACATTGAAGGTCGTGAGCACGCTGGTCCGCTCCTCTTCGCGGATCGTCTCGAGCATCAGGAGGAAGGTCGCCAGCTCGTACGCGGCCCACATCGTGCCCGAGAGGACCTGCACCGCAATCAGCATCGAGAAGCTGGTCGTGGTCATCCACAAGGCCGCCAGCGGAACGATTCCCACGCCGCCGATCCAGAGCACTCGCCGCGCCCCATATCGATGGGCAATCGACCCCATGATCGGCGCCGCCGCGCTCTTCGCCAGGAAGGAGATGCTGATCAGTCCCATGTACTCGAGCTTGCTGAAGTCGAGCTCCTTGAGCATGTACGGCGTGAAGTACGCCGCCGAGATCTGTACGGCGATCTGGGTGGTGAGCATGTAGCTCAGGAGTCGCATGTCCGGGCCGTGACGAGCTCGGCCGAGCAGTTCGCCGGGAGGGACCCGACGGTGTTCGACGATTGCCCGAGGCGGCTCGCTCTGGGCGGTCAGGAACAGAGTCGAAATGGCTCGGCTCAGCGCGGCGAGGCCGAAGAGGATCGCAAAGGAAAGCGGCAGCCACGATCCGAGTTCGGCGTAGGCCAGCACCCCGCCGCCGAGAGCCAGTCCCGCCAGCGTTCCCATCTGGCACGGCCGCGTGCGCCAGCCGAAGTATTTCGCCCGGATGGGCCGCGGGATGATCTGCGTCATCCAGGTGTTCCACGCCGGACCGGCGCCGAGATTGCACGCCCAGTAGAGCGACACCGCGAGAAAGAGCACCCACACCGGCACCGAGCCGACGATCGCCCCGACGATCAGCGGCAGAAACGACATCGACTGCACGGTGGCGCAGAGGATCACCCAGCGGCGATTCGACCCCAGCCACGCCACCCCGCGAGGCGTCACCAGTTGCAGCAGCGACCCGGCGAGAATCGGAAGCGTGGTGACCAGTCCCGCGACGACTTCGCCAAGCCCCACGGCAAGGGCGAAGGCGGCGACGTAGGTCTCCCCGACTCCCACCATGAACGAATAGCTCACGCCGTCCCACGTGATGCACTTCAGATCACGGCGCAGCGATGGGCTCTCCGGGGGCACGCGGGGAAGGTATCTGAATGGCGGCGGCGCGAGTCGTTTCGGAACCACACACGCTCATTCCCCTCGCGGCACCGGCCTCATCGCGCCCACTTGATCTCCATCCGCCAGTTCCGGGCGGTGTTGTCGAGGCCGTTGGCGGCGAGGTTGGCGGTCTGCTTGGGGAGCAGCGAGACCATCTTCCAGCTCATGGTCGGCTGGATCTCGAGGCCCCGCTCGTCGTAGAAGAGGACCCGGTAGTCGATCAGGTACTCGAAGTTGGTGAGGTTCCGAACCGGAACCTGCACGATCATCGGCCCCTCGCCCGCGGGGATCACCGTCGCCGCCTGGATGCCGATCCCGCGCTGCAGGTTCGGATCGAGCACCGCAATCTGCGGGTTGTTCTCGGGGGCCGGATAGGGATCGGGCTGACCCGGGCTCGGTGCGGGGTTCTGGCAGGCGCTGCCAAGAAGCGTCGCGGCGCCGATCAGAAGAAGTGCCGAAGTGCGCAGTGTGGTGTTCATGCTCATGATGATGGTCCTTGCGTGGAAGAAATTCCGCTCACGGGGCGAGCGGCTGAAACGCCGCGCTCGGTGAGTACATGATTCGCTTGTAGCCGAGGGAATCGGCCATCGGCGTGAACAGGCCGGTGCCGCCCTCGAGGATGTGACGCCACGACGGCGCCGGATCGACGCCCTCGCGATTCTCCATCCCGGCGCCGAGGGCAATTCCCTGGGCGGCGTAGGCCCGGAAGAGGTCGCGTTCGTTCCAGTCGAGAAGCTGACCGCCGCGCTGGTAGGCCTCGAGCCTCGCCCGGCTGGGCGTTCCGACATCACCGCCGCCCAGGATCCAGGGCAGATCGCCTGCGGGCACCTCGGTGTGGTCGTTGCCGTGCTGAAGCGCAATTGCGCTCATCCAGTCGGGTGCGAAGGTGTCGCCGCCGTGGAGTCGCAGATAGACGGCCCGCGGCGCCTGGGTGGTGCCGGGCCTGAAGTTCGGAAGGATCAACGGCCCGCCGGCCGCTCCGACTTCGAGTCGAAGCTCGCCCGGGCGATCGAGTCGAAGCGGCACGAGATAGATGCACGCCGGGGTGAACTCGAGATGCCTCGTGTCTGCTGCGGCGGCGGCCTTCAGGAGCAGCCCGAGGGCAATTGCTCCGAGACCTGCACCAACCGCTGCGCCGCTGTCGTTGTACGCACCGACGCCAGTGGCAATCGCCCCGCCGTATGTCAGCAGCGTGCCGAGAGCGCTCTTGGCCCGGCGCACGTCCTCGAGGTTGTTCCAGCGGTGGTCCTGGGCCATCCGCTCGACATCGCAGGTCGGGCCCGCGGCCTCGATCTGGATGCCATCGAAGGCGATGTTCAGCGACCCGCGGCGCCGCTCCCGACTGCGGAACTCGGCGATGGCGTTGTCGGGACCGGTCCCGACCTTCTGCGGTCCGCGCCCGAAGTCGACCAGGAGCAGGGTGTCGTAGTCGCGGCTTCGCAGCTTCTCGACCGTGCCCTGGAGTGCCGGATCGATTCGCACCGCGGCGTCGAACTGCTCCTTCGAACCACCGGCGCCGCTGCGATCGGCGCCAATGGCCTGCATCAGAAAGCCGAGGGCGAAGTCGGTGTCGACAGCGGTGTAGCCCGTGTCGAGGAACTCCTCGTCGCGCGCCGCCTTGCGAGCCAGCTTCTCCTGCGACATGTCGCGCCCGAAGTCGGTCAGTCGAAAGAGCGCATTCGCCGCCGCCGCCCGGGCGTTGTCCCACTGGCCCAGGGTCGCGTAGAGGGCGCTGGACCAGTAGAACGCGAGGGCCTGCTCGAACGGTTCGCCCTTCCAGACTCGGACACCGTCGTAAAGGAGGACCGCGGCGGTGGTGCGATCGGCGTTGAGCCCCGCAGTGCTCAGGAGCTCGAAGCTCTTCCCGAGGGCCCGTTCGCTCTCCCGCGGTTCGCCGTCGGCCATGGCCGCAAGACCGAGCCGCAGGTTGTTGAGGATGATGTCGTCATTGCGCGTCGCGGCCTTTGGACGCAGCACATCGCGAGCCGCCGGGAAGTCGTAGCGGTAGTAGGCCCCGATGGGATCGACGGAATGCTGCGACTCGCAGCCGGTTGCGCCCCAGGTCGCGACCACCGACGCCAGACTCAGACATGACAGCCGCGCGACGCGGCTCGCGCAGCCGCGGACGAACTCAGTCATACGTCTTTCCCACGGCGCTCCGCTTCACTTCCCAGGAGTCCTGCCAGACCACTTCGCCGGTGGCCAGATCGACGAGCTCGTAGGTGCAGAGGTAGGCGTCGGAGCGTCCTTCGCCGGAGGTGTTGGTGAGCGCCGAGAACTGCCCAGTGAGCAGATGGGTCGGGGGGCGCCTGAGGTCGGGAGGCTCGCCGGTGCTGCGGAGTTCCTCGGCGATGATGGGCCACTTCTCGGGCGGCACGATCCAGACCAGCGAGCGCTGCTCGGAGATCCGCGCCTGGGTCATGCGGGCCCGAAGGCGACCGATGTAGGCCCACTTCTCGTTCTCGGGAATGATCTGATTGGTGTGATTGACGATCTTGTCGATTGAGATGATCCAGCGCGGGCTCGCATACGTCCGCGACATGATCGCCGGCGACTGGGCGAACGAGCGGGCCATCTTCTCGGTCGAATCGACCAGGTCGACGCTCTGAAGGAAAGTCGTGGAGGCCTTCGGCGGCGCGCACGAGACCAGCGGAGACGTCAGCAGCAGGCCACCCGCGACAATTGGCAGAAGCCGCAGACACGTCGCCATGACTGCACGTCGCGTCCGAATGTGCGCCTCGACGGCGAGCGAGACTGGTCGATCCACGACGATGCTCCAAGAGAGTTCCATGATCAGGCCCTGCGGCGAGGCGGCGAATCCACTCCGGATCGCTCCACGCTCCAGATCGCTCCAACGCTTCCGAGCGCCCCAACGCCTCCGAGCACCCCAACGCCTC
>CAYXKH010000105.1:0-10164 GCA_964465255.1 uncultured Isosphaeraceae bacterium
TTCGCCCTCCTGCTCGCCCGCAGCCCGAATGACTTTCGCCACAGGCTGCTAGGGATGAAAGTAAAAGAGCACCCCGCGAGAGGTTCGCGGGGTGCTCGAATTCGTCACGTGATCGGGAAGCTCAGAACGAGCCGCGTTCGCGTCCGTGCATCACTCCGTCCAGAAACTGAGAAGCTCGCCGAGATCGCCGCCGTCGACGATCCCGTCGCCATTGAGGTCGGCGGGGCAGTCATCCGGGATGGGGCACTCGCCCCACTCCGAGAGCAGCTCGCCGAGGTCGGCGCCGTCGATGATGCCGTCGCCGGTGAGGTCGCCCGGAACGGTCTCGCAGACATCGGGAATGCCGTTGGCGTTGTCATCGGCGAGTTCGCCGTTGGCGAGCTGGCACGAATCGGGGAAGCCGTCCTCGTTGCAGTCGGGCAGGGCCGGTGCGACGGGATTGCGGACCACCTTGAAGATCTGGCCGGCGGTGGCGCCACCGTGGTCGGTGACGAAGAGTTCGCCCTGGTTGTTGCGGTCGAAGGAGACCGGCTGGTTCAGGACGAACCCGTCGATCGACGGGTTGAACTTGCTGGTGTTGACCACGTAGTCGCTGACCACAGCGCCGTTGTAACGCAGGGTCCAGAAGACGCTCGACTGGTAGTCGCCGAAGAGATAGACGCCGTCGAGCTCGGGCACTTCGCAGCCGCGGTAGATGGCGCCGCCGGTCACCGAGTCACCGACCGCGTGCGAGTGCACGACGATCGGCTTGGTGAGGCTCACGGCGTTGCAGGTGCATCCGCTGAGGCCGGTGCAAACGTTGCCTTCCATGCAGCGCCAGCCGAAGTTGAGTCCCTTGACGCCCGCGGCGACAAAGTCGATCTCTTCCCACTGGCCCTGGCCGACGTCACCGATGTAGGTGTCGCCGGTGGCCGGGTCGAAGTCGAACCGCCACGGGTTGCGAAGGCCGAAGTGGAAGATCTCGTCGTCGCCGTTGATGCCCACGAAGGGGTTGTCGATGGGGTTGGTGTAGAACTTGGTGTTGTCCCCGGGGAACCCGTCGGCGTTCACGTCGAGCCGAAGCATCTTGCCGAGCTTCTGATTGACGATGGCCTGCGCCCGATTGCCGGGATCGTTGGCACTGCCGCCGTCGCCGGCGGCGATGTAGAGGTACCCGTCGGGGCCGAAGCGGAGGCAGCCGCCGTTGTGGTTCGAGAAGGGCTGGGCGTAGCTGATGATCTGGAGCGCACTCGCCGCGTTGGCCGAGGTCGGGGTGGTCACGGTGTAGCGGCGAACCACGGTGGCGCCGCCGGTCGTGGTGAAGTTCACGTAGACGTAGGGCTGCGCCGGATAGTCCGGATGGAAGGCGATGCCGAGCAGGCCCTGCTCGTCAAGAATAGAGGTGCCGCCGACGAGGGGCGTCACGGTGACGAAGGGAGTCGGAAGAAGCGCACCGGCAGTGATGTCGTAGATGCGGATCGAGCCGGCCTTCTGGATGATGTACATCAGGTTGTCGTTGCCCGGGGCAAACGCAACGCCGGTCGGGTACGCCAGGCTTCCGACGACGCGATCCGTGCGGAAGGGAAGATCGGTGCCGCCCGCGAGTGCGGGGAAGGACGCGCCGGCTGCAATCAGCGCGGCGCAGGTGAGGTGTCGAACATCAATCATGGAAATTCCTTTGCTCCTGCAGGATGACCGCACGCAGACGGGGAGCGACCCCGACCTGAAGCCGAACCCCGAAGCCTGAGATGCTCAGGGGTGGGGTCTCGACCGTGGCGGACGAAAGGGGGACGTCATGACGGGGCCTCACAAGGAGAAGCCAGCCGCCAAGGCTGAAACGGTACCCCGCCCTCCCGAGATCGACAAGAGAATCTTCGCTGCGGGGTGTGCTCATGGCGCTTCGGGGCCCTCACCCGATCCGCAGCAGGGCCGACCGAGGATTCGCCATTTGCCTTTGAAGGAGCAGGATCTCTCGAGGCCGTCGGCTCTCTCAGCGGATCTCGGACCTCGGGATGCAGCGCAACCGGCCGGGCGCGCGGGCGTCGGCCAATTGCTGTGGTGAGTGAGCCGGGTCGCTCTGCCGGTGGTCACTCCGTCCTCGCAGCCAGCAGCAGCGTCGAGGCCACCTCGAAGCGCTCCGCGAGTTCGGCGAGGGCCCGTCGGGCGAGATCGTCGTCGCTTCTGGAAAGCGCTTCGCGCAGTGCCGGCAGGCTTTCTGCGGAGTACCCGGCGTCGGGATCGACGCCAACCAGGGTGTGTCGACCCCAGTCGCGTCGCCCGGCCGGATGCGGGCCCGGCCGCAGAAACGCCCGCTCCGCGTCGATGATCGCGCGGCCGAGGATGTCGAGGCGGCTGCGCGGGGTCGGGCCTTGAAGGTTGGTCGCGTCCCTTTCGCCGGGGCCCACTTCCGCAGCGAGTCTCGAGACCTCGTCGGCGACGGCGCAGGCAGCGAGGTCGTAGGCGTGGATTGCTCGAGCGAGCCCCTCGAGGTCAAGCGTCATGCCCCGGGCGATGGCCGCGCTCTCGAGCGTGGCAACCTCGGCCGAGGCCCATGTTGCAATCGAGGGCAGATCGAGCGGCGGGGACGGGGCGTCGGCCAATGCCTGCGCCAGCTCGACGCAGACGCGACTGACCATCAGGGCCGGCTCGTAGGTTTCGCCGACGACCTTCCGATACCACGCCAGGGTGTCGTAGTTGGAGTGATAGCTCGTGCCTGCACCACCTCCTGCAAAGAGCGAGCAGGAGGGCACTCCGAGGTGAAACTGAAGGGCCTCGTGGTCGGATCCACCGTCGATGGCGCCGACTCGGGCGATGCCGTCGGCGCTGGCCCGCGACCACGCCCCGAGGGCGCTCTCCGCGGCTTCGCCCGCCTGCGGCACGCGCGAGGCCGCGTCGAGCACCGCCGACATCAGGCTCGGCGCAGCCTTGGCGCCGAAGTTGGGGCCCATCGAGGCCATGTCGAGATTCACATAGGCGACCGCATCGGAGGCGAGGCGCTCGGCGTGGGCTTCGGTCCACTCGGTCGAGCCGATGATCCCGAATTCCTCGGCGGCCCACGCCGCGAAGACCAGCGAGCGGCGCGGGCGCCATCCTGCCTTCGCGGCCTCGGCGCAGGCCTTGGCCGTTTCCATCAGGGCAATCGTGCCCGCCAGCGGATCGGCGGCGCCGAACCCCCAGGCATCGTGATGGCAGCCGAAGATGATCGCTTCTTCAGCGGCCTCGCTGCCGGGAAGCGTGGCGATGACGTTGGCGGTGCGCAGTCGTTCGCGGGTCTGGGCAACCTTCACCCGCACGCGGAGCGGCTGCGCCGGATCGGCGAAGCGATAGGGCAGGGTGAGTCCGCCCTGCCACGACGCCGGGGCCATCGTTCCCGGCATTCGACTGAGGATCTCACCCGCGGCCGCGTAGCCGATTGGCTGCACCGGAAGGCGCGGCAGGGCGACGTCTGCGAGGGCCCGTCGCGGGGCATCGGCGGTCGCGGCCCACCCCGGCGTCAGCGGATCACCGGGCTGGCCGAGTCGAAGGATGCTCCCGCGCTGGATGCAGGTGTCGTTGGCCCAGCCGCCCTCGGGATAGACCGGCCCTCGGGCGTTCTCCTTCGGATCTATATAAAGGAGGAGCGCGGCGGCCCCCAGCTCTTCGGCGAAGCCCACCTTGTCGCCTCGGAAGTTGCGCCCGTATCGGGCCAGCACCACGCGTCCGGCGACGTCGATGCCCGCGGCTCGCAAGGCTGCGAAGTCGGCGCGGGTTCCAAAGTTCGCATAGACCACCGGTGCGGTGACATCGCCGCTCCCGCTGTAGGCGTTCCATCCGATGGTGAGGTCGGGATGGGCCGTCGCCGGGTCCTCGGCGAGATTCTGCTCGCGGAGCGCCAGTGAGACCACGCCGCGGCGCGGTTTCACGGTGGTGTCCGCCGAGGCCGCCGATGCCGCCGATGTCGCCGATGCCACCGAGGTCTTCGGGGCCGCCGAGGCGGTTTCGTCGGTGACGATCTCGACGAGAGCGTCCTGTGGGCGACAGAGGAGGGGATCGATCTCCTGCACCTCGACCGCAAGTCCCATGGCTCGGAACGCCTCCGCAATTCGGGCAATCGTGCGGGCGTCACCCGGCGTGCCGGCGACATGGGGCTCGCTGCCAAGGAGATCGTGCCAGGCGCGGAGCGATGCCGCAGAAGGCGTTGATCGCAGCAGTTCGAGCGCCGACTCCGGCGCGGTGAGGGTCACCGCTGCGACCGTTGCGGGCGCCTCCGGTGGCGCCGTCGAGGTCGATGCCTCGGCAGGGCGCGGGGCTGCGGTCACGACCACCGCCATCAACGCAATCGCCGCGAGCGCCCTGACGAAGCACACCGCGAAACCGTCATACCCCTTGCTTCCGACGGTCTGAAGCGCCGTGGCCTGGACCCGCGGTTCAGCGGCGATCTTGTCGATCAGACGGCGCACGCCCTGCACGCTGGCGTCGCCACTGGCATCGTCGATCACGTGTCCATCGCGCACCACGTTGTCGATCACGATTGCCGTTCCCTCGCGGGCCAGTCGCAGGGCCCAGTCGAAGTACTCGGGTGTCGAGGGTTTGTCGGCATCGATGAAGATCAGATCGAACGGTCCGTGACCCTCGGCGGCAATTCGCGGCAGCGTCTCGAGGGCTTGCCCGACGCGGATCTCGACGCATTGGGCAAGCCCGGCGCGGGCGATGTTCGCGGTGGCCACGGCCGCGTGCGCCGGATCCACTTCGAGGGTGATCACCCGTCCTCCCTCGGCCAGCGCTCGCGCCAACCAGATCGTGCTGTATCCGCCGAGCGTGCCGATCTCGAGAATCGATCGGGCCCCGAGTGCACGGGCCAGCAGATGAAGCAGCATGCCTTGATTGGGCGCGACCGCGATCTCCGGAAGCCCGGCGGCGGCGCTGGCGGCGAGTGCGTCCTCGAGCATCCGATCGGGCCGAACGAGTCGCTCGTTGAAGTAGGCGTCAACGGCGCTCCAGCAATCCTGGGTCATGGGGTGGTCGAATCCGTGAGGGGTGATGGTGGGGCCGACGGGTCCTGAGTCATGCTCCACGGGAGCAGGTGCTCCTGGCGGATGACCTCGGGAAGCGTCGCGTCGGTGAAGGCCATCGATTCGTCGAAGCGTCCGACGGCGGTGCGCCGCAGGGTCGCGCAGTGTCCGCCGGTGCCGAGGAGCACACCGAGGTCGCGGGCCAGACTGCGGATGTAGGTGCCCTTGCCGCAGTGCACGGCAATCTCGAGCTGGGGATAGTCGTAGCGGAGGATCTCGATGGCGTGGACGGTGACCGGGCGCGGCGCGAGTTCGATCGCCTGGCCTTGCCGGGCCATCGCGTAGGCCCGACGTCCACCGATCTTCATGGCGCTGAAGGCGGGGGGGCGCTGCTGGATCACGCCGGTGAGCTGGCGGAGCGCCGCCTCGACCGCGGCGCGGCTCGGGGGCGAGGCGACGGCGACCTCGGTGCGCTCGCCCTCGCAATCGTCGGTGGGGGTGAAGGCCGAGAGATCGACGACGGTTCGATAGCGCTTCTCGGTGGCCATCAAGGACTCGATCGAGCGGGTGGCCTTGCCGAGGGCCAGCACCAGAATTCCGGTGGCCAGCGGGTCGAGCGTTCCCGCGTGCCCGGTGCGGGCGCGACCGGCCAGACGGCGAACGACCGCGACCGCCTTCATCGACGACCAGCCGAGCGGCTTGTCGAAGACCAGAAGGCCCGCAATCGGCTCCGGTTGCGGGTGTCGCGTGGGGGATGCATTGAGTGCCGCGCGGGGCTCCTTGTCGGGCTCGACCATCCCGCTACACTATCGCCCTCCGCTGGCGGCCTCTCCCGCTGGAAGCAGGCGGCCTGCGGATTCTGGACAGGTGTCCGAGCGGCTGAAGGAGCGGCACTGGAAATGCCGTATACGGGTAACCGTATCGGGAGTTCGAATCTCCCCCTGTCCGCTTGTTGGTCTCGCCGGTCTGGACACTGTCTCAGCATCGCCGAGGTCGGTTCGAGAAGTGGACGAGTAGCCCGAGAGTCGTGTGCGCGACCCTCGACGTCAGGACAGGAACACACGCGGGGTGTGGCGCAGCTTGGCTAGCGCGCTTGACTGGGGGTCAAGAGGTCGTGGGTTCAAATCCCGCCACCCCGACTGACAACGCCGCCGAAAGGCGGCGTTGTCAATGGAGAGGAGACAGCAGAAGGGAACAAGGCATCGCACGCGACTCGACGCCTCAGTGCGTGGCCGCGCCGGTGGAGGGCTCATGACGACGCCAAGATTTCATTCGCAGAAGGGAAACATCGATGCAGCTCGGAATGATCGGACTGGGCCGGATGGGGGCCAACATGGTGCGGCGGCTTCTCGCACAAGGACACGAGTGCGTGGTGTTCAACAGGTCGCCGGAAGCCGTGGAAGAACTGGTTCGCGAACACGCGACGGGCGCCAGCGGGCTGTCGGACCTTGTCGACAAGCTAAAGAAGCCACGGGCCGTCTGGCTGATGCTTCCGGCAGCGGCCGTGGACGACACGATCGCCGCGTTGCTGCCGTCTCTCGAGGCAGACGACATCCTCATCGATGGCGGCAACTCCCACTACGTGGACGACATGCGCCGGGGAAAGGAACTCACCTCAGCAGGTATTCACTATGTCGATGTCGGCACGAGCGGCGGCGTCTGGGGGCGGGAGCGCGGGTACTGCATGATGATCGGCGGCGAGCCGGCGGTGGTGAAGCACCTTGATCCCATCCTGGCCGCGCTCGCGCCGGGCACTGGTGACACTCCGCGCACGCGCGGACGCGCGGAGGCGGAGGGAACGGCGGAGCAGGGATACCTGCACTGCGGGCCGAGCGGCGCTGGGCACTTCGTCAAGATGGTGCATAACGGCATCGAGTACGGACTCATGGCTGCCTACGCCGAGGGTTTCGGCATTCTGCGCGCTGCGAACATCGGCTCTCGACACCATGCGGTCGATGCGGAGACGACGCCACTGCGCAATCCGGAACACTACAGGTACGACTTCCATCTGGAGGACGTTGCCGAGGTCTGGCGACGAGGCAGCGTGATTTCGTCGTGGCTGCTCGACCTGACGGCCGCTGCGCTGCTCAAAGACCCGGCGCTCGCCCAGTTCGCGGGTCGCGTGTCGGATTCGGGCGAGGGGCGCTGGACCATCAAGGCGGCGATTGATGAGGGCGTGCCCGCGCCGGTGCTGACGACCGCGCTGTACGGGCGATTCAGTTCGCGCGGCGAAGCGGAGTTCCAGAACAAGCTGCTGTCCGCCCTGCGCTTTGAATTCGGCGGACATATGGAAAAACCCGCAACATGAAGGGGCGGCGATGAGCGAAACCCAGTCGGATGCCCTGGTGTTGTTCGGCGCAACAGGCGGTCTCGCCTCTAAAAAGATATTTCCTGCGCTGCACGCCATGGCCAAACGTGGGCAGCTCACCGTCCCGGTCATCGGGGTGGGCAGGAGCTTGACCAATGTCGACGAGCTTCGAGCCCTCGTGCGGGAGAGCATCGAAAAGGACGGCGGCTTGGACTCCGCGGCATTCGACACCCTGAGCCGCTCTCTGCGCTACGTGCACGGTGACTACAACGATGCCGCGACGTTTCAGGTGCTGTGCAAGGCGCTCGGTGCAGCACGGCGGCCGGCCTATTACCTGGCCATTCCGCCCTCGGCGTTCGCCTCGGTCACCGAACAGCTCGCCAGAACCAGCTGCACCGCCGACGCCCGCGTCCTGGTTGAAAAGCCCTTTGGCCGCGATCTCGCGTCGGCCCGGGAATTGAACCGGGTACTGCTCTGCACCTTTGGCGACAAGGCGATTTTTCGGATCGACCACTATCTCGGGAAGAAGCCGGTTCACAACCTGCTCTTCTTCCGCTTCGCCGACGGCTTCCTTGAGCCGATCTGGAATCGCAACCACATCGAGAGCGTGCAGATCACGATGGCGGAGACGTTCGGGGTACAGGGCCGCGGCGGCTTTTACGAGGAGACCGGCGCGATCCGGGATGTCGTCGAGAATCACCTGTTCCAGGTTCTGACCTATCTGGCGATGGAGTCTCCGGTCAGAACCGACTGTGAATCGATTCGTGATGAACGGGTCAAGGTGCTGAAGGCGATCGGCTCCTTGGGGGCGGCGAACGTGATCCGTGGCCAGTTCCGGGGCTACCGGAACGAGAAGGGGGTCGCGCCGGACTCTCAGGTCGAGACCTTCGCAGCGCTGCGGCTGGAGATCGAGTCCGTGCGCTGGAGCGGTGTCCCGTTTTACATCCGGGCCGGCAAGCGCCTGCCTGTGACCTGCACCGAAGTGCTTGTTCGGCTGCGACCACATCCGACGATCTATCGCGAGTTCGACCTGAAGCGCAACTACGTGCGATTGCGAATAAGCCCGGACGTCACGACGGCCGTGGGCACGAACGTGGTCTCGCCAGATGACGACACGGTGTCGCAGCCCGTGGAGTTGATCGCCACCCGCCATCCCGGCGCGGATGAAATGGGTGCATACGAGCGGCTCCTCGGAGATGCGATGGCGGGAGACGCCACGCTGTTTGTACGCCAGGACTATGTGGAAGAGGCCTGGAGAATCGTGGATCCCATTGTGAAGGCGGGCGGGCCGCTTCATGAGTACGAGCCAGATTCGTGGGGACCGCGCGGAGTGGAACAACGGGTCGTGCCGCCGGGCGGCTGGCATGACCCGACCGTGGCCGGATGAGCCAGCACCATCGGAGTGACACCCGTGAAGATCGAAGTGCTGGCGGATTCCGATTCGGTGGCGAGAACAGCGGCCGCGATGATTGCGGAGCACGCCCGGGCAGCCGTGGTCGCGCGGGGTCGCTTCATTGTGGGAGTCAGCGGCGGCCAGACTCCCGGGGCCATGTTGCGTCTCCTGGCAGGCGAAGACGTTCCCTGGCGCAGCGTTCACGTCGTCCAGGTTGACGAGCGCATCGCTCCTGCGGACCACCCAGAGCGGAATCTCACCGGGCTGCGTGAGAGCCTGCGCAATTCGCCGCTGCGTCCGGAGCACATTCACGCCATGCCCGTCGAAGCGCCCGACCTGGGGGTGGCCGCCGGGCGCTATTCGGAATTGCTACGGACGATCGCCGGCATTCCGCCGGTGCTTGATGTGGCCCATCTCGGGCTGGGGGCCGACGGCCACACCGCCTCGCTGGTCCCCGGCGATCTCATCCTCGGCGTCACCGATACTGACGTGGCGCTGACCGGCGACTATGGCGGGAGGCGTCGAATGACCCTGACGGTTCCCATGCTCAATCGTTCGCGCCGCATTCTCTGGGTCGTTACCGGGATCGAAAAGGCCGATGCGCTGGCGGGCTTGTGCGACGGCGATCGGTCGATCCCCGCCGGCCTCATTCGGCGGGACCATGCACTGCTCCTCGCGGACCGAGCCGCGGCCGGGAAAGTGACCGCACGTGGATAAGAAGGAACACACGATCGGCGTGGTTCACGTGGGGTGCTCCGGGGGTGTGCTGCGTGCCGGAAGCGTCGACGGTGCCGATCTCGGGTTCCTGCTCATGTCGTGGAGCGTGTGATTCGGTCGCTCTCGGCGCGCTCGGGCGAGTCGCTGCGCTGCAGGAAGAGGATCAGAATCGCCATGCCCGCGAGGAGGCAGACGTCGGCGACGTTGAAGACCCACGGAAAGACCTCGCTGTTGCCGCCGGGCCAGCGGAATCCAAAGGGGAGATTCCAGCGCGGCAGCATGTGCAGGAAGTCGCGGACCGCTCCGTAGACGATGCGATCGAAGAGATTGCCGAGTCCGCCCGCGAGCACGAGCCCGATGGCGAGGTGCGCGGGCCAGTCGCCGGCGCGGGTCCAGCGGGCGAAGACGAAGAGCCCGACGGCGAGCGCCACCAGCGTGAAGCCGACGAAGACCAGGCGCTGTCCGTCGCCGATTCCAAAGACCGCACCGTGATTGAGGACCAGGCGGAAGTCGAGCAGATCGAGCGGCAGAACCCGCCACCCCTCGTGAAAGGGAAGGCGGTAGGCGGTGTTGTCGACGATCTCCTCGCGCACGAGGACCACCGGCGCCCCCGCGATGTTGCGGAAGGCCCACTGCTTCGAGACCAGATCAATCAGCAGCGCGCACGCCAGCGTGACCAGAAGCAGGCCCCACGCCCGCGGAGACCGAAATGCCGAGTGCACGGCGCAGGTCGAGTCCGGCTGGCTGGAGTGAGGCGATGGCGTCATTGGCCCACC
>CAYXKH010000106.1:0-2793 GCA_964465255.1 uncultured Isosphaeraceae bacterium
AGATCCGTGTCACTTCGGTCTTCGCTCAAGTGGGCGAATCGCCGTTCTTCACGGCGACCGGCGTCGCCATACGCCGAGCTGGGGCTCGGCGGCGCTGCGGGCGTGATTCGTTCACGGCCTTGGGTGTCATGAGGATCTCCGGAGGCGGACAGGTCGAGTGCGGGATGGTCGGATGTGCGAGTGCACGACCCGCTCGGGACGGATCAGAAGCAGGCTGCCCACGCCGTACTGCCGTCGGAGCACCTGCGTGGGATCGCGAAAGTCGCGCCCTTCGATCAGGACCGTGTCGCAGGGCTGAAGCAGCGGCGGCTCGAGGCGCGGTGCGCTCTCGGAGCGCGGCGCCAGGATGATTCAGGTCATGCGCGGGCCGAGCAGTTCATCGAGCGGCACGCGACGCTGATCGTGCAGCACCACACTCGGCTGCGGGAGGTATCGCCCGGCCCGTGCGGAAGGCGCCAGAAAGCCGCTGGTCAGATGCGGCTCAATCGTCGGTCCGCCAAGGAGCCACGATCCGCCAAGTGCCGGCGCGGCCCCGATCAGGCGCAGCAGGCCGTGGAGCAGCGTGGCTCCGCGCGTGGACTTCGGCGACATGAGTCGACCGAGCCGACAGGCCAGTCGCGTCATCCGATTGAGGTGCGGACGGCGCTCCGCTTCATACGAGTCGAGTGCCGAGTGCGCCAGCCATCCCTGCGAGACTCCGGCAATCTTGAAGCAGAGAGTGGCGACGTCGCGGAGCCCGGCGGCGAGTCCCTGCCCGGCGAAGGGTGGCATGGTGTGGGCGGCATCGCCGGCAAGAAAGACCCGCCGATCACGCCACCGCGCCGCCACCATCGCGCGGAACCGACAGCGGGCCACGTTGAGAAGCGGGGCCTCGAGCCCCCCGTCCCAGCCCGCCTGCAACCGGCTGCGGACCGCGGCGTCGTCACCCATCCAGGCCCCGGCGTCATCACCGTCGAGTTCCACCTCCACGCGGCGGAGCCCGTGTGGAATGGGCACGGTCACCGCGGCGCGACCGGCGCGGCATCGGATCATGACGTGTCCCGGCTCACCCGCGTCATCTCGCGAAGGCCGGCCTCGAGGCGCGAGAGGTTGCGGAGGCCGAAGCTGATGACCACACCATCGAATGCGCCGTCGGGGTATTCGAGTGCCAGGGCGTCGCCCTCGATGAACTCGATCCTTTCGAGGAGCGCTCCAGCCTCCTGCGCGGCGACGCCGAGCATCGCAGGCGAGGGGTCGACGGCGACCATCCGAATGTCCCGGTGCCGCGTGGCCATCTCGATGGCGATGTCGCCGCTTCCGGTGCAGAGATCGAGGATCCGCATTCCCGGGCGGATGGGCAGCCGCCGCACCGCGGCGCGATCGATTGGGCGCTTGGTTCCGAAGGAGTGCATGACGTTGGTGGCGTCGTACTTCTTCGCCAGCCCGTCGAAGAACTGCCGGTTGTACTCGGCCTACGTCGCCGCCTTGAAGTGGCGATCGAATCCCACATCATGGATGGGCTTGAGTTTGGCGCGATCGTTGTGGCCGGTGGCGATCATGGTGTCAGTCGTCCCTTCCCAGGGTGAGCAGCAGTTGGTGGGTGCCGAAGCCCGGCCCGAAGCTCATGAGCAGGGCCTTGCCGGGCGCCGGCCGCGACGCGAGCAGTCGTTCCAGAATCACGATCACGGTGCTGCTCGACATGTTGCCGTGATTGCGCATGGTTTCGCGGGAGAGACGAGCGTCCCGGTTGGACCGGGCGAGGATCGACTCGATGCGATCGAGGATCCTGACGCCGCCTGGATGGATGGCGAAGTGGGCGATGTCCTCGATGGTGAGGTTGGTCCTCGTGAGGAGCGACGACACCGCGGCGAGGAAGTGAGTGGCGATCACCTCCGGCAGCGTCGGGTCGAGGTGCATCAGGAATCCGCCGGTGGTGAGCTGGTAGCCGAGGAGCTCGAGCGAGTCGGTGACCTGATGCGTCCCCCAGCCGTCGATCCGCGCCACGCCGGGTTCCCCACCGTTGCGCAGGATGGTGCAGCCGAGGCCATCGGAGAAGAGGGCGGTGGAGACGATGTTGGCCATCGAGAAGTCGCCGAGCTGAATCGTGTTGGTGGGCAGCTCGATGTTGACGATCGCGGCGACTCCGCCCGGTCGGCCGCGCAGCATCTCGGCTGCGTACATCAGGGCCGAGGCCCCGGCGGCGCAGCCCATCTGAGTGACCGGGAGCCTCACCAGGTCCGATCGCATTCCCAGTTCGTTGGCCATGTAGGCATCGACCGAGGGGATCATGAACCCGGTGCACGAGGTGGTGATCAGGATGTCGACGTCCTGCGGTCGGATCGCGGCCGACTCCAGCGTCTCGCGGAGAAGCCGGACCCCGAGCTCGACGGCGTTGCGGCGATATCGACCACTCGACTCGGTGAGCGTGGCCGGGGTGAAGATCTCCTCCATCGAAAGGCACGACGCCCGGGTGTCGACACCGGAGTTGCGGAGGATCCGCCTGGCCTTGATCCGCTCGTCCTCGGGACGATCGGCGAGCCAGTGCATGAACGCCTGCTCCACCTGCTCGGTCCCGAAGCGGCGCTTGGGGATGAGGCTTCGAACCGCGACGATGTTCAGTGGTGCGACCATTCTGGATTATGCGTCGTGAACTGCGCTGCAGCGGAACCGGCGGGGTGATGAATTGGAAGAAACACCAGGATGGCAGTCGGTGGCAGAATCCCTCCGGCCTCGCGAGCGGGATTGCCGCGACGTTCTGGAATCTTGTGGAATCATGCGGCCTCGATTGATCGACCTGTCGATTTTGCAGTCCGC
>CAYXKH010000106.1:2893-10161 GCA_964465255.1 uncultured Isosphaeraceae bacterium
CGCACCGGGCCGCGCACCGGGCCGCGCACCAGGCCCCGCACCAGGCCCCGCAGCGAGCTCGGCACCGAGCTCCGCAGCGGGGACGACGCCTGCCCGCGGCACGCCGCGGGGCAGGACCGCGGCCGCGACCACCGCGGCGGCGGCGGCCGCGAGTTGCTGGGCGACGAGGCGAGCTGGAGTTCGTCGAAGGGACTCGCCGAGCGCATCATTCACCTGCGTTCGGGACTGGCGGCGCTCGAGTCGGAGGCCGACAACGCCGTGCAGAGTGCCCATGCGCCGGCCCCGGGCGCGGCAGCATGTTCATTCTGGCGATACCGGTGCCGGAGGATGACGCATGACCATCGCGCCCCGCCGAGTCCTGGTGGTGGAGGACGAGTCCTCGCAGCAGTTGATGTACCGACGGGCGCTGCGGCAGATGGAGTTCGAGGCGGTCTGCGTCGGCTCGGCCGAAGAGGCCCACGTGGCCCTGGCGCGGGAGCCCTTTGCAATTGTCATCCTCGATCTCCAGCTCCACGGAGAGCTCAGCCTCGATCTCTTCGAGGAGAGTCGGGAGCAGCATCCGGCGGTCTCGGTGGTGATCGCGACCGGGTACGGCACCTTTGAACTCGCCCGCCGATCGATTCAGCGCGAGGTGGTCGACTTTCTCGCCAAGCCGGTGCCGCTCAGCGATCTCGAGACCGCCCTCGATCGGGCCTGGTCGCGGCACGTGCTGGTGGAGACGCCGGTTGCGCAACTGCGACTTCCATCGCGGAGTGGCGACGATCTCGGCCCCAACGCCCACTACTCCGGCGACGAGTCTTCGGGCGACGAGCGGGCGCCACTCGCGTCCCGCGCCGATCTCACCCTCGAAACGGTCGAGCGCGTGCTGATCATGGAGGCGCTCCGTCGAAGCGACGACAACCGCACGCTCGCCGCGGAGATGCTGGGGATCAGCGAGCGGAAGCTCCATTACCGATTGACGCAGTACCGGGCCCGGTAGGTCACACCAGTCCGAGCAGCACCACCCCGAGCGTCACCGCGGAGATGAAGATCCAGAGGATGACGCCCTGGGCCATCGGGCGCCAGCCCACTGCACGGAGGGTGGGCAGCGAGATGCTCGCTCCGATCAGAAAGAGCGTGAGGGACAACCCGATGGTGGCGAGCTGCTTGATGAGCGGCACGTACTCCTCGATTGCCGGAAGCAGACTGCGCGACAGAGACGCCAGCAGGAAGAATCCGATGAACCACGGAATCTGCACCGCAGCCCGGGGCGCGGCAGTCGCCCCTGAAGCAGTCGACGCGTCGCCCTCGAGGGCGCCGTTCACCGTCGCCGCGGCCCGGGCCCGAGATTCGCGCCAGCGCATGACGGCCAGCACTCCGAGAGTCAGTGGCACGATCCACAGGGCCCGCGAGAGCTTCACCGCCGTTGCGGTCTCGAGTGCAACCGGCGATCCGTAGGACGTGGCCGCCCCCACCACCGAGGAGACATCGTGGATGGAGACTGCCGCCCACACGCCGAACTGCTCGGGAGAGAGTTCGAGGGCGTGGCCGAGCACCGGGAAGAGATAGAGCCCGACCGCGTTCAGGATGAAGACCGTCCCAATCGCCACCGCGATCTCACCCTCGGCGGCGCCGATCACCGCCGCGAGCGCCGCGATTGCCGAGCCGCCGCAGATGGCCGTGCCGCCCGAGATGAGAGTCGACGTTCGCCCGTTGATTGCCAGCAGCCGCCCGATTGCGAACCCCAGCGCGAGCGTCAGGGCGATGGTCGCGGCCGCGAGCACCGCGCCTTCCGCACCGGCCCGCACGACCACGCCGAAGTTCATCGAGAAGCCAAGCAGGACGACTGACGCCTGCAGCAGCAGCCGCGACGCCGTGCGACCGACCTTGGCGTATGGGTTTGCAAGAAGAAGCGCGAGCGCAATCCCCAGCGCCAGGGCAATCGGCGGCGAACACCACGGCGTCAGGCAGAAGAGGATTGCGGCCAGAAAGACGGGCCGGCTGAGCCCGGACGTCGAGAGCATCAGATTCCCGAACCGAGGGAGAACTCGAAGACCGGATCGCGCTCACGCCGGATCTGCGTGTCGGTCAGGGAATAGACCCCCATCATGTCCAGCGCCGGGGTGTAGACGTGAAGCGTCAGAAGGTCCTTGCCGCCCGGCTCGAGGTTCGAGATCTGGTGGATGTCGGTGTCTTCCGACCCGCACACCTCGCCCTCTTCCAGCCTGTGCGTGTGCGTGGGGAAGATGAACCCATCGGCGGTGCGATCGAAGACCGTCTCGGTGAGCGTGCCCTCGATCACGCGAACGGCGCAGGACGAGCCCTTGTGATCGTGGATCGGACTCCGCTGTCCACCGCGCCAGCAGAGCAGGAGAGCCTGATACCCGGGGCCGGCATGGATGAGATTGCGGCGGTAGCGCGTCGGGTCGAAGACCGCGTACGGGCGGAGCGACTCGCGATCAAAGGTCAGCTTCTCGACCAGACGCACCAGCTCGTCGAGCGGGACGCGTTCGGGATGCTGGTCAAGCTCGGCAAAGAACTCTCGAAAGGTGAAGGACATGGGAGGAGGAGAGATCGGGTTGAGCAGAGAGGAGAAGGTCGAACTTCGGGTCGATTGTAAGGATTGGCGCTCTCGGAAGCAGCGTCCGACGAATCCGAATACCTTTCCGAGTACGTTCAGGATCGTTCGATCCGGTTCCCGCTTCGAGCTCGCAGCACGCCTGGGGAAGGCGATCTCCGAGCCGGTCCGTTCGCAGAGCTGGGGAGGCTCCGTGCGTTACTACATCTGCCGTCAGCATCCGACTGTCGAAGGACCTTTCGATCCAACTGCAATCGCCTCGCTCGCACGGAGCGGGTCGATCGGTCCCGAGACTCTGGTCTGTCCCGAAGGAGAGCAGGCCTGGCGCCCACTCGGATCGGTCCCCGAACTGGCGGCGTTCGCCGCAGGCCAACCGGCCTTCGCGGCCGCAATCCCGCCCGGGCACGCCGGAGGCGCCTCGCTGCAATCCGGGGTGGATCCGGAGATTCCGCCGCACTGGGCCCGGGCCCAGCGGCCGTCGCGAGCGCCGCTGGGCGAGATGGGTGTCGGAACCGCGATGAGCCTGGGTTGGGCCGCCTTCACCGCCAACTACTGGAATGCGGTGGCCGTCGTCGGAATCCTGATCGGGGCCCAGTTCTTCGTCAACATGGTGCAGTCGTTCGGCCAGCATCTGGCCAAGAGCGCAGGCGCCGCAGGATTGGGCGTCGCCCTGATTGGCACCTCGGTCCTGGTCTCGGCTCTGGTGTTCTTCCCGCTCACCGTCGGAGCCTTTCTCTTCGGGGTCGAGGCCGTTCGGGGCCGGGGCACTCTCGCGACCCTCGGCCGAGCCTTCCAGCGGGTCTTTGCCCTGGTGCTGGCCTATCTGCTGTGGTGCCTGGGCACCCTGTTGCTGGCGCTGCCGCTGGTGGTCGTCGGCCTGGTCGTCGGGATGGTCGTCGGGATGAGCGCCTTCACCACCGGCTTCAGGGGCTCGCCCGCCTTGGTCGCCCTGATCATCGGTCTGGTCGCGGCGATCCTCGTTCCGATGGCCTGGCTCGCGGCCCGGCTCTTCCCGACGTTTCTCCTGCTGGTCGACCCGGATCGGCCCGGACTCGGCGTTCTCCAGGCATTCTCGACCTCGTGGGCCATCACCTCGGGTCACGCCCTCAGCATCATCGGTCTGGCCATCGTCATGGGCCTGCTGTCGATCGCCACCTTCCTGGCGTGCATTCTTCCGGGCATTTTCCTCGGGTATCCCCTGCTCATCACCACCTATGGAGCGGCGTACTGCCTCCTTGCCGACCGCCCGGCGGTGGTCCCGGTGCATCCGGGAGGGTGAAGCGACTCGGCTGGTCGCGGGCGCTGTGAGGGAGCGCCAGGCGGAGTGGCCGACGGTGCCACGGGCGGTCAGACCCGGGGATGAGCCGGGGATGGGCGGGGATGGGCCGGGATCCGGGGGTCTTTTTTTCGCAATTTGGATCGGCTGCGGCACGCGCCTTGCTAACTAGGCGGGGGTCCGGCTACACTGCCCCGCTTGTCGGCGCCGCATTCCTGAATTCAACCCACACATCCGCGAACCGCGATCGATGCGACGGTCGCGGTGTCGTTGTCTCCCAGCACTACGGGGAATCCTGATGTCCACGACCACCGTGCGCGACTTCTCCAAGCGCGGCGACGCAATTCCCGTCCCGAACCTCGTCCGAGTCCAGGAGGACTCCTACGAGCGTTTCCTCCAACTGACCAAGCTGCACGACACGCGCAGCAAGGGCATCGGCCTGGAGGCGCTGCTTCGTGAAGTTTTCCCGATCGAGAGCTACGACGGGAAGATGAAGCTCGAGTACCTCTATTACAAGCTCGACGAGCCGCGCTACACGCCCGACGAGTGTCGCGAGCTGCGCCTCACCTACGGGCTGCCCTTCCGGGTGGCCGTCCGTCTGCGCCGCGAAGGCGTCGACGCCATCCCCGAGGAGGAGATCTACCTCGGCGAGATCCCGGTGATGATGGGTGGCGGCGAGTTCATCGTCAACGGTGCCGAACGGGTCATCGTCAGCCAGCTCCACCGCTCGCCCGGCGTGGACTTCTCGATCGTCTCCTCGGTGGGTGATCGGCCGCTCCACTCGGCCCGCATCATTCCCGAGCGCGGATCATGGATCGAGCTCGAGGTGACCAAGAAGGACGTCCTGGCGATGCGGATCGACCAGTCGACGAAGCTGGCCGCGACCACCTTCCTTCGGGCCCTCGACGAGCACTTCTCCTCGACCGACAAGCTCCTCGAGCTCTTCTACGACGTCGAGGACATGAAGGTCGAGAAGGTCCGCCCCGAGCACTACTCGGCGGAACTGATCGTCGACACCGACACCGGCGAGGAACTCTGCCGGCCCGGCGCCCAGCTTGGCGACAACGCCGAGCTGATCATGAAGAGCACGTTGAAGACCGTGCGGGTGATCGCCGATGCCGTCGATCCGCTGATTCTCAACACGCTGGCCGAAGAGCGTCTCGACTTCCTCGCGGAAGTGAGCGAGCACGAGGCCGCCCTGCTCAAGATCTACGGTCGTCTGCGCCCGGGCAACCCGCCGCAGGTGGACAAGGCGAAGGCGCTCTTCAGGGAGAAGTTCTTCGACGAGAACCGCTATCGCCTCGGACGCGTCGGACGCTTCCGCATCAACCGCAAGTTCGGAATGGATGTCCCCGAGGACATCATGCACATCCGCGCCGAGGACTTCCTCGCCGTCATCCGCTACATCATGGATCTGCGGGCGAAGCGGAAGGATTCCTTCGTCGACGACATCGATCACCTCGGAAACCGCCGCCTGCGCACGCTCGACGAGCTCGCGGTGGAGGAGATGCGCAAGGGCTTCCTCAAGCTCAAGCGCACCGTCCAGGAGCGCATGAGCGTCAAGGACCCCGAGGAGCTCGACAAGATCTCCGATCTGGTCAACAGCAAGTCGATCTCCAGCGCCATCGAGTTCTTCTTCGGCCGCAGCGAGCTGTCGCAGGTCGTCGACCAGACCAATCCGCTGTCGATGCTGGTGCACGAGCGCCGTCTCTCGGCGCTCGGACCCGGCGGACTCAACCGCAAGCGGGCCGGCTTCGAAGTGCGCGACGTGCACATCAGCCACTACGGCCGGATCTGCCCCATCGAGACGCCGGAAGGCACCAACATCGGTCTGATCGCGAGCCTGGGCATCTACGCGGAAGTCGACGACTACGGCTTCCTGCTCACGCCCTACCGCGAGATCAAGAACGGCAAGTACACCGGCAAGACCGCCCATCTCCGCGCGGACGAGGAACTCCAGTCCACCCTGGCCACCTCGGAGGCCCTCGACCGCGAAGGCAAGATGACCACCCCCACCGTCCTGGCTCGCGTGCAGGGCGAACTGGCGGCGGTTCCGCCCGAGGACGTGCGCTACGCCGACATCTCGGCCAAGCAGATCGTCGGCGTCTCGGCGTCCTTGATTCCCTTCCTCGAGCACGACGACGCCAACCGGGCGCTGATGGGTTCGAACATGCAGCGGCAGGCCGTGCCGCTGGTGAAGGTCACGCCGCCCTGCGTCGCGACTGGCATGGAGAAGGTGGTCGGCAACCACTCCGGCATGATCGTGAAGGCCAAGCGCGGCGGCGCAGTCACCTATGTCGACGCCGAGCGGATCATCATCGACAACGCCGACGAGTACGAGCTTCGCAAGTTCGTCGGACTGAACGAGCGCACCTGCCAGAACCAGCGCCCGATCGTCCGACTCAACCAGAAGGTCAAGGCCGGCCAGATCCTCGCCGACGGTGCCAGCACCAAGCAGGGCGAGCTGGCCATCGGCAAGAACGTGCTCGTCGCCTTCAACACCTTCGACGGCTACAACTTCGAGGACGCCATCGTCATCAGCGAGCGGCTGGTGAAGGACGACGTCTTCACCTCGATCCACATCGAGAGCTTCGACGTCGAGATCCGCGAGACCAAGCTGGGGCGCGAGGAGTTCACCCGCGACATTCCCAACGTCTCGGAGCGCATGCTGCGCAATCTCGACGAGAACGGCGTCATCCGGATCGGCGCTCGCGTCGGCCCCGGCGACATCCTCGTCGGCAAGGTCAGCCCCAAGAGCAAGTCCGAGCTCAGCCCCGAAGAGAAGCTGCTCCACGCGATCTTCGGCCGCGCCGGCGAGGACGTGAAGAACGACTCTCTCGAAGTGCCCGCCGGCACCGAAGGCATCGTCATCGGCGCCCGTCGGTTCAGCCGGCGGCTCCACCTGAGCGAGGATCAGAAGAAGCAGCTCAAGAAGGAACACACCCAGTACGAGGAGATGATGGATCAGAAGGCCATCTCGCTCTTCAAGCAGATGCTCGACCAGCTCAACGCCGCCCTCGGCGCCGAGATGGTGGATCCCTCGACTCGCCAGAAGGTCGGCGCCAGCCCCCTGCCCGAGGTCATCCTCGAGCAGATCGAGAACTTCTCCGACAAGTGGATGAAGGGCAGCAAGGAAGCCCGCGAGCAGGCGCTGGTGATCCACGGTCAGTTCTGGCCGCGCATCAAGGGCGTCCAGAAGGAGAAGCGCCGCAAGCTCGAGCACATGAAGCGCGGCGACGAGCTGCCCTCGGGCGTGCTCGAGATGGTCAAGATCTACCTCGCCACCAAGCGGCAGCTCGCCGTCGGCGACAAGATGGCCGGCCGTCACGGCAACAAGGGCGTCATCGCCCGCATCGTGCCGGAAGAGGACATGCCCTTCCTCGCCGACGGCACTCCGGTCGACGTGCTGCTCAATCCGCTGGGCGTGCCGAGCCG
>CAYXKH010000107.1:0-10153 GCA_964465255.1 uncultured Isosphaeraceae bacterium
GCGGCGGCGGTCGAGGGAGAGAGTCACGCAGTCAGTGTGAGGCAACGCCGGGCGGCGGACTGGCGCGCGACGTTCCCCGGTGAGATCGAGAAGCTTGTCGACGCTCCCAGCTTGCCCAACCCGAACCCGATGGACAAGGTCTACGACGACGCCTATCACCGGCTTCTCGCAGCTCGGGGCGTCGGTCCGCGCTCGGATCGCGGCAAGGGCGTGGTGCGATCGGAGATCATCGCCAAGGGCAACGATGTCGAGTACCAGTCCTCCGCGGGGGCCAAGTTCACCGTCAAGAACCGCAAGCTCTTCGACGCCGGCGCGGCCATCATCCGCAACAAGGACGCGGTGAATCTCTCCCTCACCCGCGCCGCCACCCCGAAGCTCTGGTGGTCGGGAAACACCGACGGCGCATTCCACTCGGTCACGCTGGTGGGCTTCGACAAGGCCGCGAAGAAGCTCTGGTTCGCCGATCCGGACACCAATCCCGATCCGGGTGGGGCGACTGGCAACACCAACGCCAACGGCGGCTGGACCGGGCCGCCCATCATGGATCCGACCAAGCATCCGACCAAGAAGCGGCGCTTCGCTGAAGGCGCCCAGCCCCTCCCGATCCCCGACACGACGATGGCGGCCGACATCGAGCTCCGCCTCTTCGCAGCGCCGCTCAAGGCCGATCTCCTGACCTTCGATCTCAGTGCTGCGGCCGTCGCCGCGTACGACCGCTACGACGACGTCAAGCTCAAGAAGCTCGTCGGGCTTCACGTGATCCCCGCGAAGGGCAAGACCGTCGCCGGCGGGGCCACGACCTATTTCAGCTTCGAGCTGGGCCCGAACAGTCCCGACGCCCTGCCCATCGACGAGTTCTGGTTCTTCCCAGGCGACCGGGCGATCGACTTCACGCAACCCTTCGCCTTCGACCTTCCGGGCTGGACCATCGGCGAGATGGTGATGCCCGGCGGGCTCGACGAGTGGGACAACGTGCGACCGTTCGGCGGCTTCCGCGCCAGCGGACCGGAGCTGGTCGGAGTCGAGTACCTCACCTTCAACTGTCACACTCAGGACCAGCTGGAGATCAGCTACTGGGATCTGATTCTCGACTGGTCATCCGATCCCGACGACACCTCGATGCGGATCTACGCGATGGGCGGAGCGCTCGAACAGATCTTCGAGCAGGTCACTCCGCCGTGCGGACTGGACTTCAACCTCGATGGTCAGATCGACGGCGCCGATCTGGGGTTGCTCCTCTCCGCGTGGGGCAGCGACGAGGTGATCTACGACATCAACGCCGACGGCGTGGTCGATGGCGGCGATCTGGGCGTGCTGCTTGCGGGCTGGGGTCCGTGTGAGACGCCCGAGGACGAGAAGGACCCGCAGGACACGTGACGCCTGGCGTTGACGGCATGTCGCGAGGTCCACGACTCCGTGCAGGGACCGAGTCGTGGACCTCCGCAGCGGGCAGGATCCCGGCGCGCTTCGCTTCGCTCCCCCAAAGGCCCACACTCAATCGTGCAATCCCTTGCGATCTTTGCTGCCCCCTGCTCCCTGCCCCCCGCTGCCTGCGGCGGCGCTACCCGTTTCTCACCAGCCCGGTCCTGTCCACTCCGAGCGACTCGATGGCGGTCTCCATCTCGCCAAGCCAGCGCTGTCCATCCTGGAAGTAGCCGGCGGTCGGCTTGATCTCGGGGACGTGGCCGGCGAACCAGCGGTTGAAGCGCAGCATGAGCAGTTCGCGAATGTACTTCGCGGTCATCGAGGCCAGCGCCGTCGGCAGGTGCGCCGCTTCGGACTCGGTCTCGAAGGAGAGCGTGATGGTCGATCCGCCGCGCTCGAGGCGGTAGCGACTGAGGCGCTCGGTCTCGCCGAGGATGGTGATCTCGGCTTCGGGAAAGCACATCGACAGCGGCTCGCGGTACATGGTTCGTCCGCCCTGACGATCGATCACCACTCGCGGATGGACGGTCGGCCAGGTGTTCCAGATCGAGTTCACCAGTCGCACGACCGAATCGAAACTCACCGAGGCCTTGCTCCGAGAGAGCGCCAGGTGGCGATTGAACTCGGCCACATCGACCACCTCGCAGAGCAGCGCCGCACACCGCACCCGCTCGCAGCGGCGAAGCGACGCGGCGGCGATCTCGAGCTGGCCGACGTCGTGGGCCAGCGGCAGAGGCGACGGACCGGAGTACCACGGGGCGATCTCGGCCGATGGCAGGCAGGCACCGAGTCGCGCGAGCAGTTGATCGTCGTCCAGCGGAACGTCCGCGCCGGACCACGGCTTCACCTCCGTCCCGTGGCGGGCGAGGGCGCCCATGAAGGCCAGCACTCCGCGCTCGAGATGTCGAAGCGGATGGCTCCTGGCATCGCGGGCGCCTTTGAGCTTCTTGGAATCCTCGACGGCAATCCGCCGCTTCGCGTCGGCCGGGCTGCGGCAGACCGCATGGCCCAGTTCATTCCACAGATCGGGGAAGCGCTGCGGTCGCGGATCGGTCGCGGCGCCGGCCGCGGAGGACCGCGCTCCGGTGGCTGCGCCGGCGCCAGCCCCGGAGCTGGTGTCGTCATCGACGACGAAGATCGAGGCCGCCACACAGAGCGGTCCGAGCAGCGGTCCGTAGCCCGCTTCGTCGATTCCGGCGTAGATCAGCATGATCGCGGCGAGTGTAACCGGACCGCGTTCCGGGCCCCGTACCCTCACCTCCGCAATGTCCACACGTGGCACAGTGCTTCTGGCGATGTCAGGCGGCGTCGACTCCTCGGTGGCGGCAGCGCTTCTGCGCCGCGAGGGCTACGAAGTCGTCGGCTGCTTCATGCGCCTGGGCTCGCCGGGCGAGGCGCTTGAGATGTGCCCGATCGAGACGGCCCCCGCCGCACCGGCCAACGCGCTTCGCATCGGCCATCAGGGGTGCTGTTCGATCAACGACGCGGCGGATGCCCGGCTCGTCGCGGCGAAGCTTGGGATCCCGCTCTACGTCTGCAACTTCAAGAAGGACTTCGGACGGATCGTCGACTACTTCGTCGACGAGTACAACGCCGGGCGCACGCCCAATCCGTGCGTGCGCTGCAACGACTGGCTCAAGTTCGGCAAGCTGCACGACTACGCGGCGCAGATCGACGCCGACTTCGTCGCCACCGGTCACTACGCCCGAATCGACCGCGGCGCTGGTGATGCTGCCGGCGATTCGCCCTCGCCGCGACTGCTGCGCGGTCTCGATCACGGCAAGGATCAGAGCTACGTGCTCTTTGGGATGAAGCGCACTCGACTGGCGCGGACTCTTCTCCCACTCGGCGCGATGGAGAAGCCGGCGGTGCGGGCGATTGCTCGAGAGCTCGGCCTCCCGGTCTTCGACAAGCCCGACTCGCAGGAGATCTGCTTCGTCCCCGACAACAACTACGCCGGGCTGGTGACGCGGCGCAGCGGCGATCAGGTGAGCCCGGGGCCGATTGTCGATGGCAATGGGCGGGTCCTCGGCGAACATCCGGGGCATCAGCACTTCACAATCGGCCAGCGGCGCGGCGTGGGCGTGGCATTCGGGCTGCCGATCTACGTGGTCGGCAAGGATGCCGCCACCAACACCATCACCGTCGGTGCACGCGAAGCGCTTCTGGTCTCGTCATGTGCCGCCGCCGAAGTGAACTGGCTGGTCGATCCGCCCCCGTTCGAGACACCCTTCGGCTGCCACGCCCAGGTGCGTGCACACGGTCAACCCGCCCCGGCCACCGCTCGCCGCACGGGCGGCGAAGGCGACGCGGAACGACTCGCAATCGAGTTCGACGCCCCGCAATGGGCCGTCGCCTCTGGACAGGCGGTCGTCCTCTACGACGGCGAGGTGGTCATGGGTGGCGGCTGGCTGACGTAGTTCGAGCGTGCGGTCCGCGTTGGGTGGCACGCCTTCGTTGGGTGTCACGCTCTCGCCGGGTGCCGTGGCACCCAACGCTCACGCAAATCGCAACTCGGCCGCAGCCGCAAGCAGCGAGCGCAAGCTGTCGTGACGGACCAGTTCGACCGCCTCGACCATCGGCACCCAGCGGCGCTCGCGCACGAAGGCCTCGGGCCAGAGCGGGAGCGAGACCGTGACGTCGAGCGGGAAGACCGAGACTTCGTACAGATCGCCGCGCTTGCGATAGGTGTAGCTGCCGATGAGTCCACCCACGCTGCCCAGCAAGCCCGCCTCCTCGAAGGCCTCGCGCGCCGCGGCGCGACCCGGGGTCAGGTGCGCGGGCACATTTCCCTTGGGAACCGTCCAATGCCGTCCGCCGCGACTCGTCACCAGAACCACCTCAAGGGCGCCGCGCCGATCCCGACGCCACGGCAGGACGCCGGCTTGAGAAATGGGATTGGCGGAGCGCTTGGACACGGGAGAAGGGAGAGAGTGGAGCGTGTGTGTGATTGATCGGCAGGATCAGCGCTTGGATTGCAGAAGAATTGGATTCGGGGGACAGACTTCGTCGGCGGGTTTCGCGTTTGGCCGCGGCTTCGGGGACACTGCGAGGCACGTCGCCCGAGGCAGGTTGCCGAGACGAAGTGTCCGGTCTTCTGGGCGACGCCCGACCGTTCGGTTCGAAAGTTCTGAGTCCCTCTGGAACACCGCGATGTCACTCTTTGACTGGAATTTCCCCTATCCCTCGCAGCGCATGCCGGTTCTGGCACGGCAGGCCGTGGCCACGTCGCAACCGCTTGCCGCACAGGCCGGGCTCCAGATGCTGCTGCGGGGCGGCACCGCAGCCGACGCAGCCATCGCCACCGCCGCTGCGCTCACCGTGCTTGAACCAACTTCGAACGGAATCGGGTCGGATGCCTTCGCGCTCGTCTGGTGGAACGGCAAAGTTCACGGACTCAACGCCAGCGGTCGCGCTCCCAAGGCCCTGACTCTCGAGGCGGTCGCCGGCCGCTGGCCTGGTGGCATCGAAGATCCGACGCGCCCGCCTCTCGGGTGGGACTTCGTCACTGTCCCCGGATGCGTCTCCGGGTGGCGAGCGCTCTCGCAGAAGTTCGGACGGCTGCCCTTCGCCGACCTCTTCGAGCCCGCCATCGCCTTCGCCCGCGACGGCTTCCTGGTGGCACCACAGACCGCCGGCGGATGGTCGCGGGCCGGCACCCGCTTCGCCGCCTTCGACGAGTTCAAACGGGTCTTTCTCCCCAATGGTCGCGGCCCGCGACCAGGCGAGAAGGTCACGCTTCCCGATCATGCCCGCACGCTTGAAGAGATCGCCCGCACCGGCGGCGATTCGTTCTATCGCGGGGCGCTCGCGGCCCGCATCCTCGCTGCGGCCAAGGCCGACGGCGCGATGCTGCGGGAAGAGGATCTGGCCACGCACCGCGCCGACTGGGTGGATCCCATCTCAATCGACTATCGCGGCCTCACGCTGCATGAGATCCCGCCGAATGGCCAGGGAATCGCAGCCCTGAGCGCCCTTGGCATGCTCAGCCACTCCGACTTCGCCGCCATGCAGGCCGACTGCCCCGACTGCATCCATACCCAGATCGAGGCGATGAAGCTGGCCTTCGCCGACGCCCATGCCTTCGTCGCCGATTCGGAGACCATGACGACGACCAGTGAAGCCCTGCTCGATCCGGCGTATCTCCAGGAGCGGGCGGCGACCATCGATCCGCAGGTCGCGGCCGATCCCGGTCACGGCCAGCCCAGGCGCGGTGGGACGGTGCTGCTCACCGCCGCCGACCGCGACGGCATGATGATCAGCTTCATCCAGAGCAACTACATGGGCTTCGGCTCCGGCGTGGTGGTGCCCGAAACCGGCATCTCGCTCCACAACCGCGGGGCCTGCTTCTCTTTCACGCCGGGTCATCCCAACGCATTCGGCGGCGGGAAGCGCCCCTACCACACCATCATTCCAGCCTTCGTCACTCGCGCCGGCGCGCCTCTCATGGCCTACGGCGTCATGGGCGGATTCATGCAGCCGCAAGGCCACCTTCAGGTCCTGACGCGGCTGGCCGACTTCAAGCAGAACCCGCAGGCCGCCATCGATGCGCCGCGCTGGCAGGTGATGTCGGGGAAGAAGGTGTCGATCGAGCCGGGCTTCGATCCGGAGCTCATCGAAGAGCTTCGCCGCCGCGGCCACGATCTGACGCTGGCCGAAACGCGAAATGTCTCTTTCGGCGGCGCCCAGGCCATCCTCGCCCTCGAAGACGGCTACTTCGCCGCCAGCGATCCGCGCCGCGATGGCATGGCAGTTGGGTGGTGATGGGGCGACGCGACGGCGTCGGGACTCATCCGAGCGGACTGCGCTCGTGCATGGAACTTCCGACGGCAACCCGCACGCGCTGTCCCGAGACGGTGAAGAAGGCCGTCTCGCCCCCCGCCTCGACGAGGGTCATCTCGGAGAGCGACTGGCCCGGCACGAGCGTGCGACGCTCGCCGCTGCGGCGGTTCTGAAGCCAGACCTCGGGACCGGTCGGGCCCCGAGCCACGCCCGTCAGTTGCCACTCCTCGTATGGGAATGGCGGCGGCGCCACCGGGGCAGTCGACGGCGCGGCCTGCACCGCAACCACGGGCGGCGCCGGCACCGGCAGGGCGAAGAGAGTTCGTTCCAGAAGCGGCGCGAGTCGATCCGCCTCCGCCTTGGTCCAACTCGAGGCGAGTTCGGCCGTTGCCGTCCGCCCCGGCAGGAAGAGCGTCGTCAGCCGAATGCTCGCCCGCAGACGCGGCGCGTCGGCCGCCTTCTCGATGCCCACAGCCTCCAGCTTGATCGAGTCGATGCGGTGAAGCCACGGCTCGGCGTCGATCCGCTGCACCAGGCGCAGGATCTGCGCGGGCGTGCCGTCGCCGTTGACCCAGCCCTGGAGCTCGACGAAGTCGATCTCGTCGCGGAGCCCCCGCTGTTCAGCGGAGCGACCGTACTTGCCGCGGGCGGGCGAGTCGTGGGCGGCATTCGCGCCGGTGCCGACGGCGAGATTGCGCAGCTTCTCCGACTCTCCCAGTCGATTGAGCCGAGTGCGGAGCGAGCTGTCGACAACCGCCAGCGAATTGCCAAGCGAGCTATTGGCGACATCATCGAGCGTGACAACCACCGTGGCTCGACGTTCGCGGAGCGCCCGCACTTCCAGGAGGACGCCGCGGGCCGCGTCGGCCTGCCCGGCAAGCGCGGGGTCGACCCCAAGCAGTCGTCCGGCGCCGTAGCGATACGAACCCCAGAACGCACCCGCGAGCGTCAGCACCGCACCCGCTGCCACAAGGAGCCGCATTCGCCCAGGGGTCATGGAGCGCTCCTCGGCGACGAACTTACGGAGTCGGTCGCAACTGAAGGAGGCGAAGGCGGCGAAGGCGTGACGGCGGTCTCGTCTTCCTCATTGGCGGCGTCGGGGTCGGCGTCTTCATCCTTGTCCTGCGGCGCCCCTTCGGACAGCGCCGCCGGAGGTGCCTTGGCCGCGCTGGCGCCTGTCCCCGACGTCGGCCCCTTGGTCGGCGGTGCCGCCGAGCCGTTGGCGGGCGCGGTGCTCTTCGACGCATCGGTCGGCTTCACCCCGCGATCCGAGGTCATCAGCAGGCCGAAGGGATAGGGAAGGCGATTGCCACCGCGCGAGTCGGAGCCGCTGGTGGCGACCACGAAACTGCCGTCCTTCACCAGTCGCTCACGCATCGCATCGGCAATGGGACGGGTCTTGGCCTCGCCCTCCAGCACGATGCGCACGCCGGCCCCGGATGACCAGCCCTTCTCCTTGGTCCACTTGACGCCCTTCCAGTCGAGCGTGCCGGTGATCGAATCGACCACGACGTCGCCTGGTTCAGGCAGAAGCGCCTTCAGATGAAGCAGATCCGCAATCCAGTCCTGTCGTGCGGACATCCACTGCTCGAGGTGGGCCACCTTGTCCTCGTCGCGGCGCATGCGGCGCCCTTCGGATGCGGCCGCGCGGGCCTTGTCGACGAGTTCTTCGCGGCGATCCTGTTCGCGCTCCGCCTCGCGGCGCCCGAGCGAGTAGCCGGCCAGCACCGTGACGGCGAGGAGCCCGGCACCGGCGAGGATCAACTGTCGACGCCGCCCGGCCAGATCCGGAGCCCGTCTCGGCGAGGCCAGATCGATCATCGGAGAACCCGAGGCGGTCTCGACCAGAAGCGCCGCCAGGGGCCAGGCGCCGACGTCGTCATGCTCGGTGGCCACGCCATCGTGGCTGGAAAGTGACTGGGGCAGCGCAATCACCTCATGCTCGGTGATCTCGCGGGCGACTTCGGCGAGTCGTTTCGCCATCGCTGGCGGAGCCATGAGGAGCGAGCGGGAGACGGCCTCGCCCCCCACCACCTGATGCCCCATCCATGTCCTTCGAAGTTCGGTGACCACCGGCTCGATCGATTCGCCGCCGCCGCCCCGCAGTTCGCTCCCGCGCGAGAAGCCGAGCTTGCCATCGGTCACCACCGAGAGTTCGAGTCGGCTTGCGGTGGCGTCGATCACGAGAATCGAGCCCTCCGTCGTCCGATCCACTCCGTAGACCGCGCCGAGGCAGCGCGGCGCCACCCGCGCGATGGTCAGGCCGGCGGCCTCCATCGTCCGCCGCGCCGAATTCATCATCCGCTCGGGTGCGGCCACTGCACACACGTCGGTCGTGCCGCCGTCCCGGCCCAGGGCGACGAAGTCGATCGAAGCGGCCCCGGTATCGAGCGGAAGCTCGCGCTGCATCGCCAGGCGGACCATGTCGGGGAGTTCGTTCGCGTCGGCCGCCGGGAGCGACAGCCGCTTGATCGCCACCGCTTCTCGAGGCAGGGCCACGACCGCCCGCCGCCCGCTGATTCCCGCAGCGTCGAGGGCGCTGCGAAGGGCACGTCCCAGTCGAACAGCGTCATCCTGGGCGGGGGAACCCGCGGACTCCTCGCCAACTCCTGCGGGCGCTGCGCCGGCGTCGGAGTCCATGGTCGAGTCGGGAATCGACGCCGTCACCACCCGCGCGGTGCGAAGGGCGGCATGGATGGCCTCGGGCGTGGACGATCCCACAGCGCCGGGAGTCCGATCCAGAACAACCGCAACAGCGCGATGTCGCGCCAACCCGACGCAGAGAAGTGGCGCAGCAGCTCGCGGAAGAATCGGCACGCGGCGATCGTACGGGAAGGGGGAAGGAGAGAGCAGGAGAGAAGAGAGCAGGGCACCCGGAGAACAGGACCGTCTCGAACTCCGGGTCCGCGAGCCCTCGCGAGGGCTTCGCAGCTCACCCCGTCCATGCCGCCAGCAGCAGCCCGAGGTCCGCTCCGTCGATCTGTCCGTCCACATTCAGGTCGCCCTCGCAGCACGCCACCGCGCACTCGCCCCACCCCGTCAGGAGCAGCCCGAGGTCGGCGCCGTCCACGTCGCCGTCGCCGTTCAGGTCGGCGATGGACGACTCGCGGCCGATTGTGATGTCGTCGAGACTGAAGCCCTGCACGGTCTGCGTCGACACATACTCGAATCTGGCCCGGGCGATTCCCGACTGCGCAATTCCCAGGAACACGCCCTGATTGCCTTCGACGGACTCAAGCAACCGATTGCCCGAGTCGAAGACGCTCAGGCGGATGCGCGACCCCGTCGGATCGTTCCAGGCCCCGACCCGACTGGCCGGCCTGGGTCCATCCTGCTCGTCGACGAACTCGATCTCGATGAAGGTCAGATAGTTGATCACGATGTTCGGTCCGCTCAGCGACGTCCCGCCGACGATGTTCGGCAGCGTCTGCGCATCGCCCGCCTGCGAGGAGCCCAGCACCTTGATCACCGCCGCCGGCCCTCCCGCGCTCGAGAAGACCGCCCCCGCGCACTCGGCGTAGTCATCGCTGAGCTGGGAATCCCGCGGCACGATGGTGCCGGGGTTGAACAGCGCCGCCCCCGGAATCGTGTCGAAGCCGAGGATGCGTGCGCCCGACTGCCACGTTGCGGCAGCGCTTCGGTCCAAGGTGACGATCGAGCTCGCGGCCGCGTCGACTGACCCGAGAGCGAACGCCAGGGCGACGGGGAGCGCGAGCAGACTCGCGCGACTCCCGGCGGCCCCGAGTTGCACGCCCACCAACGGACCCGCGGCCCAACGGCGTGCCGCGGTGAGAAGTGTTTCCTGGATCATCGTGTGCTCTCCTGCACATTGGCTCCGCCGGACCCGCTGACCCACTGGACCCGCTGACCCACTGGACTCGCTGACCCACTGGACCCGCTGACCCACTGGACGCGGGAGTCCCACTGGCCACTCACAGACTACCGG
>CAYXKH010000108.1:0-10049 GCA_964465255.1 uncultured Isosphaeraceae bacterium
GCTCCGCCCGGCGCGGCGTACGGAAGCGAGTGTCGGCCCGGAGGGCCGAACCGAGCGCTCAAAAAGCCGCCGAACCGAGCGCTCAAATCAATCAAACTGCATCTCCCGCTTGTCCCCCACCAGGCGCATGAAGACCAGCATCGCGTCGCCGCCTTCGAAGCCTTCCTCCATCGAGAAGAGCCCATCCGCACGGGTGCCGCCGGCGCTGCCGACGGTCAGGCCCGGGGCGTCGGTCGAGTTGACCCAGGCGACATGGCCGTCGCCGAAACAGATGTGGCCCGCCCACTCGCCGTTGCGACCGGTGGTGAAGGACGACCCGCTGACCTTGCCGTCGCGCGGCCCGCGGGTTCCGAGCAGTGGAAAACGCCCATCGAGGCTCGGACCGAGCCAGTGCTTCTCGAAGCGGCTGCCGATCAGCAACACGTGGGCGAACGAGACGTTGGAGCCGGTCTCGAGATCGCCCTTGAAGCCCGGATCCCAGAAGACGCCAGAGGCCGGGTCGTACACCGAGTAGTCGTACTCCTCGTCGACTTCCACGACCGGATTTCGCTCATTGGCCGAGACCAGCATCTTCGGGGCCATCGAGTTGTTCATGATCGGAATCGCATAGAGCGCCGCGGTGACGTCGCGGCTGGTCTTCGCGGAGCGATCGAGTCGGCTCGGCACCGGAAATGACGAGGCCGCACCGCCCATCACCAGGAATCCCTTGAAGGTCTCGGAGAGCTGGATCTGGTCCTGGATCGAACGGACCGATCCCGAAGTCGTGTTGCCGGCGCCGGTCACCGCGGTATTGAGACTGCCGAGAAGGACGGCCATCAGCACCACGATGATCGCCATCGACACCAGGATGCCCACGAGCGAGAAGCCGGCGCTGCCGGATCGCGAGCCGCGCTCGCCCACGGACGAGGCACGCCCGGCTGACCATCGGGGCCGCGGCGCGAACTCACTGCGTCGGAGGGGGTTCTGGAAGCATCCGCATGAATTGGTCGAATCGCGCACGAGAAGCTCCGCAGAGGAAGGCGTCGAGGCGGTCGACCGCTTCGGATTCGCCGATCAGACTGTACGACTGTCTGCCTGCGCTGCTTCGGATGATCACCCGGGCGATTCTGGTCTTTGGGGTTCCCGACGCGAAGACCGTGCCATCGGTCCAGCCGTCCTCGCGCAGGATGGCCCGTAGTGCCCCAGCCTGTTCGGCGGTGAGCGTTCCGCTCCAGGTGGTGCGCTGATTGAATCCGTCGGCGCCGCCACCGATGGCGATGACGCCTTCGGCCGAGACGGTCGCGAAGATCACGCGCAGTTCCGCGGTGTCGCGATTGTCGAACTCGATGGCCACGCCGCCGGTTGGCGTGTTCGGATCGCCGATTCCCTGCCGAGTCGAGGATGCGCATCCGTTCAGGACGACCATCGACGCGGCGGCGAGAAGCGCAGACGTGCGCAGGAGGGAGGTGGTCGAGGTGTTCCGATTCATCGCGGAGCTCCCAGCGGAAACAGGATCCGCGGGGGGACACGGGGCACGGCGGAGGGACGCCGCTCGATGTCGCCGGGCCGGACTGACTCTTCGCGGCGAAACATGGCGTACGGATCGGGACCGAAGTCGTAGCGAACCGCAGCCTGTGCCCGCCGCTGCGGGAACTCGTCCGGCACCCACGCCAGCTCCGCGAGAAGCCGCACCATGCGGGTGGTGTCGGAGGGCAGTGAGCCGTCCTCGCTGCTGAGTCGCAGGATGCGCCAGGTGTCGCCGGCCACACCGACATTGAGAAGATGGACGACTCGATCCGCGGGAGCTTCGACGAGGGTGTCGTTGCCGGGGTCGCCCGCGCCGGCGCGAACGTCGAGACCGACTTCCTTCAGTGTTCGCCAGACGAGCTGCATCTTCTCGCCGCTCAGTCGCCGGGTGAGTCCCGGCCGCACATCGGCCCGCAGCGAGCGACCGGCATCGGCATGCAGGGAACCGTCGGCGAAGAGGATGTAGCGGGCCTGATGTCGTTCGACGCCAATCGTGCCCTCGACTCGCCGACCGCGCAGCACGGTGACGTCGAGTACCAGATCGTTCGGGACGGCAATCTCCGCCGGCTCGGTCGCGGAGGAGATCGCCGGCGGGTCGGACTGGCACCCCGCGGCGGTCCACAGGGTCAATGCGGTGGTGAGCGCGGCGAGGGCGGAGAAGACGCCCGACGTCCCCGGGTGGCGCAGTCGCGGCGCAGGGTGACGCGAATCAGTTCGGCGGCCGGGGTCGGGCATGAGCGGATGCTACGTGTTTCCTGGTCGGCATTCATCCCCGGTTGAGCGTGCCCTGATGAGGCGAGGAGTCGCGCGCGAGGGTCCCCCTCGGCGGGCCCCCGCCGCTACCCTCTGCCGCCATGCGCACCAGCGTGAAGTGGATCAACGACTACCTCGATCCCATTGCCACCGCCGACGAGCAGGCCGACGCCCTGACCCGGGCCGGGCTTCCCTTCGACGGCCGCGAGACAATCGACGGAGACATCAGCCAGGAGATCGAGACCACGAGCAATCGCGGCGACTGTCTCTGTCATGTGGGCATGGCCCGCGAAGTTGCGGCGATGACCGGACGGCGGGTCACGCCCCCGGAGGCGCGGCCCGAAGCTCTGGGCCCGCCGATTGGCGAGATCGTCGAGGTCGTGAACCAAGAACCGATCCGCTGCCCGCTCTACAGCGCTCGCGTCATTCTCGGCGCCAAGGTCGGCCCCTCTCCCGAGTGGCTGGCGGCGCGGCTGCGGGCCATCGGGCAGATCCCCCGGAACAATGTGGTCGACGCCACCAACTTCGTGCTCTTCGAGCTCGGACAGCCGACCCACGTCTTTGATCTCTCACTCCTCCGGGGGCGGAAGATCGTGGTCCGCATGGCCCATCCCAAGGAGCCGTTCCTGCCCATCGGCGAAGGTGCGGCCGAGGTCGCCCTCGGCGCCGAGGATCTGGTGATTGCCGATCAGGAGCGGGCCGTGGCCATCGCCGGAGTCAAGGGCGGGGCGCTGACCGCAGTTGGGGAGAGCACCACCGATCTCCTTCTCGAAGCGGCGACCTTCGATCCGGTGAGCGTTCGTCGCACCAGTCAGCGGCTGCGGATTGCCAGCGATTCCAGCTATCGATTCGAACGCGGCGTCCATCCCGCGGCAGTCGACGCCGCCGCCGAGCGCCTGGCCCAGATCATTCTCGAGATCGCAGGTGGCACGCTTTGTCAGGGGGCCCTGCACGCCGGCGCACCGCTGCCGGCCTCGCGAGTCCTGACGCTTCGGGTGAAGCGCTGCCGAGCCATCCTCGGCGTGGCGCTGCCAATTGAGAAGATGATGCAGGCCCTCGAGACGCTGGGGTTCGGCCCCCAGCTCGTCCGCGATCCCGAGGAGCGGATCCACGTGATCGTTCCGCCCAGTCGCGTCGACGTCACTCGCGAGATCGATCTGATCGAGGAGATCGGGCGGATGGCCGGGCTCGACACGCTCCCGATTGCCGAGACGATTGCCATCCGCGTGACCCCGGTCGAGCCGCGGGTCGCCGCACGGCGGGCGCTTCGCGACTGTCTTGCCGGACTCGGATACATCGAGTGCACCACCCACTCGCTGATCAGCGAGGCGATGGCCGAACCATTCGTGCCCGCCGGAGCCGCAGCCATTCGCGTCGGCGACGAACGGGCCCGGGCCGAGCCGATCCTTCGCCCCTCGATCATCCCCAGTCTCCTGCGGGTCCGAGCCCACAATCACGCCAACGGCGTCGCCCCGCTGGCGCTCTTCGAGCTGGCCTCCATCTTCCACGCCCGCCCCGACGGCCACCTCGAGGAGGAGTCGCTCGCCCTGGTGATGGACGAAGTGCCCAACCAGGGGCTGCGCCCGATCCGCGGTGTCGCCGAGCGCCTGCTGCGGCTGCTGCGCGGCCAGAACCTGACCATCGACCTGATGACCAGCAGCGAAGTTCCCCCGTCCGCGCGGCGCGGTCGCGCCCCGGCTGGATGGCTGTCGCCGGATGCGGTGATCGCCGCCGAAGGTCAGTTCGTCGGGCGACTCGGGTACCTGCACGCGAGCGTGCAGAAGCTCTTCGGCGCCGATGAACGGGTGCTGGTCGCGGAGCTCTATCTCCACCGACTGCTCGAGAAGTTCCCGCCGGAGGTCGTCGCCGCGGCCCTCCCCGAGTTCCCCGCAATCGACCGGGACATCTCCGCCATCGTCGACGAATCGGTCTCGTGGCGACAGGTGCGGGCGACAATCACCGCCCTCGAACTTCCCGCCCTGGAGCAGATCGACTTCGTCACCGTCTTCCGCGGCAAGCCGATTGCATCCGGGCGCAAGTCGCTCACGGCGCGACTTCGATTCCGTAGCGGCGAGCGCACTCTGCGCCACGAGGAGGTCGATCCGCAGGCCGAGCGAGCCATCGCGGCGCTGCAGTCGGCCCTCGGAGCCGAGGTTCGCTCGTGAGTTCGTTCCGCACCCTCCCGCTCGGTGACTTCCTCGCCGCAACCGCCAGCAAGTCGCCGACTCCAGGGGGCGGTGCAGTGGCCGGCGTGACCGTGGCACTGGGCGCGGCGCTCGGGCAGATGGTGCTCGAGTACACCCTGGGCAAGAAGCGCTTCGCCGAGCACGCCGGGGCCCACGAAAGGGCCCGCGAGACCCTCCAGTCCGGCCGCGAAACCGCCCTGGCCCTGGCCGATGCCGATGCCTTCGCGTACGCCCGGCTCAACGAGGTCATGCGGAGCGACGCCGGCGATTGCGCGCGGCCGACCACGCTCGACGCTGCGGCCCGCGCGGCCTTGGAACCGCCCCTGGCGCTGACCCGGCTCGCCGCAGTGCTGGCCGAGCTTCTTGGGCAGCTCGCGGGGACGACCAACCCCCATCTCGACAGCGATCTGGCGATTGCCCGCGATCTGCTGGCCACCGGGGCGCGGGCAGCGGCGCACAACGTCGAGGCCAACCTCCCGCTCCTGCTCGATCGCGCCGCTGCCGCCGGAATTGCCCAGGAGACCGCGGCCCTGCGCGACCAGGCCGGGGCTCGCGCCTGAGCGCACGCGGTTGCCTCACTGCTACCGTTGTCCCGATGGCGGAACCAGGGTCGCAACCAGTGTCGCAATCAGTGTCGGAACCCGCGGCGGAACCAGTCTCGGATTCGGTCAACACCGCCGCGTCCTGGCGCGTGCTGCGGCCCGATCGAGCGCGATATCACGAGGCGCTTGAACGACTCGTCGGAGGCACCGACGAGATCCGCGCCCGCGCCTCCGCCCAGCGGCTGGCCGCGCACCTCGATTGCGCCGGACGACGCGGCGAGCAGTTGGCAACGCTGGCGTCGATGGTCGATCAACAGAATCGCATCAGGCTCACGGCGCTCGCGGTCCCGGGAATGGGCCGCACCGCCCAGGTGCTGGTGACCACCATCCGCGACGCCGCCGGCGCGGAGGCGCTCGGGCTCCTCCTTCGTGAAGTCTGTGAAGGACTGGATCCTCGACAGGTCGCCGTCGCTCAGGCGCTTCTCGATGCCGAGCCGCGAGCGGAGGTCGGATCAACGGCGGGCGCGCACCTCGCCTCGACGGCGCCGGACAACGCCCCGCGAGTGTCGCCTCACGCCATCTGGATGAAGGCTGCCTTCGAACGCGCCGGCTTCACGGTGCTGGCGGTCCTCGACTACATGACCCGCCCGGTGCCCGAGCGCCGCACGATCGACGCTCCGACTCTCCCCGACGACGTCTCCCTCGGACCCTGGCGGCGCGGCGACCCGATCCTCCTCCGCATCCTCGAGTCGACCTACGTCGACACCCTCGATTGCCCGGGACTGTGCGGTCTTCGCCGCACCGAAGACATCCTCGAAGGCCATCTCGCCAGCGCTCGCTACGAACCGCCACTCTGGACGGTGCTGCGGGTGGACGACCGTCCGGCGGGCGCTCTTCTGCTCAGTCCTTCGCATCGCAGCAGCGACGGTCTCGGCAGCGAGGATTGCGAGCTCGTCTACCTCGGACTGGCGCCGTGGGCCCGAGGTCGCGGTCTGGGCCGTCTGCTTCTGCAGCACGGGCTCGCCCAGCTCTCGCGCCGTTCCGAACGGCGCATCACCCTGGCCGTCGATCGAGCCAACCTTCCCGCCGTGGCGCTCTATTCGTCGATGGGCTTCCTGCCCGGCCCTGCCCGACTCGCGCTGATCATGCCGGTCCGCTGAGTGGGCCGTCGAACGCTCGTGCGCATGGGCACACGGGGTGCCTCGGGCGCTGGAGCATCTCTGGACTTCCGCCGGGTGCCCGGCGATCCTCTGCGGTGCGGGGTGGGCCGCGTGATCGGAGCGAACGGTTTCCGTTCACTGACGTGGACCGGGCGCATCGAGCGCCCGGGGTCGTCGACTTCACCTGCGACCGAACTGGCCATCCACCTCCTCCGGAGATTCCATGCCTCGGCTCCCATCCAGCTCGTCACGTCCGACCGGACCCGCGCTCCGCACATCGACCGCAGAGAGCAGCTCCTGGTGCATCTCCCGGGTGGTTGCGTCTGGCGTCCATGCGTGCGTACTCCTCGTCGCATCCATCGGAGTGCACGCCCCTGCGGTTCTCGCTGCGACAACCTCGGCAGCAGTGGCACAGTCGGTGGCTGACCAGCCCGGGAGTGCAGTCAGCGGCGGCGTGTCGGCAGGCGTCGTTGAACTTGGGTTCGAAACCGAACCGATCGGCGATGAACACTCGGAGTGGTTCGCGCGGGGGCCGGGATGGACGGCCTCGCTCACCGACAAGGAGTTCGTGCGTGGAACCCGAAGCATGATGCTTCGCCGGGTTGAGACGCTCGAGGCCCCCTTCGGCAATGTGATGCGATTCCTCGATGCAGAGCCGTACCGCGGCACGCGGGTGGCGCTGCGGGCCGCCATGCGCATCGAGCCCGACGCAAACGGTGCCGGTCAGGGGCAGATGTGGATGCGAGTCGATCGTCCCGAGGAGAAGCGCGGCGGCTTCGACAACATGGCCGATCGACCCGTGACGACCTCCACGTGGACCAACGTGTCGATTGCGCTCGACGTCGCACCCGATGCCACCTCGATTGCCCTGGGCTTCATGTCCATCGGCGGCGACGCGACCGTCTTCGCCGATGCGGTCGAGTTCTCCGTGCTTGGACAGGTCGCCGCGGTCCAGCCGCCATCGCCGCCGACCCCGGTCACGGCCCGAGGGCTTGAGAACCTCGAAGCGGCCACTCGCGCTGCGGCGCTGGTGCGGTACTTCCATCCGACGTCTGAAGTCCAAGCGATCGAGGACTGGGATGCCTTCACGATTGCGCTGCTCGAGAGCGCAGAGCCGGCGGTCGATCGAGACGATCTCGCAACGCGTCTGCGAGCATCGATTGCCGACATCGCCCCCTTGATCACAGTGTGGGCTGGTGACCCCGACGCAGCGCCGCCGCTGGTGATGCCTGCGGGAGCCGAGGCGCTGGTCTGGTGGGTGCACTCGGGAGCCGGGCTCCTCGCAGCCGAGCGACCCGATCGCGGGCGTGGGATCTACCGGAGCCGCATCGAGCGGCTGACCATCGATCCGGAACTCGATCAGGCGGGGCGTGATCGATTGCTGCGTGAACGCAGTGTGGTTCGCAACCTGGGTGGCGGCGTGTCGTGCCTCATTCCCTACGCCGTGCCGACCGGCAGGATCGATGATCAATGGACCTCGCTTCCGAAGGGGAAGTCGCCGAAGGCCTTCGTGGACTGGCCGCCCGCTCTGACGCTCTCGATTCAGAACCGCTCCACCCGCCTTGCCGCAGTCGCGAAGGCATGGGGTGTCTTTCAGCACTTCTATCCCTACTTCGATGTCGTCTCGACCGACTGGGATCAGGCGTTGCGGGAGGCGCTCGGCTCCGCCGCCGAAGCGACCGACGCCCGCTCCACGGGTGATGCCATGCGCCGACTTGTCGCCCACCTTCATGATGGGCACGGGAGCGTGTATCACGCGGACGATTCGTACGGCTCACCGCTGCCGCTGGCCCTCGCGTGGGCTGGCCCCGATCTGGTCGTGGTCGGTCGCGGAGGGGCGCTCCCGCTCGAGATTGCCCTCGGCACCGTCATTGAGGCAATCGACGGACGCAGCGCGGAGGAGTGTCATCAGATGCTTCTGACAGGCATCTCCTCGGCCACCGAGGGATGGGCTCGCCACCGGTCGGCGATCGAGATCGCGCTCAGATCTCCGACCGCTGATCCTTCCGTGCTCCGATGCCGCCAACCGGATGGGACAGTGATCAGCGTCAATGTGCCGCGCACGTCACTTGAGCTCGTCGCGAATGCGTCCGAACGGCGGCCCACCGCCGCCAGCGAGGTCGCCCCGGGCATCGTCTACTTCGATCTCAACCGAAACGACGCCGCAGCGCTGCGTGCCGTCCTGCCGACACTGGAGTCGGCCAAGGGGATCATCTTCGACATGCGCGGCTACCCCGGTCAGGCCGCATACGAAGTGATTCAGCACCTGATCGCCGGACCTGTCAAGAGTGCCCGCTGGACGATCCCCGAGATCATCCGACCCGATCGCGACGCGATGACCTTCATCGAGGCCCAGCGCTGGAACGTCACGCCGCTCTCGCCGCAGTTCCGGGCGCCGGTTGCCTTCCTGACCGATGGCCGGACGATCTCCTACGCCGAGTCGATCATGGGAATCGTCGAGCACCATGCGCTCGGTGAGATCGTCGGCGCCACCACCGCGGGCACCAACGGCAACGTCAATCCCTTCACGCTTCCCGGCGGCTTCAACGTGAGTTGGACCGGGATGCGGGTGTTGAAGCACGACGGAAGTCAGCATCACGGCGTCGGCATCCGGCCCACGGTGCCGTGCACGCCAACTGCGAAGGGAATCGCCGAAGGGCGCGACCAAGTGCTGGAGAAGGCCATCGCAGTTCTGCAGTCGCAGATCCAGGGCGGCTAGGTTGTGTGTGACGGATCGCCGTCGGCCCCAACGTGATCATCGAGCGAGCAGGAAGCCGGCTGGCTGCGAGGGGACCAATCGATGCGGGAACAGGCGATGGTTCGTCGCTCCCGGGTCCTGATTCAGGCATACGCGACCTCGCGGCACGAGATGGTTCACAGCGTGATGGGCGACACCTCGGCGCGGCGCCGAATCGAGCACGCCCATTTTTGCGAGGTACTCGATCGCGAGCTTGTCAAGCGCCATCCCGCGGCGCTTGCGCCGAGAAAATGATCCTGTCCAGTCGACAGGTGCGGCGCGCGTTTCGGCACAGCTTCTCCACCGTCAATCGACGAACGCGGCTCCGAGCGCCTGAGAAAAATCTTGAGGATTGCGCGAAGCCGATGTCATCGCGGATTCACGGGGGTCAAGCGTGTTTCGTGCGACCACTCGCAGCGCTGAAGCCCTTGAGAACCGCTGGGGCTTCGCTACTCTCCGCGATGCACTCAAGGACGAGTGTCGAAGCGACCTGATGCCCTTCACCGTCGCTGGCGATCTGCGACATGCTGCGACCGCCAGCCACGACGAAGGCCATCGTGAGGAGTTGAGTGATCGAGTCGGGTTGGGAAATGGGTTGGGAGATGGGTTCGCTGCGGTTCGAAGGATTCGAAGAGCAAGGTGTTGGTTGTCGTCGTTCGTTCTGTCGCGTGAACTCCGTCCTCGGTTCCTCGCCTCGAGTCCTTCACACTTCCTCCGTCTGCGCTTCTGCCCTCACAACCAGTCCGGTCCGTCGGCTGTGTCGCCCGACTCGTCGGCGTCACCCGCCCCGGCTCCGTCCCCTTCGTCGATCTTCTTCAAGCCAGTTCTGCCAGTCGGCCTGCGACGGTGGCGTTTTCGCCCCAGGCCGGTGGTGTTCAATTCGCCGTCAAGACTTCCGTGTCCCGCCAGCCTTCCGATGCATGCGATGCATGCGATGCATGCGATGCATGCGATGCATGCGATGCATGGTCGGGCGTTTCGGACCGGAGCCGCGGAGTCTGTCCGCCCGGTTGTGTGGCCTGAGTGAGCAGGTTTGCCTGAGCAGGTTTGCCTGAGCAGGTTTGCCTGAGCAGGTTTGCCTGAGCAGGTTGGGCTGGGTCGGGTGTTCAGGGGTTGGGTCTTCCGGGTTGGGTCTTCCGGGTTGGGTCTTCCGGGTTGGGTCTTC
>CAYXKH010000109.1:0-6455 GCA_964465255.1 uncultured Isosphaeraceae bacterium
CGGCAAGCCGCCCCGCGCACCCCGCGTCCCGCCGGCCGCGCTGAGGCGGGGTGCGCGGGGCGGCTTGCCGAGGGGGTCTTCGACGTGCTCTTGCTCTTCGGGGCTGGGGCCGGCGCGGCATGCGACGACTTGGGCTTGGACCCGCCGCCGGTCCGCGACGAATTGCTGCTTCCTGCCGGAAGGCTCGAGGGGTGGATCGTCGTGTGCGTCGTCGAGCGGGCGGTGCGGGCGAGCTTGGGCTCGATCACCTTGTTGGTCGAGGGCTTGAGACTGCCCTTGGCGCCGGCACGCGATCCACGACCGCTCTCGTCGGAGCGATGGCTGGCGCCGTGCCCGGACTGGTGCGGTCGGCTGCTGGGCTCGCGCCCGATCTCGCTGCCCTTCTCCTTCTGCTCGTGGAGGTACTTCATCGCCTCGCCCACGAGATAGAAGCTGCCGGTGACCACGATGAGGTCTTCGCGGCTGACGGCGTTGAGCGCAAGGTCGAGTGCGTGGGCAAAGGTGCGACCCACCTGACTCATCTTTCCGCTGCGCTCCTGGAAGAGGCGCTGAAGCTCTTCGGGATCGGCGGCGCGGGGATTGCCGACGGCCCGAGTGAAGACGACCTTGTCGGCGCCGAGGTTGACTCGATCAAGGAGCGCTCCGACATCCTTGTCGGCGCAGCAGCCGAAGATGCAGACCATCGAGTCGTAGGGCACGTGAGCCCCGACGCAGCGCATGAGGGCCCCGACCGCGGCCGGATTGTGGGCCCCGTCGACCAGAATGCGCGGCCGTTCGCTGAGCAGAGTCATGCGACCCGGGACCACGGTGCGGGCGAGCCCCGCAGTGAGCTTCTCTTCAGGGCAGTCGAAGCCGCGACCCTTCAGGATGTCGACCGCGGCGAGTGCGAGTCCGCAGTTGATGGCCTGATGCTCGCCGGCGAGGGGCACCGGAAGATGCTCGAAGCGGCTGGTCTTGGTGAAGAGGCAGACGCGGGTATGCGGACCGAGGTCGGGCGTGGCGCAGAAGCGCGAGCTGAACTCGATGTCCTTGTTGACGATGGAGAGCGGGGCACCGACCTTGTCGGCGATCTCGCGGATCGCCGCCTCGATCTCCGGCGACTGCTCGTACATGATGCCGGGAACACCCTTCTTCAGGATGCCGGCCTTCTCGCGGGCGATCTCGGGGAGGGTGGCCCCGAGCAGCCGGTTGTGATCGTGATCGATCGTGCAGATCACACTCACTTCGGGCGTGATCGTGTTGGTCGAGTCGAGCCGTCCGCCGAGACCGACCTCGATCACCGCGACATCGACGGCCTGTTCGGCGAAGTACTTGAACGCCAGCGCCGTGATGATCTCGAAGAATGTGGGTTCGGAATCGAGCTTGCGCGCCGCCACGGCGACCTGCTTCATCAGCTCGGTGAACTCCGACTTGCCGATCATCGCCCCGTTGATCATCACCCGCTCGCGCACGTCGACGAGATGCGGGCTGGTGTACTGCCCCACGGCGTAGCCGCAGCTCTGGAGCATCTGGGCGATCATCGCCACCGTCGAACCCTTGCCGACGGTGCCGGCGACGTGGACCATCTTCACCTGGGCCTGTGGATTTCCGAGCCGCTCGAGAAGCTGCCGCATGCGATCGAGCCTGAAGGTGCGCTGGTCGTAGCGCACCATCCGCATCCGCTCGATGTCGGCGCGCTCGTTGAGGAACTTGAGCGCCGCGGGGTATCCGGTGATGTCGATCGACGACGCCGTCGTGCTCGGCGCCGATGCAGGAGCGCTCGGGGAAGCGCCCTTTTTGGGGGCAGTCGGCCTGTTCGTCATGGTCGGAAGGATAGCGGGGGCGCTGCCTGCGATCCAAGACAAGGCTGCAAGCATTTGTAAGGACGAGAGTTATGAATACAGCTCGTTCGCCCGGGGGCGGCCGCCTTCTGGGCCGCGTCCGGTCGAGAACCGGCCGCGCCCCGCGAGGGGCCGCCGAGGCAGGTCCATAATGCCCGCGTCATGAATTCATACCACCCCGCACACGACGACCCGCAGTCGGGATCGCCTCATCACAAGCAGCGCCTCGCGGGCGAGAGCTGGCGCGTGCTCCGCATCATGAGCGAGTTTGTCGAAGGCCTCGACACGCTCGAGCGCATTCCTCCTGCGGTGAGCGTCTTCGGGTCGGCGCGGACCAAGCCCGACTCGCCGGTGTACGCCCAGGCCGTCGAGTGCGGCCGCCTTCTTGCCAACCGCGGCTTCGCGGTGATCACCGGTGGTGGCCCCGGCATCATGGAGGCGGCCAACAGGGGCGCCTCCGAAGCCGGTGGCGTCTCCGTCGGGCTCAACATCGTTCTGCCGATGGAGCAGAGTCCGAACCCGTATCAGAACGTCGAGATCGACTTCCGCTACTTCTTCATCCGCAAGGTGATGTTCGTGAAGTACGCCCGAGGCTTCATCATCTTCCCCGGCGGCTTCGGGACGATGGACGAGTACTTCGAGAGCCTGACGTTGATCCAGACCCTGAAGGTCGTGCCCTTCCCGGTGGTGCTGATCGGCACCCGCTTCTGGAGCGGTCTGCTCGCCTGGATGCGGCAGACCCTCGACGAGGAGCATCAGACCATTTCGCCGCAGGATCTCGATCTCTTCTCGGTCACCGACGACGTCGAAGAAGCGGTCCGCATCGTCCACGAGACCCACCTCGGCCTTCGTCAAGCCGGTTCGTGGCTGCCGCGCTTCGCAGGCGACGCCGAAGTGCGCTCGGGCGAGGGCACCCGCGGCGGCCTGGGCCCGCGCATGGGCGGGTTGCGCGGTGTTGATGCGGCGGAGGATGCACCGATTTGAGGAGGGGGGAGGGGTCGGCTGGCGCCGACTGGGCGCTTCGGCTGCGCCTCCGCTCATGAGGAGTGCCGCGTGCGCGGCACCTGTGTGGCGCTCGGCACGATCGATGCGGCGCTGACTTCGTCAGCGTGGTCGATCGAGTCGAGCGGACAGATTGCGGGGGCAGGTGAAGTCTTCGATGACGCGGACCGATATGCCACGGTTGGCTTGCCAACCGTGCTTCGTTCCCCTGCGGCGGATCGCCCCCTTGGACCGCCGAGCACCAGCTCGGCCAGACGGTCAGTTGCGCAACACTGAAGCGCATTCGCAGGTGGTGGCGTCGTGCGGAAGAGGTTCTGGTGACAGGGAGATCACGGAGAACACGGAGAACACGGAGAACACGGAGAACACGGAGAACACGGAGAGGGAGGGAAGGGGGCAGGAGCAATGGAAGCGGGTTGCACGATTGGATTCGCGAGCGGGATTGCAGCGGGACCTGTCAGAAGTTCCGTGCGGGAGGCGTCGCATCCCCGCCCACGCACCCAATCGTGCAACCCTTTGCGGCTCCCTGCCCCCGCTCACCCCATCCTCGCCGGGCCGCTCGGCGCGGCCACGAACCACGTCGGCGATTGTCCGAACCGGGTGGTGAATCGCTCGCGGATCCGTGTCGTCACCCTCGGCACCGCGTCATCGCGGCAGAGGACCACGGCGCAGCCACCAAAGCCGCCGCCGGTCATGCGGGCGCCGAGGACGCCGTCGCTGCGCATGTAAGAGGCGGTGTCGACCACGCAATCGAGTTCGGCGCAGCTCACCTCGAAGCAATCGCGGAGCGACACGTGGCTCTGGAACATCAACGATCCGGTGCGCTCGAGATCGCCGGCGGCGAGCGCTTCGGCAGCCGCGAGCGTGCGGGCGTTCTCGGTGATCACGTGGCGAGCTCGGGCCAGCAGCCGGGGGCCGAGCGACTGCGGAGTGCTCGCACGCTCCAGTCTGGCTCGATCGGCATCACGGAGCTCGCGAACGCCCAGGAGCGCCGCGGCCTGCTCGCATTCGGCGCGGCGAATGGCGTACTCGCCCGAGGCGTGATTGTGACGGGTGCCGGTATCGACGACGACGATCCGGGCCTCCGCCGGAATTGAAACCGATTTCCAGGTGAGCTCGCGACAGTCGATGAGCAGTGCCGTGCCCTCCTGCGCCGCCGCCGAGATCAGCATGTCCATGATGCCGCAGGGCACGCCGGCGAACTCGTGCTCGGCGCTCTGGCAGATGAGGGCCTTGTCGCGCGGGGCCAGGGTCTCGCCGAGAATCGACTCGAGCAGCGTGGCCATCGCCACTTCGAGTGCAGCGCTGCTGGAGAGTCCGCCGCCGAGCGGGAGCGAGCTGTCGATGGCCAGGTCGAGTTCCGGCACCGTGTACCCGAGACGACGGAACCCCTCCGCAATGCCGAAGAGCCGCTTGACGAAGCTCGGCACCGCCGGCGCCGTGTGCGGAAATACGCCGGAGGCAGCGCCGAGCGAAACCGTCGCCACGCCGGCAATGGCCGTCGAGACGACGGTGGACCAGCGCTCCCGCCCCCGCGCCGCGGCGATCTGCGTAACTCGATCGATGGCCATCGGCAGCACGAATCCGCCGCTGTAGTCGGTGTGATCGCCGATCAGATTGACGCGTCCCGGGGCTTGGGCAATCCACAGCGGGTCACGGCGAAAGACTCGTCGAAACAGCGCCGCGGCATCGACCGGAGAGGGGTTGCTCGTCGCGACGCGAAGCATCAGCGCTGTGGCGAGGCGATCCCGTCGGTGCCGTTCTCCGAGGCCGGAGGGTCGGTGCCATGGCCGTCGACGGCCTGCGTCTCGAGCCGCAGATCGGGGGACGGCAGCGTTCGGATCTCGTTGAGTCGACTCGTCCAGCGCGACGCGAGCCAGGCGTCGGCTCGCCCGCGCCACTCGAGCAGTCGGCGGTACTCCTGCACCCGGGCGTAGAGCGTCGACTCGCGCGAGTCGAGCATCGCGGCGAGACCGTTGGCGGTCTCGTCGCAGATGCCGCGGCGCTGCCGGGCCAGTTCGAATCGACGGATTTCGAGGGTCGCTCGTTCAGCAGCCTCGATCGGGCCGGTGTCGTCGAGCACGGTGATCAGGTCGCCACACTCGACCGCTTCGAAGCCCAGCGGCAGCAGGCGCACCCGAGCGCCCTGGAGCAGATTGCGCCGCGAAATCGCCTCCGCGACATCCAGCGCCGGAGCGCCGTCGCCGGGCGCAAGACTTGCGGCCACCAGCTCGGCAAGCTGTCGTTCGTCGTCGAAGGACTCCGGTCGCACCTCCCGCCAGAATCTCTCCTGCACCCGCTCGGCAGCGCCTGTCGGGAGCCGTCGGACGATTGCCAGGAGCGTGGCCCGATTGATGTCGCGCAGCGGCCGCTCGGTGCGAATCGCCTGATTGCGAAGGGTGCGCAGATCGCCGTCGATCACCTCGCGCTCCGCGACCGTGGTCACCAGCTCCCAGCCCGGACCGAGTTCGATCCGAGCCGTCGCCGCCTCGACGTCAAGCTTGTCGAGGGCCTCGAAGCGCCACTTGATGACCGGAGTCATCTTCCTGGCGTAGTCGTCAAGCAGGTCGGAGATGAGGGTCATCGGCTCGGCGTCGAGCTTCGACTCGAGGACGATGGGAATGAGATTCAACGCAGCGGTGCGACTGACCACCGGGCGGGAGAGCAGTTCGTGGGTGCGGCCCAGAATCAGCCACCGCGCCTGGGACTGCTTCTCCGGCGACACCAGGGCGAGCAGGCCGTCGAAGAAGCGCTCCTCACCGCGGCGATGGGCCGCGACCCACGCCTGTCGCATCGAAAGCAGGGCGAGGAATTGCGGCGTGTGCCGCTCGACGAAGCGACCGCTTTCGGGCTGCCACTCGTGAACGCTTTCGAGGACGGCATCGCGATCATCGAGGTCGCCGCCGATGCGGCTGGCAACGTCGGCGCGGTGCACCGCAGCCAGTTCTCGAAGCGAGGCAATCGAATCCGCGTCGAGCTCAAGCTGGACACCCCACCAGTCGACTTCGCTCTCGGTCATCGCCTTTGGAAAGGTCGTATGTCGGAGCGCCTTCAGCGCCGCGATCCGCTGCGGGTCGTCCTGCTGCGGTTGGAGCGAGTCGACGACGGCCGCGACTGTGGCGGGCTCGCCGCCAGGGTCCGAGTGCGCGGGCGGGGTGGTCGTCGCGGTGGCCCCGTTCTGCGCCCCACTGTTCTGCGCAGGATCCCGATCGTGAAGCGCCCGACCACTGAGTACCCGCGGCGGGTTCGGCGCGGACTGGAGGGCAAGCGCGGTCGGCGCCGCGAGAGCAAACAGCGTCAGAGCGACGACGGCTTCGGGCCGCAGGAGCGAGCGTGCGGCGAGAGCGCGGCGGTGAGATCGAGTCGGGGCAGCATGCATGGGCTTCGACCTTCGTTCCAGATCACGCGCGAGACGCCAGGCGTTCTCGCGAGATCGAGTCTTCCGGCGAGCTGCTGAGAGGCGCCCGCACCGAAGGCAAAGATTACCGCACAACCCGCGTCATTCGCGCGGGAAGCGCCACTCCGCCGGTGAAATCGATCCGATTCCGCGGGCCCCGTCCAAAGGCCCACTGGCGGCCCACTGGCAACGAGCTGACGGGACATCAGCCGCGCATGAGCCGCGCATGAGCCGCG
>CAYXKH010000109.1:6555-10018 GCA_964465255.1 uncultured Isosphaeraceae bacterium
TGAATCAGCCGTGAATCAGCCGTGAATCAGCCGTGACTCAGCAGCGAATCAGCCTTGAATCAGCCGTGAATCAGTTGTGAATCAGCGGCGCGTTCCACGACTGAACCGGTGCAGGCAGACGGCGGTGGCGACCGCCACATTGAGGCTGTCGACGCCTGCGGCCATGGGGATGCGGACGATCGCATCGCACAGTTCCAGCGTGGCCGGCGCCAGTCCGGCGAACTCGGTCCCGACCACGACCGCGCAGCGTGGCGGGGCGGGAAGCTCGTCGAGCGGAACCGCCTGCGGGCTCAAGGCCGCGCCGAGCAGGCGGAAGCCGTGTCGTGCCTTGAGCTGCCGAAGGTCATCGAGCCATTGGTCGCTTCGCGTCCAAGGCATGGTCAGGCTGTGGCCGACGGAGACGCGGACGGCCCGTCGATAGAGCGGATCATGACATCCGGGACTGAGGAGCACACCGTCCACCGCGAAGGCCGCCGCTGTTCGAAAGAGCTGCCCGATGTTGTCGACGTGGGTGATCTCCTCGCAGAGGAGGAGAGTTCGGGGCAGGTCGGAGGGGCCGGCGAGCCCCGCGAGATCCGGTCGGGCCAGGGCGGCGCGATCCCCGATTGCGAGGACACCGCGATGGACGGCGAAGCCGGCCAGGGCCTCCAGAAGCTTCATGGGTCCCACATAGAGAGGAATCGCGTCCGCAACCAGCGGCTGCACGCGTCGCAGGAATGGCTCGCCCACCAGCACCGACCGCACCACGCCGGGGAGCGAGAGCATCCGCTCGACGATCAGGATCTGCTCGCCGACGAAAAGACCCTCGGCATCGCGGGCGAGATCGCGATCCCGAAGCTGGGCGTAGTCGGCGAGGCGCGGATCGTCGGCGGAGGTGACGGGGATCAGCATGATCAGGATGAACAGCATGAACAGCATGAACAGCATGAACAGCATGAACAGCACGAACAGCATGACAGGCAAAGGCCGCGCAAGGCTCGCGCGCGCGGCGGTCGACATGATCGCCGCTCCCGCACGCGCGCGGGAGTCTCGGAGTGACTTCATCCTTACACTGCGGGCGTGACGCCGGATCCAGCCGCTCCAACCTCGACCGAGGACTCGTCGAACGAGTCGCAGGTCGAGCGCCGCGTCGCCGAACTGCTCGCCCACGACGATGGCGAGATCGACGTCACGGGACTGGCCGAAGCGGTCGCCCAGCAGGATCCGGCCGATGCCGCCGACACCCTCGAGACCATCGAGACACGCGAAGAGGGCGAGGCCGCCGAAGTCATCGAGGAGATGGAGGAGAACGTCGCCGCCGACGCCCTGTCCCACATGGAGCGGCATCTCGCGGTGAGCGTGCTCGAGGACTTGATCGACGAGGACTCGGCCTACGCGGCGAAGATCGTCTCCTTCATGGCCCCGGACGACGCGGCCGACCTTCTCCAGGGTCTTCCCGAGGACTACCGATCGCGGCTTCTGCCGAAGCTTCCGCACGAGGCGGCGATCAAGGTGCGGCACCTCCTCCGCTACGACGCCCAGAGCGCCGGCGGCATGATGAACACCGACCTCTGGGCCATCCGCGACACGATGACCGTGCGCGACGCCACCGAGCACATTCGAAACAGCAAGACCGCCGAGGATGCCACGCACGCCTTCGTGGTCGACGGGCACAACCATCTCGTCGGGCTCGCCGCCCTGCGACGACTGCTGCTGGCCCAGCCCGACGAGCGGGTGGAATCGATCATGGAGCGCGACGTCGACGCGATTCCTCCGACGCTTGACCGCGAGGAGGTTGCCCGCGAGTTCGATCGATATGACTACGCGGTGCTGCCGGTGGTCGACGAGTACCGCCGCCTGCTGGGCGTGGTGACCGTCGACGACGTCATCGACATCATCCGCGCCGAGCAGACCGAAGACACCCAGCGAATGGTCGGTGCAGGTGCGGAGGAGGGGGTGCACTCGTCGCTCGGCGTCAAGTTTCGAAGCCGCTTCCCGTGGCTCTGCGTGAACCTCGTCACCAGTTCGATGGGGGCCTTTGTGGTGTCGCGCTTCGGGGGCTTGATCGGAGAGCTGGCAATTCTCGCGGCGATCATGCCGGTGATTGCCAATCAGGCGGGAAACGCAGGACAGCAGTCGCTGGCGGTGACCTTGCGGGGCATCGTCCTCGATCAGGTGCGCACCGAGCGGGTGAGCCGGATGATCGGTCGCGAGACGCTGGTGGGCTTCGTCAACGGCGTGCTTGCGGGGCTGATCGTCGGCACCGCAATCGCCGTGCTCGAGTTCTTCCTCGGCACGGCAAGCTGGCGCCTCGGCATCGTCGCGGCGATTGCCATGAGCGGGGCCCTCACCATCGGCACCCTCACCGGAACATCGCTGCCGCTGCTCATGCGACGTCTTGGCTTCGACCCCGCAACCGCCTCGACGATCTTTCTGACGATGGTCACCGACACGATGAGCTTCCTGGTGTTCCTGGGGCTGGCGGGGGCGTTGTGGAAGTGGGTGGAGTGACCGCCTCGCGGAGCGCGGCGGGCGCTCGCTTCGCTCGCGAAGCGAGCAGGGAGCAGCAGTGGGTTGCACGATTGGGGGCGTGCGCGGGGTGGTTGGCGCTTCGGCTTGATGTGTTCGCGGGATGTCGGATTGGCAAGGATGCCCCGACGCTGGGACGACTGCTTCCCCTGAATCGACCCGGAGCGCCCCGGCGAAACCGCTCCTGCCTTCAATCGTGGAATCGCCGAAGGTCTCTTCTGAACCACTCGGCTCGATCGACCAGGCCGGGCGAAGCCGGCCCCGCGTCGATCGTGCCGAGGCGAGGCGCAGGAACGCAGCACACGTGCCATTCTCTATCCAGCCACGCGTCACCCAACCCCGACTGCACCCCATGCCCACCGCGGCGCCCACCCTCACACTTCTGTTCGACGGTCTCTGCCCGCTCTGCACGCGTGAGATGCGGTTCATGCGCCGCTTCGATCGGCACGGGCGACTGGTCTTTCTCGACATCGCCGCAGCCGACTTCGATCCGTCGCGCTTCGGGCTGACGCTTCCACAGACCATGGCGGCGATGCACGGTGTGCTGCCTGACGGAACCGTCATCGTGGGCGTCGAAGTCTTCCGGCGGGCCTATTCCGCAATCGGTCTCGGCTGGCTCATCGGCTGGACCCGCTGGCCGATCATTCGACCAATCGCCGATTGCGCCTATCGCGCCTTCGCCCGCGTGCGGCCGCGCTTCTCGAAGCTCGAGTGTGACGAGGGCGGGCGGTGTGGGGTGAGAGGCGGGCGTCAGCTTCGCTGACGGCTCTCGTGACGGAGCCGAGGGAGACCCAGACGCAGGTCCAGAGGAGCGGAACGACGATGCCAACTTCTCGCTTTCCAGCCATGGACTGCGCTCCTCGTTCGGGGGAACTCTGGTATCGCCGAAGTGACCGGACCGCCGGGGACGGGACGACGCAACGGTGGTCTTCGCTCACTCTCGATGGTGGTTCGA
>CAYXKH010000110.1:0-9982 GCA_964465255.1 uncultured Isosphaeraceae bacterium
CTCCCTACCCGCCGCGCCCGCACGCCAGCTCGAAGTTCCGATACGCCGGTTCGTCGGTCACTTCGCGAACGATCCACGGGGCAAGCCACGCGGGCGGCAGGGCAACCGCTGCGGGATCGGGCAGCTCGACCTCGGCGAGGACGAGATCGAATCCGTCGAAGCGATCGATCTCCCACGTGAACTCGCCTTCCCGCACTCGAAAGCGGGTCTTCGAGAGGCGCCGCCCTGCGGTTGCGGGCCAGGCGGCGTCGAACTCGGCGGAGTCGATTGCTCGTTCGACTTCCGTGCGCACCAGACCGACCCCGGTCTTCACCGTGTGTCGATGCTCAACGGTGCCGTCGGCCCGCTCGATGCGGCGAAGACGCCCCTCGAGAATCGGTGTCGCCGCTTGCGCCGCATCACCCGCAGCCGCCGGTCGGACGACGCCGTCGCCGCGCAGCGGGAGATAGCCCTGCGTGAACCAGAGTCGCTCGATGGCCTGCGGCGGCATGCACGGCATGCGCGGAAGGACCGGCATGCCTCGCAGGAGAAACGAGCGCTCGATCTCAAGTGGAGGAGAACTCGCCGCCGATCCGCTGGCGATCCTGGGCGAGGTCACGACATCGCCTCCGACAGGATCGAGGCTTCGGGTCCGGCGGAGGCCATGGCCACGAAGTCGGCGAGGATGTGTCGCAGGTTGAGATTGGCTTCGGCCTGCCGTTCAAGTCCGTTCAGGAGCGACAACTGGTGAAGCCACGGAGCGGGGGAGCCGCCCGAGGTCACCGCGTGTCGCAGACGATGTCGGATCTCGTCCCCGAGGACCGCCACCATCCAGCGCAGGGCGTCGTCCTTGGCCGACTGCTTGCTCGCCTGAACCTTGCCGCCGCCGCCGGCTTCCGGGGCGACGTCGTCGTCGCCGTCATCGTCGGACTCCTCGGCCTCCTGGGCGGCGCGAGCAGAGTCGCCGGCCGCCTTCGCCGCGTTCACGCGCTCCTTGACGAGCGCTTCGGCAAGTGACTCGACCATGGTGAACATGGTGTCGGGAAGGCCGGCGCTGAACTGTCCCGCAGCCAGGTTTGCAATCTGCGGGGCGAGTTCGCGATGCCACGAGGCCAGATCATGAGCCGCTGCAAACGTCGCCACACCCGGCGCACCCCCGGCGAGACGGCGCAGCCAGTCGCCCTCCGCGCCGCCGAGGGCAACCGACGAGCGCGAGAGCCAGGTGTCGAACTCGAGCGGGGCGAGGGGAGTGAAGGCCAGGCGCTGGCATCGACTGTGAATCGTCGGAAGCAGTTCGTGCTCGCGGGCCGTCACCAGAATGAACCAGGTCCGCGGCGGGGGTTCCTCGAGGCACTTGAGAAGCGCGTTCTGACCGCCACGTTCGATCAGCTCGGCTTCCTCGATGATGAAGACCTTGCCGTGCCCGCGCACCGCGGTGAGATACGCGGGTCCGTCGATCTGACCGACGCCCTCGATGTGGCCGCCGATCACGTACTCGCGGAGCAGATCGATTGGGAGGTTGGTCAGCTTCTTGCGGCGGAGCTCGCGACTTCGAGAGCGCATCGCAAGTTCCCTGCGGATCACGTGCAGATCAGGGTGGAGCTGCCCGGCGATGAGTCGCGCCGTCTCGCTCTCGCGCGGCGCAGCGAAGCGATCGATGTCGACCGGAGTGGTCTCCGGGTCGAGCAGCAGCCGGGCGAGTTCGAGGGCGACGGTGCTCTTGCCCACGCCCTGAGGCCCGTGGAAGATCCACGCGTGCTGGAGACGGTTGCGACGGAGACCCTCGCGCAGTCGATCGAGCGCTGCGGCGTGGCCGATGATGGGAGAGGCGTCGCCCACGCTACCTCGGCACCTGCACGAGATAGGCCTGCTGCGGGAACTCCGCGCTTCGCGGGTTCTTCGGGTCGGTGCGGATCAAGAGCGGTTCGCCGTTGACCAGATGCTGCGGAAACTTCTTGAGGAGGTCGCTGACCTCGCGGCTGTAGAGCGTGCTCCTGGGGTCGTAGGCGTCGTTGCCGAAAGCCCCGACGGTCACCACGCTCATCTTGAGATCGTCGTCGTGATTGAACCAGGCCTCGTAGCCCTTGGCCCGAAGCTGGGCCGCGTGGGCCTCGGCGCTGCGGCGGATCTCCTCGAGCTTCTTGGTGCCGTCGAAGTCGGCCCAGGCTGCGACCTGGAGGGTGTAGAGCGGATCGGTCTTCGGGAAGCGACGTCGAAGATTGCGCAGGTCGTTGGGACCGCTGGGTGGCTTGCGCGTCACCTCGGGACGGACCAGCATCGCGGATGCGAACGGACGCGCCCCCTTGTACTCGTAGGCCTTCATCCGCTCGACTTCCTTGCGAGCTGCGGGGTCCTCAGGGCCCGCATAGCTGCCCCAGAGGATCATGGATCCGCGCGGAGTGCTCTTCACCACCGCACCGCGCAGCTCCGGGATTCGCTCCCCGAGCTTCTCGCAGGCGTCCCGCGCGGCAGTCTCGTGGTCCTCGCCGGAGAAGGTCCCGAGCACGATCGCCCAGGGCGGTCCCTGCTGATCGATGGCCCGTGGAGTGGCCACCCCGGTCACCCCCGGAGTGCTGCCCGGCCGCGGCCCGGCGGTCGGCTCCCGACGCCCGCGGGGATCGCTGCGGCTCGGGGTGGATGGACGCTCGCCCGCCGGATCGGCAGCCCGCTTGGGTGGAAGGTCGACGGCCTTCGCCCCGCCGGGTTGATTCTCGCAGCCGAAGCCTCCAAGAAGGATGGCCGCGATCAACGGCAGGAGTTGTCGAAGACTCATAACCATAATGACACTCGACACTTGCTCGCAATCTGCGAACTCTTGTCCGAAGCCGCTTCAAGTTCCTCAAGGGACGGTGGTCGTCGCGACGATACTACACCAGCCCATGAGGTCACCCGTGTGGTGGCTGCCGACACCCTCAGCGCCCACTCGTCCGTTCGTGTCCGTCTCGAGCCGCCGTCGTGCGCTCGCCGCGGCCTCGCCCGGACCAGACCCCAGCAGTGATCCCAGCCGTGAACCCCAACGCGAAGCCAGAAGTGAATCATGTGTGACATTGCCTCCTTCGGTGACTCGTTCTTCGCGGACCGACCGCTTGCCTCAGGCAGCGGCGCGGGCGTGGACGGTTTCGGATGCATTCCCGGCGGACGAGCATCGCGCATCGGGGCAATCCGGGCGGCGATTGCGGCCGACCCCGAGGCGTTCCTGAGGGCGCGATTCGAGATCGCTCTGGAGCGCGCGATCGACGCGGCCCTCGAGGCCTGAACTGCCTTTGATCTGGCCCTGGACTGCCCCTGAACCGTCCCTGATCTGTCCCCGATCTGGCGACGTCGCGGCCCATCACTCGCGACCGAACTTCGCAAGACCATTTCTCGATCCACTCCTCGCGGGCGCCGACACTCCTTGACGGCGCCCGCGGGTCTTTTTGCACATGCCACCTGGTGGCAGCGAGGGACGCGAGCGCTGGTCGGTGAGGGAGCGGCGGGAGTGGTCGCTGTGTGCGCGCAGGTAGCATCGGCGCATGCGCTCTGAATGCACTCACCCGAGCCTCGTCAGACTGTTGGTCCTCGCGGTCGCGTCGCTCGCAGTCTTCATTGGCCCGGCCCATGGCCAGGAGGCGCCCGTCAACGGCATGCGCCCTAGCGAGTCGCGACTCCGGGCCATCGTCGGCGCGACGGTGATTCCGGAACCCGGTGTTCGACTCGAAGCGGCCACCATCGTCATCCGAGACGGCGTGGTGGAGGCCGTCGGCGTCGGTGTTGCGCCGCCAGCCGGGGCGGCGATCGTCGAAGGCAAGGGACTCACGGTCTATCCGGGCCTGATCGACGCTGCGGTCTTCGTCCCGACAGTCGAGGCCAATCTCGCGGCCCAGCGCGGGGGTCACTGGAACGCCCGCGTCCATCCGCAGGTTGCCATCTCCGACGGGCCGGCGCCCGACGAGAAGCTCCTCTCGTCGCTTCGAGCGCTGGGGTTCACCGCAGCCGCGTTCTATCCCGAGCGCGGGATCTTCCGCGGACGTGGCGCGGTTCTTCCGCTCACCGATCGGGCCGCGCCGTCGACTGCGTATGTGACCGATGGTGCGATGGCCCTCGCTCTTGAGTACGGAGGCGAGCCCGCGGGCTATCCGACGTCTCTCATCGGCTCGATCGCCCTCTTTCGTCAGACGCTTCTCGATGCCCGCTGGCATCGCGACAGTCTGCTGATCTATCGACTCCATCCCGAGGGCAACGAGCCACCGCGTCGCAGCCCGGCGCTGGCCGCGCTGACTCCGCTCGTCCACTCACAGCAGTCCGTCGTCTTCGAGGCCGACGACGAGCATGGCGTTCTCAACGCCGCGGCGCTCTTCGGCGAATTCGGCCTGCGCGGCGCAATCGTTGGAAGCGGCCGTGAGTTTCGTCGAGCACGCGAGATTGCGGCCACCGGCATTCCAATCATCGCGCCGGTCCGCTTTCCCGCGCTTCCCGACGTCTCCGATCCGCGCCGCGCCGATGCGATTTCTCTCAGCGATCTCTCCGACTGGGAGCAGGCGCCGGCGGGGCCGCGCCGTCTCCTCGAGGCCGGGGCCACCGTGGCCCTCACCACCCATCGACTCGCCGATCGAAGCGGCTTCTGGCCCGCGATCGAGCGGGCGATCTGGCAGGGTCTTTCGGAAGATGCCGCGTTGGCCGCACTCACCACCACTCCGGCGCGGCTCCTCGGAGTCGAGGATGTGATGGGCACGATTGCTCCCGGCAAGAGCGCCAATCTCCTGATGGTCGAGGGGCCGCTCTTCATCAGCCGGCCGCGCATCAGAGCAGTCTGGATCGACGGTCGGCCAATCGACGTCAAGCCGTCGCGCGGCTTCGCATTGGTCGGCGATGCGCTCCTCACCGTCGAAGGGCTCCCGCCGCGTCGGCTGCGTGTCGACCCCGAGGAGTCGCGGGTTCTGATTGCCCGGGCCGCGACTGAGGCCGCTCCGGCACCTGCGGCCACGGTGACCGCCCAGCGTCCAACCTTCACCCGCGATCGGATCAGCTTCGCCGTGCCGGGAGAGCTCCTGGGCTTCGAGTCGCCCAACGACGGACCGGTGCGCTTCACCGGGCTCCTCCTCGAAGGGCGCATCCGTGGCGAAGCCGTGCTGCTCGACGATCGTCGGCTGCCCTTTTCAATCGAACCGACCGATGGTCCCGGGCTCGATTCGCCGCCGCGACCGGCGCCGGAGGCGCGGGTTTCCGATGTCGTCGTGGTCCCCTCGGGCGAGTTCGGCTTCGTTGAGCCGCCGACGCAGCGCGATGCCCTCATCATCAATGCAACCATCTGGACGATGGGGCCGCAGGGCACGATCGAACGCGGCTGGCTGGACCAGCGCGGCGGGCGAATCGTCGCTCTCGGCGGCGGTGACGCACCACCCGCCGCGGTCGATCAACTGGTGATCGATGCGGCGGGGAAGCACCTGACGCCAGGGCTGATCGACTGCCACAGTCACACTGGTCTGCGCGGTGGAGTGAACGAGTTCGGTCAGACCAACAGCGCCGAAGTGCGCATCGCCGACGCCATCGATCCTGACGACATCAACTTCTACCGCCAGCTCGCCGGGGGCCTCACGGCCTGCAACCAGCTTCACGGCTCGGCCAATCCCATCGGCGGTCAGAACTCGGTCGTCAAGCTGCGCTGGGGCGAACCGGCCAGCGCCTATCCGATCGAGGGGGCGATGCCGGGCATCAAGTTCGCACTCGGCGAGAACGTGGTCCGCGATCGGGCCCGCTACCCCAACACCCGCATGGGCGTCGCGGCGTTCCTGCGCGACGCGTTCAACGCGGCCCGAAACTATCGTCGCGAGCTCGCCGAGCGTGAGGCGCTCTCGGCCGACGAGCTGAAGCGGCGCATGCCGGTGCGGCGCGATCTCGAGATGGAGACGCTGGTCGAGATCCTCGAAGGGCGTCGCCTCGTCCACTGCCACAGCTATCGGCAGGATGAGATCCTGATGCTGCTGCGACTCGCCGAGGAGTTCGGATTCCGTATCGGCACGCTCCAGCACGTCCTCGAGGGATACAAGGTCGCGGAAGTGATCGCCTCCCACGGCGCGGGCGCCAGCAGTTTCAGCGACTGGTGGGCCTACAAGGTCGAGGTGATGGATGCGATCCCCTTCAACGGGGCGCTGCTGCATCGGGCCGGAGTGCTGGTCTCCTTCAACAGCGACTCCTCCGAACTCGCCCGCCGCATGAACACCGAGGCCTCCAAGGCCATGCGCTACGGAGGGCTGTCGGCCGAGGAGGCTCTGGCGTTCGTCACGATCAACCCCGCGAAGCAGCTTCGAATCGACGGTCGCACCGGATCGCTGGAAGCGGGGAAGGACGCCGACTTCGCCATCTGGTCGGCGCATCCGCTGAGCGCGTACGCGAAGTGCGAACAGACCTGGGTCGATGGCGTTCGTCGCTTCGATCTCGCCAGCGATGGCGCGGAGCGTGAGCGGATCGCCCGTGAGCGCACGCGGCTCATCGAGCGGGTGCTCGATGCCAACGCCGCGGCGCGTCGCCTGGCCCGCGAGGAGCGGAGGCTGCGCGAGGAGGAGGAGCCGGTGTCGCCCACACCTCCCTCGCTCGGAGGACCACCGCGACCACCGAGCCTTCTCATGCGGCTCCATGCCGCCCGAATCGACGCGATGCTCGAGCGCGTCCGGCTCGGCCTCGATCCGCTGGAGGTGCAGCCGAGCGACTGCGGAATGGGAGAGGCGCCATGACAATGAACCAGTTGGAGTCGAGACGACGCCGCGCGACTGCGGCACTGGCCGTGATGGCGGCGCTCGTGACCGTCGCTCCCGCGATTGCCCAGTCGGCGCAGATCCCGGCGCCGCCGCAGGAGCGGCCGGTGGCGCTGATCAACGCGGCCCTGCACCCGGTGTCGAGCGAGTCGATTCCGCGGGGCTATCTCCTCTTCGAGAAGGGGCGCATCACTGCGCTCGGTTCCGGCGACCCGCCGGCGCTTCCGGAGCAGTGCGAGGTGATCGACGCCGCGGGTCGTTCGGTCTATCCAGGGCTGATTGCAGTCTGCACGACGGTCGGACTCATCGAGACCGAAGCGGTGGTGGTGACCGACGACCGTGCCGAATACGGGTCGTTTCGCCCGGAGGTGCAGGCTCTTGCCGCAGTGAATCCCGACAGCGATCTGCTTCCGGTCACGCGGGCCGCCGGAATACTCATTGCCGGCGTCTTTCCTCAAGGTGGCGTGATCGCCGGACGGCCATCGGTTGCGCGGCTCGATGGATGGACCAACGAATCGCTCACCATCGACGCGGCCCACGGCGTCTTTCTCAACTGGCCGATCACCGAGTGGGTCTCGGCCCCGTGGTTGGATCGGCCCGCCGAGGACCAGATGCGTCGGATCGCCGAGGATCACGCGGCCATCGAGCGGTTCTTCGACGACGCCAAGGCCGCACTTGCCCAGCGCGACGCGGATCCCACTCGCCCAATCGACCTTCGGTTCGAGGCGATGCGTCCGGTCCTCGAGGGACGAGAGCCTCTCTTCGTGTCGGCCTCGAGCGTCGGTCAGATCGAGGCCGCGTTGACGTTCTCGAAGCGACGGGGACTTCGTCTCACCATCGTCGGCGGGGCCGAGGCCGACAAGGTGGCGGCACTCCTGCGCGAGGCGGATGTCCCGGTGATCGTCATGGGCACGCATCGGCTGCCCACCCGCCGAAGTGACGGCTACGACACACCCTTCACCCTGCCGGCCCGGTTGCATGCAGCGGGTGTTCGCGTGGCCATCGCCGCCGGCGATCGTCCCGCTCACGAGCGGAATCTCCCCCATCACGTGGCCACGGCGGTTGCCCACGGACTGCCGCGTGACGAGGGCATTCGAGCGATCACCCTGAATGCCGCGAAGGTGCTCGGGATCGAGGCCACGCACGGGTCTCTCGAGGTCGGCAAGTCGGCGACGCTCATCATCACCCGCGGCAGCGCCCTCTCCGGCGACATCGAAGGCGATCCCCTCGAGATGACCACGCAGATCGAGATCGCCTTCATCGACGGGCGGCGCATCGACCTCGGCAGTCGCCACACCCGGCTCGACGAGAAGTACCGCGAGAAGTTCCGCCAGCTCGGGATCATCGAACCGCGCTGAGCGCAGCGTGGATCAGGAGTCGAGCAGCGCCGGGACCGGAGGTGGGGGATCGGTCCCGAGAGGCTCTGGCTCAGGCTGCGGCGCTGGTTGTGGCTCAGGCAACGGCTGCGCAGTCCTCGGGAGCGAGGACAGAGTGAACCGGTCGACCAGCCTTCGCTCGCTGTCGGTGCGCAGCTCTGCGGTGAGCGTGAAGGCGGTGTTCGCCGCGAACGTCTGCTGCTCGAGGCTGAGGAGCATGCGATAGGTTCGCGTCACCGCATCGAAGTGGCGACGGTTCACCGCCAGATCGCCCAGGTCGATGTCCCAACGGAGCGGCTCGGAGGCGCCGCTTCGGTTCTGGGCCAGGGTGATGCGCAGCACTCCCCCCCCGCGGGTGTCGAAGCCGTCGCTGTCGAGCAGCAGGATGTGAAGATCGAGGGTCGGCATCGCGTTCGCGGCATTCCCGCTGCGTGGCAGGGTGAAGCGGGTCAGCGGGTGAATCCGCATGGTCTGCGGCCGGTAGGGCCAGGATGACGCCCCGCCGCCGCTGCCCTGAGGGCTCGCGCAGGCGCCGAGGGACGCGGCGATGACCAGCGCTGCGACGAGTGTGGAACGCAGTCGAAGTCGATCAGATCCACCGAATGACCGGGTTCGGACGATCCCGGGAGGAAGGGATGGCCCCTGCGAATGTGGAATGCTCCCCGAAGGGCCAAGGTTCCCGAAGATCGACGGCCTCTGGAGATGCACTCCGGCAGGATAATGGGATCGCCGTCATTGGGACAATTGCCCCGGGCGAGACCGACCACTCCGCGTCATGTCCCGGAATCGAGGGGATTCCGAGTCGGTCGGCCCGAACCCGACGGGACCGGGTTGCTGGCGCATCAGAAGGGACGGTGATCGCACTCGTGGACGGCAATCCCAGTACAGCCTCGGCCGAACTGGTCGCCCGCGCCCGCGGCGGGGATCACACCGCGCTCACGGCCCTCTGGGAACTCCATCGCCGCTGGGTGGCGGTGGTGCTTCTGGCCCACAAGCCCGCCGAAGTCGAGCTCGAGGATCTCATGCAGGACGTGGCCATGACCCTGATCACACGAATTGGAGATCTCCGTGACGAAGCGGGATTCCGCGCCTGGCTGCGAGTGGTCGCGGTGAACGCGGCCCGTGCGGCGGCGCGGAGCGCGAAGATCCGCCGGATGAGCCGGCTGCCCGATGGCGATGACCACGGGCACGAGGAACCGGCCGATCAGTTCCCGCTGCACGGCCAGGCGCAGCCCCTCGGGGGCGCCGCAACGCCTCAGACCTCCCCGGCCCAGGAGGACGCCCGCCTGCTCATCGAGCTCTCCCGACAGTTGCCCTTCGAGTATCGCGAGCCTCTTCTTCTGAAGTCGCTTCAGGAGATGACCTACAGGCAGATCGGGGCGCTGCTCGAGTTGCCCGAAACCACCGTCGAGACCCGCATCACTCGAGGACGTCGGATGCTTCGTGAGCTTGCCGCAGGGCATCGCTCGGACACCGCTCCGAGCAGCGTCGCAACGACGGAAATGATCGCCCGCCTCCCCAGACCGGCCTGATTTATACAGGTGTTTCCGCCATTTCTGCGCTGAACAGAATCGTCGCCAACTGATTCGCGCGTGTCCACCTGAAAGCTCCTCGCTCCGTCCAAAGGCGAGATACACATGATGACTCCCGACACCGAAACCCTCCTCAATCGCATCATCGACGGCGAAGAGTCGTCGCACGACTGGCGGGCCTTCGCGGGTGCGGCCGACCAGATGCCGGGCCTCTGGCGGCAGCTCGCCGAACAGCAGCGGCAGTCGCGATTGCTGTCGCTGGCGGTGCGGGAGCGCGTGGAGCAGATCGGTGTCGACGCCACCACCCGCGCGGGGTGCGATGCGGTGGGTCAGCGCAGGCATGAAGGACATGAAGGACATGAAG
>CAYXKH010000111.1:0-9804 GCA_964465255.1 uncultured Isosphaeraceae bacterium
CCCTTCCCCCTGCCCCCTACCCCTTCGGGACTCGGTTCAGCGTGTACCACGCTTCCGTCGCCCAGAAGCCCTCGCCATCTGCTGTGACGGGATCGACGCGGAGGCGGACGACGCTGCCGGGGCGGAGGCCGGGAACGGTGATGCGGACGACACTTGCGGTGTCGGGCGGATCACTGCTCTGAATGATGGGGACCGCGCGCGCGACGGGGAGCACTTTCTCGTCGTGCTTGGGACCGCCGTACTGCGGGGTGGGGACATAGTGCCACTGGACGATCGTGTAGTTCCCCGGGCTCGAGAGCCACGAGAGATCGATCGAACGGGTGAAGCGGATCTCGAAGCCCTCCGGGGTGGCCGAGATCGAGTGGTACTCGAAGGCCGTGCCTTCATGCGGCGCGTCCGGGTGGGAGTGGGGACGCGGGCGAAGGCGCTGAAGTCCGAATCGAGTGTTGCGCCAGTTCCAGTTGCCGTCGGCGCCGGTGCCGCCTGCGTACAGGCAGCCATCGGGGCCTTCGATCAATCGATTCACGCCGCACTCGAGACCCTGGGTGAACTGGAAGACGGCGCCCTGCCACTCACCATCGATCTCCTCGAGGAAGGCGCGGCGGATGCCGCCCATGGTGAGTTCAGCGATGTAGAGCTGACCTGCAAAAGGTCCGCTGCGAATGAGAAGCGGCTCACCCGGCGAGTTGGCGCACTCGTTCTGCGGCAGCCACAGGGTCGGCGGCGAGACCGGCTGATCGCCGAAGTCATTCAGGAATCCCCCCTCCGGGTAGCGATCGCTGCGCTGTCCGACGGCCCCGTTGGTGTGACCAAAGAAGCGTCCCTGTCGAACGTTGACGAGCTTGCTGGCCGGCAGCCATGCCCCCTGGTTGTCGGTGACGAAGAGCTCTCCGCGCGGGCCGCGGCCGATGCCGTTGGGCGTGCGGAACCCGCCCGCGAGGTACTCGATCTGCCGCGTGGCCATGTTCACCCGGAAGCACGAGCCGCGGTGCGCCGGATTCGGACCGTTCATGCTCACGACGTCGCCGACGACGCCATCGATTGTCATCGTGTTGTCGAAGTAGATCGAGGTCGAGAGCGTCCCGTGGAGCCAGCGGTCCGTGCCATCGTCGACATGCTCGAGCCCGAAGGTGAAGTGGTGGTAGTTGTCGCTCACCCATCCGGACGCGAAGACCTCGCGGAACTCGAACTCGCCGTCGCCGTCGCGATCCGCAAGTCGGGTGATCTCGCGGCGCTGGGCGACGTAGATCTCTCCGTCGACCACTTCGACGCCGAGCGGATCGTGAAAGCCGTCGGCGATCTGCCGGGCTGTCGGGCGTGTTGTGGGAGTCGCGGACGGCGACGTGGCTGCGACGACTCCCTCGAGAATCCAGAGCGTTCCATTGGGCTCGGTTCGAAGCACGCCGTTGTTGACGGGGCGAAAGGAGGAGAGCACCAGCCGGCCATCGGGAAGGAAGGCCATGCCGCCAACCTGTGGTTCGAAGCCCTCGGGTCGGAGGTCCTCGACGATCCACCCTGGATGGACTCCCTCGAGGGGCATGCCGTCACCCGGGCGAAGGTGTTCGCGCCCATCGAGGAGCACCTTGCGGCCCGGCGAAACCACGCGGGTCACGCCCTGCTCGATGCGGAAGGCGCTCGCGGGCACGACGACCAACGGCTGCCCCGCGGCAGCGCCGGGGGTTCGCCAGCGCAGCGAGAGGACGGTTCCGCCATCGTTCTCGAAATGCCGCAGCGCGAGTCGGTGCAGTCCGGCGGAGAGTTCGATGACCCCGCGGGTGGCGCTCGGTGCGTGACAGCCGTCGTGCTCGGCGACCACGGTCTCGTCGATAATGAGTCGGGCGCCGTCGTCGCTCAAGAGCTCGAACTCGTGGCGACCCGGATTCTCGATCCGCAGGTAGCCGCTGATCTCGGTGACGAAATGGTCAGGTGGCGCGGCCAGGGCCCGTTCGTCGGCGAAGTCGATCACCTCGCAGCGGCGATCGACATTGGGTGTCTGATCGGCGCCAAGCGGCGCGAGTCGCTCGATCGGCCGCTGGATGTCGAAGATCCGCACCGTGACTCCGGGCTCGAGGGCCGACTCGGCCGGCCGCGGGAGAGGCGGGGCCGCTCTGCTCGACGCGACCGCGGCAGTGGCGCTGACGGCGACGACGAGCGAGTTCCAGACCAGACGACTGTGACGGCAGCGTGGTGGGCGCATCGAGAAAGCCTAACCGGCGGCGACCGGGCCGGGCTCTCCACGCCGTCGGAGTGATCGATGCGATCCTGCTTCAGCCGGTGGGCGACACGCTGCTCGTGCTGCCGGCGTGGCCCGAAGCGTGGAACGCTCGCTTCCGACTGCACGCGCCGGGGCGGACTGTGGTGACCGGCGAGGTTGGCGATGGCGCTCTCGTCTCTATCGAGGTCGATCCGCCGGCTCGCGCCGCCGATGTCGTCCTGAACGAACGTTGGGCGCTCCCGAGCGTCACTCCCGCAGCCACCGCGCCATTGCGTAGAGACCGATGAGCAGCACGCCGCTGACGACGATCACCAGCACCGGGCCCACGCGATCGAGGATGAAGGGCATCGCCACGGTCAGCACACCACCGCCGATGAAGGGGGCCGAGAAGGGGGCGCCGAGGGCGTACTCCTGGGCCGCGTCGGTCTCGAGTTCCGCATCGACCATGCGCAGGAGCATCATGCCCTGAGCGGTGGTGCCGGTGGACATGCCGTAATTGATGATGCCCAGTTCGAACCAGTGGCGGCGGGGGAGGAGATGAGGTGAAAGGACGAACAGGCAGAAGGTCGTCCAGACGCAGGCGATGGCGATGAGTATCGAAAGTCCAAAGGCGTGCTCGAGGACCACTTCGATCTGAAGCGACGCCAGGGCCGCAACGATCAGGAATTCCATCGCGGTCGCCATGATTCGTCGAATGGCGGCACCGTCGACCAGGTGCGACGAGCGGCACAGCGCCAGCGTCCAGCGGATCAGGAGCCCGCCGACCAGGCTGAAGAGAAAGAGCGGGATCTTCTCGACGAATGCGACCAGATCGGCGTCGAGGAGTCGCTGTCCGGCGAGCACGAATCCGCTCTGCAGCAGCCAGCCGAGTCCGAGGGCAAGTCCCACCAGAGCGCACTGCAAGGCGAGGGGATCGACCGCCTCTGTCGGGAGGCGGCCGCTTCGCGGGGCAATCGCGGTGGTCGCCCCGGGGAGGACGCTCTCCGCCTCTTCGACGGCTTCGATCGAGACCGCCCGCCGTGCCGTCGCGGTCCATCCGCGGTGAATGGCGATGTTCACATAGAGCACGCCGAGCACCACGGCGGCGAGGAGGCCGGCGGTGGCCATGAACATGCTGAGATCGCGGCCTTCTGGGAAGGTCTCCGACTCCGCGAAGACGGCGCCGAGGGCTGCGGCGGTGCCATGCCCGCCGGCCCAGCCGATCTCGATCAGGTGGCCGAAGACGACCGGCACGCCGGTCGCCGGAGAGATCAGCAGCCAGGTGACGAGGATCCCGAGGAAGACCTGGCCAAGGACGATGATCCAGACGATCACGCCCTCGCGAAGCGCTCCACGGAACGCGTTTCCGCTGCTGCTTCGGCGTCGATCGAGCAGCAGTCCTGCGAAGATCACGGCGACGAGGAAGATCGGCCATGAGCGGAAGGTGCGCTGGCATTCGACCAGAGCCCCGGCGACGGCACTCTCGACGGGGCTCTCGAGTGCGCCCCATCCGACGAGCTTGATGATGAGCAGACCGACCAGACCGCCGACCAGCGAGGCCGGCATGGCCACGCGGCGCAGCCCCGGAACCCTGGAGCGCAGCAGCGCACCGAGCAGGAGCAGGGCACAGGCGACGAGAATGGCGATGAACACGGCCGGAGGTTACGGCTTCGAGGGCAAGTCGATCCCCAGCACTCGCGCCGCATTCTCGAAGTAGATCTTGCGAAGCACTTCGTCGGGGAGTTCGACGCCGTAGATCCTCCACTCGCCGGTGGGGGGGAAGTCGTTCTCGTAGTACTTGAAGTACTCGTCTGCGGTCTCGAGGAAGCGGAAGTAGATCCGGTAGCGGGGTTGTTCGGTGCGACCCGGATAGCGATCGGTTCCAAAGAGGATCCGATTCTGATGGCGGATCAGGAAGCGCCGCGCCGAATAAGGCTGGCGACCCAGTTCGGCGACGCGCCCGGAGATGTCCATCACCACGTTCGGATGGGCATCGAGGAGGGCGCTGGCCCGGGCCAGGTCTTCCGAGAGATCGCCCAGATGGGCGGCGATGAAGGTGGTGCCGGGGTGACGAGCGAAGACTCGAGAGCGCTGTTCGAACAGCGTCTCGCGCGAGGGGAACTGCGACCCGTGAAAGGACCAGTCGGGATGGCGGGCGAGCTGCATCCAGCGCTCGTTGCGGGCGTCGATGGGTTCGAAGAAGGCCGCGGGATCGGCCGAGTGGATCAGGACCGGCCACTTCAATTCGCCGCACAGGGTCCAGATCGGATCGAGTCGGGAATCGTCGATGGCGAGCAGCTCGCCGCGGCCGTCGCGATGGGTGAGACCCAGGTCCTTGAAGATCTTGAGGCCGCGGGCGCCGCGGGCATGGGCGTCGCGCAGCGACTTCACCGTGGACGCCGAGAAGTCAGGATCGTCGACTGCGGAGAAATCGATGTTGGCGAAGACCAGCAGTCGGTCCGGCGCCACCGAGCACCACGAGAGCATGGCCGCGAGGCCCTCTCCCCAGCCTCCCGAGAGATTGACGGCGATGGCCACATTGCGCTCGTCCATGGCCGCGAGCATCGCCTCGGGGAGAGGTGCCGAACGGGCCAGCCACCAGTGGCAGTGGATGTCGATGACCGGGTGACGGGCCCGTTCAATTGTCGTCTCTGCGACCACCAGCATCGGCTTCGGGTCGTAGCCGCGGATCATCCGATCACCGGCGTAGACCGCGATGCCGAAGGAATCGTCGGCGGCGTCGAGCGTCGGTCGCGGGCGTTCCGCGTCAGTGGCGTCCGACGCGGCTGGAGCTGGGGCGCGCTCCGGAGGTCGGTGGCGGAGCTCGGCCAGCCCGAGCGTCCCGGTGACCAGCGCGGCCGCGAGCAGTCGGGTCGAATGATCTCGATGCCACATGGGGCCCATCGTACTCAGGCTGCACCGAGCGCCGCCGAGGCGTCCTCGACCGCCCCGAGCAACGACGAGTGCAGTTCGCGGGCTCGTTGCGTCGGCTGGTAGTCGATGCGGATGAGATGCTCCGCGGGTCCGGCGCCGGCGGTGTCGATGGCCAGGGAAGCCATCTTCCAGCGTCGATCGAAGGGCGACTCGTGCAACGTGATCACCTGCATCCGGTCGTAGAACGCGGCGCTGATGCGACGGGTCCACGCTCCGCTGCGGATGAGGACGCCGCGACGAGTCCGAGCGAAGGCGAGGTACTTCGCTTGGACATGGGCATGCCAGAGAATCAGGATGGCGAGCACGGCGCCAGCGATTGCAATCCACCAGATCGCGAAGAGATGGCTGCCGAGCGCGGCGATGATGATGACGCCGCAGGCAATTCGCAGGGCCTTTCGCCGAGCCCGCCGCCGCCCGCGGGCATCCATCGGCGTCCACGTCGCCGTGCGCCACTCGTCGCCGAGTTCCGGGGCCACCTCGTTCAACAGTTCGGGCAGCGACGCCGCTCGCATCGTCGGCACGAACCAGCGGCGGCTGACCAGACCGTGCGTCTGGGCTTCGTCATTGCCGCCCGAGCCACCGGCGGTCTCGAGTCGGATCGAAGCCCGGCCCAGCCAGCGCTGCGTCACACTCTGCCTGACCGAGACGAGCTGAATGCGGCGGCGCGGCACGGTCGCCGAGACCCGAGTGAGCAGCCCGCAGGAGAGACGAAGATCGTCGCCCCGCCGACAAAGCACGTAGCCGTGAAAGCGCAGCAGAAACCAGGTCGCCGAGAGCAGTCGCATCGCGCCGAGCGCCGCCACGGCGAGTGCCGCGAGCACCAGCGGAGTGGTCAGCCACGGAAGTGTCGAGGCTTTCTCGTAGAGGCCGCGGTACTCGATGCGATTGAAGGGATTGAACTCCCATCCCGCCCCGAGCACCACCAGGATGAGGGCCATGCCGCGGTTCGACATGAGCCCCAGCAGGAGGAGTTCGCCGGTTGGAATCTGGAGGAGGAGCTTCTCCGCCGCGGCCGGGGTCGACCCGCCGCGGGACCGGGCGGGGCTCTCCCGTGACTCGAGGCCCTGCGGCACGGCGGCGCCCGAGTCGGGTTCCCTCGTCAACAGCTCCGCACTCGAATCGGGGCTGCGTTGGGCGAAGACGGCGCGGCGCAGGGCCTCGGCCGATTCGAGTCGCACCACCTTGAGCACCGCCTCGGGCTCCGCTCCGCCCCCGGTCTCCACGCGCATCTCCGCGACCTTGAGCAGGCGGTGGATCGGATTCTGAATCAGGTCCACATTCTGGATGCGGGCGAAGGGGACGTGTCGTTCGTTGCGAAAGACGAGTCCCCGCCGAACCACGAGTTCCTCGGTGCCGATTCGAAATCGGGTGGTGAAGTACCGGTACACCTCGAAGGCCGCGCTCGGAATGAAGAGGATCGCGAGCCACTTCTCCCAGTTGGAACTGCTGGCGACGAAGAAGACCAGAACCGCCGGGACCAGCAGCCCCTTGGCGTGTCGAGCGATGCCGAAGACGACCGACGAGGTGTGCAGCCTCTCGAATCCGCCGGAGCCCGCGGAAGGCCCGTCGTCGGCGCGGTCAGACACCATCCGCGCCTCGCGTCCGGGTCGACCGCTCCGAGGCCCAGACGGCACTCGACGCGGCGAGATCTCGTCCGGCAGCGTCCTGATTGGCGTCCTGATTGGCGTCCTGCGTTCCGGCCTGATCACGGGCCTGATTGCCGCCTTGATCATGGGCCTGATGAGGGGCCGCGCCCGCACTCGGCGGACCGCCGCCGGCTGGGTCGATTGCGCCGCCGATCAGAACGTCGCGAAGCGCCATCGCCGTCTCGCGGGCGAGACCATCGAGCAGCACGATTGCCTGTTCCGTTCCCGCGGTATGGATCACGAGTCGTGCGAGGCCGAACTTTCGGAGGATCGGACCGTCGAGTACGTCAGTGTGCTGCACCCGCGACTTCGGCACGCTGATCACCAGACGCCAGATGACGCCTCGGGAGATTTCGAGCCCGCGCGAGCTGCACACGTAGCTGGTGTTCCGATACGAGATCTTCGGCCAGCGGACCGCCGCCGCGGTCAGTCCGCCGACGATTGCAAGCCAGAGGAGCGAACCGCCGACGAGGACCAGCGTCATCCCGGTGCCGATGAAGGCGATGCCGATGGCAATGGCCAGAACGCTCCCGATCAGGGCGGTCAGAATCCACCAGGCGATGGCCTCCGTGCGGATCGAGTCGGGATGAACTGAGCGACGCACGCCGTCGGCGATCGAAACTCCGCCGACCGGTGCGGCCTGCCCGCCACCCACAATCGTCGCGCCCCCGGCCGCACCGACCACGGGGTCGACGACGGCCTCCGGCTCGAGCGGACTCGAACCATCACGCGTGGTCGGCGCATTCGAAGTTGGCTGGGGATCCAAAATGTCGGCCATGTGCACCCGGCGAACTCGCCGTCAGGCCGAGTCTAGAGGATCAGGTGGTTCCTGGTCCCAGTGCCCTCGGCCTGCACAAATCTCTGAAACCAGACGGAATCCTTCGGACGCCAGCCCGCCGCTTCACGCATCTGCTCCCGAGCGGCAGGTACGCCCGCCAGTCCCACCGCGCCGTGCCAGGCCGAACAGGCCGCGCCGCGGCGAATCGGACCGAATAGGTCGGGCCCGCCACCCCTCTGAGCATCACCCATGAAACCAACGCACGCACGCGATTGCCGCGAGACATCCACCCCATCCGACTCCTGCCAGCCGCCCCGTTCCCAGCGTTCTCATCGGGCCCATCGGGGTCGATTGGGTGCCTGCTGGCTTGCCGGCGCGCTTCTCGCCGGCAGCGCCGTCACCGCCGCCACCGCCGACGTGGTGGCCGGCGTCCACATCAGTTCGAACACGTACAGCTACAAGATCATTCACATGCCCGACATCGATCAGCGCCGGGCGGCGCTGCCGGGCAATGGGTCGATGTACTGCGTCCCCTCCGCAGCCTTCAACATCTTCGCCTACGCCGCGAACCACGGGTACCCCGATGTGAGTCCCGGCCCTGGCAACTGGCAGGCCTCGGGCAACTACGGCACCAGCAATCTCTGGCTCAACGTGCTCGGCGGCTTCATGGGCACCCACCCCGACGATGGCACCGGCGGGGCGGGACTGAAGGCCGGCATGGACCAGTTCCTCGAGACCGAGGGGCTGCTCAAGCGGACCTACAGATGGAAGTCGAGCAACTACACCCCGACTCTCTCGCGACTCACGCGGCTCGGCTGTCAGGGCTGGGCCATGAGCTTCTGCTATGGCAAGTGGGCGACCATCGGGACCAGCAACGGGCTTCCAATCGTCAATCGAGTCGGCGGACACGCCGTCACGCTGACTCGCGCCTACCGCAGCGGCGGAACCTGGATTCTCCGCTACCGCGATCCCGCCGATGACGAGTCGCTCTCGTCGCAGTCGGAGTTCAAGAACACCGAGCGGACGCCCTTCGCATTCACCGCGTGGTTTGGTGGCGTCTCGTTTGCGAACCTGCGCACCATGACCGGCATCTTCTCGACCAGCGGGGGAACGCGGGTCATCGACACGCTCTTCGGCATCCGCCCGATCTACTACCTGAACTTCACCAACACCGGCGACTCGACCGGCGGCGGCTCGATCGAAATGATCGATCCCCTCGGCTTCGAGGGCTCGCAGAACGCGAACCTGCCGACCATCAACGTCTCGCCCTTCGTCGACGTCCTCGACTTCGCCTTCGATGCCGACTTCGAGAACGCCCTCGTCATCACCAAGTCGAACGTCTTCGTGACGCCCTCGCGGCTGCGTTCGCTCGATCTGACCACGGGCGTGTTCACCACGCTGACACCCTCGCCCTCGAACGTCGAGCGCTTCGCGACCGATCGCCACAGCCGGATCTACACCTTCGACACCGGGAACACTCTCTGGGCCCTCGATGCCTTGGGCAACGTGCTGAACTCGACCGTTGCGATTCCGACCCCGACCGACATCGCCGTGCAGGACAGCGACGATTCGATCTGGGTGCTCTCGGTGCCGCAGCGGAAGCTGGTCAAGATCTCGCTCGACTTCAGCGAGACGCTGCTCACGATCAACGTGCCGACGTCGGTTCCGATGAACGGCGACGGTCAGATCGTGATCGATCCCACGACCGGCTTTCCCTGGTTCAAGACCGACTCCAACGACACGCTCTACGGCTTCGTCATCTCGTCCATCGCAGGTCCGCAGCTCACCTCCTTCTCCTCCGGCGCACTGGCCGGCATGGACACCTTCTCAATCGGCGACGTCGGCGAACTCTTCGTCACCGGCGACGGGTCGGTGAAGGTCTTCAAGAAGCCAATCGGAGCGGGCTGGATGCTCGACCCCCGCCATCCCTTCCACGGACTCCCGGGCGGCACCTCCATGGCGATCCTCCGCGACAGCAGCAACTACGACGAGGTCGAGCACGACGGCCCGGAGTGGAACAATCTCACCAAGGCCCAGCTCGAGGAGAACGGACCGTTCGTCTCCGACTGCCTCGCCGACCTCAACGGTGATGAACTGATCGACGGCGCCGACGTCGGGCTGCTGCTCTCTGGCTGGGGCGAGAGCGGCATCACCGACCTCGACGAGGACGGAACCACCGGCGGCAGCGACCTTGGTCTGCTGCTCGCGGCATGGGGAGGCTGTGAGTAGTTTGAGCGCTCCGTTCGGCCGGG
>CAYXKH010000112.1:0-4833 GCA_964465255.1 uncultured Isosphaeraceae bacterium
CCCCCTGCTCCCTGCTCCCTCTTCCCCGCCGCCGACGGCGTCAATCAAACCGAAACACTCCCTTGCGAAACGCATAGACGTATCCCACCACCGAGGCGGCGATGAAGAAGAGGATGCGGGCAAGGAAGAGGCCGGCTTCGGGGCTCTGCGGCTCGAGCTGCGAGAAGGTCAGGGCCCAGGGGTAGAGGAAGATGATCTCGACGTCGAAGACCAGGAAGGTCATCGCCACGATGTAGAAGCGCACGTTGAAGCGCTTGCGGGCCGAACCGATCGGGTTCATGCCGCTCTCGTAGGTCGTGCCCTTGACCACACCCTCGCGGGAGGGACCGATCAGCTTGGTGGCGATGATGTTGACCACGGCGAAGCCGATGGCCATCAGGACCAGCACGCCGATTGGGAGGTAGGAGTCGATTTCGAAGGCGAGAAGCATGGAAGCGGGGATGGTAATGGGTGGGGGGCCCACCGGGGCGTCGGCTCTGCCGACGGGGGCTGAGGTGTGCCGCTGGCGCGGCACGCTTCTTTCGCTCGGCACGATCGACGCGGCGCTGGCTTCGCCAGCTTGGTCGATCGAGCCGAGCAGCTTTTTGGGGGCCGGATGCCGGATGGCGACCAGGAGGTCGACGATCCCAGGGAGCAGCAGTCCCAGGGCGAATCTCGCGCACCCCCAACTGAATCGCCGGGAATGCCGCCGCTCACATGCATGGGAGTTCGTGCGTCCCCTCTCGGCGGCGGCATTTCCGGCCCCAAACAGGTGCAGCACACGCGGCATACCTCAGTTCGTTGGCGCCAGCCAACGAACCCAGTCGGCGAAGCCAACGCCCCTCTACACTCGCCCCGCGCGGGGCGTAGCTCAGCTTGGTAGAGCGCCTGCTTTGGGAGCAGGAAGTCGTCGGTTCGAATCCGGCCGCCCCGATTCCCCAGTGAGTGCCGGATGCGGAAGCTGCGCGTCCGCACGCGGCGACGAAGCCCGTCCCCGAGACCTGCCGGGTCAGCACGGGTCCCCATCAACGTGGTCGCCTCCCTTCCCATGTAGGTTGTGTCTGACGGATCGCCGTCGGCCCCAGCTTGATCATGGAGCGAGCAGCCAGCCGGCTTCCTGCTCGCTCGAAGCCGGGCGGATCCGTCGACCACGACCGAGCACTACAGCCGGTGGCGAGAGTCACCCGGGCTGAAGGTCGGGGTGCCTTCGTGCCGATGTACGCAAGGGATTGAGACGCCTGGCGTTCTGCGATGTGCGTTCGGTCGGAGGGGTGATCTGTGCTGAATCGTCGGCCGAGAGAAGGATCTCGCTGCTGCTCGTCACGCTGTTTCACGTGAGGATCCGCCCTTGCATTCACATCCGATTGCTCCTCTGGTTCCGTCATTCTCAGTCCGATTGCTCGCGTGCGCAGCCTTGGCGGGCGGGCCTCTCATCGTGCCACTGGCGAACGCCGGGGAGTACACCGGCGCTGGTGGGGTGATACCCGACGGCATCTACGGAGAGAACACGCCCGGCTACCTCGTCTCTGCCATCACGGCGACCGACTCGGGCGCTGTGTCGAAGCTCACTGTCACGCTCCAGAATCTCACGCACTCCTGGATCGGGGATGTCAGCGCGACACTGACGCATGTCGAGAGCGGCGCCACGCAGACGCTCTTCCATCGCGTCGGGTTCCCGACGACACCGCCCTTCGGCGACAGCAGCAACCTCGGCGGCAACTACGCGTTCGCCGACTCGTTCGTCGGCGACCTCTGGGCCGCCGCGGCGCAGGGTGGCACCACCTACGTCGTGCCTGGCGGAACGTACTTTGCGACGGCGAGCAACGTTGGTACGAAAGTCCTGCTCGACAGCACGTTCGTCGGTGTTCCAATCGCCGGCACGTGGGAGCTCACCGTCGGTGACCACGAAGGCGGCGACCTCGGATCACTCGGAGGATGGACGATCGCCTTTGAAGTCGGGGCCAGTTTCGTCTGCGGCGACGCGCTCGCTGGCGACTGCCTGACACCGCGCAATTCGCCCGCGTGCAACGATGCCGAGTGCTGCGAGGAGGTGTGCCTCTTGACTGACCTCTGCTGCGAGATTCAGTGGGATGCGCTGTGCGTGCAGCTGGCCGTTGAATTCTGCGATCCGGCACCGCTGTTCGTCGAACCCCTCGCGTACAGCAGCATGGCGAACTCCCCGTGGGACGTATCGCAGTTGGGTGCCAATCGAATACTCGAGACCTTCGAGGACGGCATCCTCCACCTGCCGGGGACGACGATCTCGGCGGGGGCCATCAAGAACCCCGGACCGACGACGGATTCCGTCGATGCGGACGATGGTGTCGTCAACGGCATCGGAACAACTGGTCGATCGTGGTCGGTGCCGGCCGGGACGCCGGTGAACTTCACCTTCGACCCCGCCGTGCTGGGGGGATATCCGAAGCAGGCTGGCCTGGTCGTCACCAGTTCGGCATTCAACACAACGGTGACGATGACGGTGTATCGACCGAGTGGAACGATCCTGTCGCAGACGATCTACAGCTTCGCTGCTGGCGGCGTTCAGGGATCCACGGCCGACGATCGATTCGTCGGAGTGTCGGCAGGCGGTGGCATCTCCAGGATCACGCTTGCTGCCGCGACGGGCGAGCTCGAACTTGATCATGTGCAGTACAGCCTGCCCGTGCCCGACGGAGCCACGATCTATGGACCGACTCCGTACGTCAGCGCCGCGAGTTCGCCGCTCAACGTCGCCGGTCTCGGTTACAGCTTTGCGCTGGAGGACTTCGAGGACCACGCGTTTGACACGCCCGGCGTCTCGCACAATTTCGCGTTCATCGTCCCGCCAGGGCCGGTGACCGACTCGGTCGACGGCGATGACACCGTGGTCGACGGCTTCGGCATCAACGGTCGCTCGATCTACACGGGTGCGCAGCCCGTGACAACGCTCACGTTCGACAGCGATGCGCTGGGCGGGCCAGTCACGTCGTTCGGCATCGTCGCGACTGACTCGCTCACGGCCAATCAGAGGATCACGCTCTCGATATTCAGTCCAGCCGGACAGTTCGTCGGTCTGCGTGAGTTTCCGCCACTCTTCGACAACCTCAACAACGGCACAACCGCGGAGGATCGATTCCTCGGGTGCGTCGCGCCCGGCGGCATCGGGCGCGTCGAACTGAGCCCCGGTTTCATCGAGTACGACCACGTCCAGTACGCGTTGCCCTCGCGCATCTTCGACCCCTTCGTCGGTCCGACTCCGTACCTCAGCGCGGCTGACTCGCCCTGGTCGGAATCGGAGGACCCACCTGCGCACTACTTCCTCGACACCATCGAGGACGCGAGCTTCGACGATCTGCCCGGCGCGAGCGCGACGTTTTCTCAGGTCGTTCTTCCCAGCATCTTCACAGACTCGGTCGACGGCGACGATGGCCTCATCGACGGCAACGGCAACGGGGGCCACACGTTGCTCCAACTGCTCCCGGGTCCGATGCAGATCACCTTCGACATCGTCGACGGCGTGCTCCCAGGTGCGTTCGGATTCGTGTGGACCGACGGCGGCGTCGGACTGTCCAACGTCACGCTGCAGGTCTTCGACGGCGCCGACATGCTCGTGTCGGAGAAGACATTCCTGTCGCTCGGCGACAACTCGTCACAGGGAACAACCGCGGAGGATCGCTTCCTCGGCGTGAGCGCCCAGGGAGGCATCGGCTCTGTGCTCATCTGGTCGAACCGCGCGTTTGAAGTGGATCATCTTCAGATCCTCGTGCCGTACGTTCCGGCGATGGAAGGCGATCTCAATGATGATGACGCAGTCAACGGCGCCGACCTGGGTCTGCTGCTGGGCAATTGGGGCGGAACCGGTGCCGGCGACATGAACGCCGATGGCATCGTCAACGGTGCCGACCTTGGCCTGTTGCTTGCACTCTGGAACTGAGAGCGTCGGGCATGCCCCAGCTCGCTGGGGGGTGGGGCGGCGGGCCGAGGGGGTGCAGCAGCGGGTGTGGACCCCCGATGACCGTCACACCGCGGCCCACACATTCAATCGTGCAACCCACTGCTGCTCCCTCCCGGCTCGCGCAGCGAGCCTCCTGCCCGCCGATCTCTTCTCCCTCGGGCTCGCGCCAGCGATCCCTCCCCCGCTCATGCTCACTCTCCGCCTCTCATCCGCTCGTGGTCGCACGCAGATCGGCTGGCTCGACAGCCATCACACCTTCTCCTTCGGCGAGTATCAGGATTCCGCCTTCATGGGGTTCCGGTCGCTGCGGGTCCTGAATGACGACATCGTCGCGCCCGGACAGGGCTTCGGGACCCACGGCCATCGCGACATGGAGATCATCTCGCTGGTCCTCGAGGGTGCTCTCGAGCATCGCGACAGTCTGGGGCACGGCGCGGTGCTGCGACCGGGCGAGGTGCAGGTGATGAGCGCCGGCAGCGGCATCCGCCACAGCGAGTTCAACGGCGTGAAGGATGCCCCGACCCACTTCCTGCAGATGTGGATCCTGCCCGAGCGACAGGCAATCACGCCCAACTACGGCCAGAAGGACTTCCCCGAGTCGGCCCGACTCAATCGCTTCATCCGCGTGGCCGGTCGCGACGATCTCTCCCGCGACGGGGCGCTGCCGATTGCCCAGGACGCCGACCTTTTCGTCACCACGCTCGAAGGCGGCAGAACCGCCGATTGCACCCTCCGCCCCACCCGCTCCGCGTGGGTGCACGTCGCGACCGGCCACGTCCTCGTGAACGGCATCGCCCTCCACGCCGGCGACGGCGCCGCAATCACCGACGAAGCGCGGATCCAAGTGACGGGAGTGGCGCCAAAGTCGGAGCTGGTCGTGTTTGACCTGGCGTGAGAGTCGGACGGAGACGGGGTCAGGA
>CAYXKH010000112.1:4933-9775 GCA_964465255.1 uncultured Isosphaeraceae bacterium
TCCTCATTCCTGATCCCTCGTCCCAGCAACCATCTCACCCCGCCTCCCGGCGCAGTCCGTCCACCCCCCGACTCACCCCTGCGGCGGTCTTCGCGACTCCTTCAGCACCACGCGGACCACCAGCCGCTCGTTGTTTCGCATGAGGACGATCTGGACTTCGTCCTGCGGCTTGTGCTTGCGGAGATTCTCCATGAGCGAGGCGGCGCCGGTCATCTCTTCGCCGTTCCAGGCGACCAGCACATCGCCGGGCTGAATGCCTGCTTCGGCGGCGGAACTGCCTTCGCCGACGGCTTCGACCAGCACGCCGTTGGCCACATCGCCGCCCATCGCCGGAGTGACGCCGAGGCGCACCGGGCCGTAGCCACGATCGGTTCCAGCGCTGCCCTCGCTCTTCTGGAAGACGAGCTTGTCGGGTCGCGTGGCGAAGTCGCTGGCGATGGCTTCGACCAGATCGACGACCTTGATCGCTCCCGACGGATTGACGGTGTAGCCCTTGTCGCGCGGCGTGTGGTAGTCGTTGTGAAGCCCGGTGAAGGGGAAGACGACGGGGATGCCGGCACCGTAGAAGTTGGCGTGATCGCTGGGACCGCGACCCGACGGATCGGCCCGAATGGTCAGCCCGCTCTTCTCGAAGTGGGGACGGAGGATCGCGTCGAAGTTCTCGGCGGTTCCGGTGCCGCTGACGACCAGCTCGTCCTGTCGCAGCCGGCCGATCATGTCGAGATTGATCATCGCCATGGTCGCATCGCCCGAGACCGTCGGGTTGCGCACGAAGTAGCGCGAACCGTGCAGACCCGACTCCTCCGCGGTGAAGCCGAGGAAGAGGATCGAGCGACTCGAGGCACCCTCGGGCAGGGCCTTGGCGTCCGCCGCGAGTCGACGCGCCAGGAGCAGCAGGCCTGCCGTTCCCGAGGCGTTGTCGTCGGCGCCGGGATGGAGCTGCCCGCGATAGGCGGGCGAGGTGCCGAAGTAGCCGTAGCCGACGTGATCGAAGTGGGCGCCGATGATGACCCACTGGTTCGCGAGGTCGCCCCGACCGTGGATCACGCCGCCCATGTTGCAGGTGCGGATCGTCTTCTCGCCGAGATCGGTGCCGAGGCTGACCTTGAGGTCGTCGGAGAGATCGACGGTCTTGACCTCGCCGCGATCGGCGAGCTTGCGCCACTCGAGCAGTGTGCGCGTCTCCCTGGTTCCGGTGGTCAGAAGCTTCTCCGCAAAGGCCTCGGTGACCTGGATCATCGGGATCGCGAACTCGCCGCCGAACTGGCTTGATTCAGGAGTCTCGAGAGAACTCTTGCCGTGCTTGGCCCCGGTCGGGTTGACGAGGATCACGCCGACTGCGCCGCGCGCGGCGAGCTCCTGGAACTTCGGACGCAGTCCCGCGAACTCGCTGAAGCGGCGATCGCTCCAGAGGCTCTGGCCTTCGTCATCGAGGGGCTCGTAGCGGAAGAGGATGGCGATCCGACCGTCGAGGCGTCGATCCGCTTCGAAGCTGGTGTAGCCGTCGCGGCCTTCACGCAGGCCGTAGCCGACGAAGGTGAGCGGCGCGGTGACCTCGCCGATGCCGGAGTTGCCCAGGACGATGAAGTCCAGACCGACACCTGCCGGGGCTCCGTTCACGGCGAACTCGGCGCGGCGCACTTCGAGGCCGCCACCGGGAAGATCGAAGTGCTGCCTGTAGCTCGTCCAACTGCGCTGCCCTTCCGCAGCCGGGGCGTCCGACTCGGCGGGGAAGGCCGGTTCGAGCCCGGCTTCCTTCATGTAGTGCTCGAGGTAGTCGGCGGCCAGTTCGAAGCCGTCGGTGCCGGGAGCGCGGCCGTCGAACATCGGGTTCGAGAGAGTCTGCACATGCTGATACCACTCGATGGCATCAGGTCCGAGAGTCTCGAAGAGTTCGCGGAGATTGGCGGTCGAGGCATCGACCGTGACCGCGCTTTCGGCGGGCGAGAACTCCCGCAGGTTGCGGGGCGCCTCGACCACCTTGCCAATCGGACTCACGTCGCCGGCCTTGGGATCGTCCGGGGTCGTCTTGGCGTCATCGCCCGGCCCTGCCTGAGCGCCGGGGACGGCGACCGCGAGCAGCGTGACGGCGCACAGCGCGGCGAGCGACGTGGCAGCCCCCGCGGCGAGAGAGACGGCGCAACGACGGCGCGGTGAGGTGGCGCGAGACATGAAGCAGGCTCCAGGATGAGGGGATCGGGTGAAATCGGCTGTTCTGCCGCAAAAACCGCAGCGGGCGAGTCTAGCACGACAGCCCCCCGCATCTGCCGCTGCGGCCCAGGGGCGCTGGAGCGCGCGCACGTGTGACCAAAGTGCCCTGGTCGCAAGAACGAACGATGCCCCTGTCCACCACTCCTCGAAGGCGAAGATCCGCTTCCAGTCATCCTTCATGCTGATGATCGTCCAGCCCCGTGACCTGGCCTCGTCGAAGAGCGCCTGGGGGAAGGCACCGACCTTGGTGTCGGGCAGGCCGGCGGCGGGGCCATGGCCGTACTCGCGCTTTGGATCGTCGTGCAGCAGGAGCATGCTCAACCGCGGGCCCTCGCCAGCCTTGGTGTACTCGAGCATCTGCCGATCGCCGGTCGAGTTGCCGAATGCCGCGGAGGGTCGCCGACCGATCATCATGTGAATGCCCTCTGGCTTGCCGGCGTCGTTGTCGTTGAGCAGGAGTTTCGGTTCCTTCATCAGACGTGGGGTGCCACTCGAGTCGTAGCCGTCGCTGGTGCCCCCGACGCTGCCGACGACCTGCTCGGGCGGAATGCCGTCGGCCTTTTCGGCGTAGACGCGCACGAAGTCCTGCCCGCCTCCGGTGACGATGTCGGTCTTGAACCCGCCCGCTCGGAGCTACTCGAGCACTTCGCGCATCGGTTGGTAGGTGAGTTCGGTGCAGGGCTTGTGCCAGCGCGGGTTCCGAGCGGTGGCGAGCCATGCCCGAACGTCGCGTTGGAACTCTTCGACGGACATGCCGCTGAGCGTGGCCACGAGAATCGCTTCGAGGTCCCTCTTCGACAGCGTGGCGATGGCGTCGCGTTCACCCGACATCACCGTTCTGAACGGCTCGCGGTCCTTCAGCTCCGGCCTGGCGGCGACGACCGCAGGCACGCGGTCGATGCAGTCCCTCATCTGGGCCTACAGCGGGTGCTCGACCCACAGCGGGCCATCCTGATCGAACGTGGCGATGCGCTCGGCCTGCGGCACGAACGTCGCTTCGCCCGGTGTGCTGGTTGCCGTCACGAAATCGATGATCGCCTGCCTGGCGGGGCCGTCGTTCCACGAGGGCAGCGGATCCGGGGATTGGCCGGTGGACGCCCACGCGACGACGACGATCAGGGCGGCGGCAATGCCGCCCAGGAGAAGTGTGGCTCGAGCGGGTTTCACGGTGAAGCTCCTGTGGGAAGCGACCGACCGCCCCATCAGGGAACCCGTCGTGCCGGCCGGTCGAAGTCGGGCCAACTGTACTGAGGCGTCGGCGGAGCGCGTCCTGAGGACGAGCCCCGGGGTAGTTCGCCGTCAAACGTCTCAATCCCCTGTCAATCAGGGACGAGCTTCACACCCATGAATCCGCCGGCGACCACGCCGAAGGCCGAGGTGGCTTCGAGCTCGATCGTCTGTCCGGCAAGTTCGATATCCGCCCTTGCGGAAGTGGTGACGTCGGTTGCGGCAGCCATCGTGGTGCTGGTTCCGGAGTCGATCGACGGCGTGCCATCGGCCTCGATAGCACGCCGTGTCGCGGGGCCGGCCCCCTCGCCGGAGGCCGGCTGCAGCCGCGGGCCGGGGACGGATCGCGGACCCCCGGATTCGAGTCTGGCCGAACGGCCACTCGCGCTCAAGCGCGGTCCTCGAATCGCTGCCTCGACGACTTCTATACTCGCCGTCCTGCCCCGGGCCTCGGTCCTGGGCTTCGGTCTGCCCGAATGGCCCTTCCCCCCGGGCCGTCGAATTCACCCACTCCGCCGCCCGCAGCCTGCCACGCCTGCTGCGGCGCCCCTCGTGCTCACCATGACCACGCTCCAGCGCCCCTCCACTCCCCCGAACTCGAAGCCCGCCTTGAACACCTCAGGTCACACCCAAGTGCCACCGGGCTCGCCAGCCGACTCTCCGCTGGTTGCGCTCGACCGATTCGCCCCGCGGCATCTCGGTCCGAACGACGTGGAAGTGACCGAGATGCTCGCGACGCTCGGGCACGCCTCGCTCGATTCGCTGATCGAGCAGACCGTGCCACCGTCGATTCGGCTCGAGCATCCGCTCAAGCTCGCGGGGCTCGAGAGCGCCCTCGGCGAGTTCGACGCCCTCGCCCGTCTGGGCAAGGCGGCCTCGAAGAACGTCGTCCATCGCACCTTCATCGGCATGGGCTACTCCGACTGCATCACGCCGGCGGTGATCCAGCGCAACGTGCTCGAGAACCCCGGCTGGTACACCCAGTACACGCCGTATCAGGCGGAGATCTCGCAGGGTCGCCTGGAAGCGCTCATCAATTTTCAGACGCTGGTGACCGATCTCACCGGGCTGCCGCTGGCGGGCGCGTCGCTTCTCGACGAGAGCACCGCCGCAGCCGAAGCGATGTCGATGTGCCTGGCGATTGCCGACCCGAATCCGAGTGCAGGAAGTTCCGGCGCCGAGAGCGCCCGCGACGAATTCGTGGTCGCCGCCGACTGCCATCCGCAGACGATTGCCGTGGTCGAAACCCGCGCCGCCGCGCTCGGGCTGCGAGTGACTGTCGCGGCGCCCGAGGCGATGACCTTCGGAGCGAAGACCTTCGGTGTCCTCCTTCAGTATCCGACGACCGATGGACGCGTCGAGGACTACCGCGCGCTCGTCGAAAAGGCCCACGCCGTCGGCGCC
>CAYXKH010000113.1:0-3996 GCA_964465255.1 uncultured Isosphaeraceae bacterium
CTCGGGGGCCACTCGGGGGCCAGTCGAGCGGCGACGGCTCCACCGCCTCGCTCAATCGAGTCGTCCACCGTACCGTCGAAACCATGAGCGGAACGCGACTCGCCGGAGGAACATCCCGACGGCTGTGGAGTTCGACATTTCCTGTTCGTGCCGTGATCTCCGCCGCCGGTGCGCTCGTGGCACTCGCCGCGGCGGTGGGGGCGATCGCGACTTCGCCTCCGCAGCCTGCGGCTCGCGCGACCGTGTCGGCACCTGGTGCGCCCAGCGCGCCGAGCGCCGACCACCACGCCCTCCTCGAGCAGTTCGTCGGCACCTGGTGCCTCGAGTGCCACGATCAGAAGACCGCCAAGGGCGACCTCGACCTCTCGGCGTTCGAAGGCTTGGCGGGACGGGCGGTGGCGGCGCACGCGGCCCACGATCCCGCGATCGCCCCGGCCATCCTCGGCGAGATGCGCGAGCGGCTCGAGGCCCGCGACATGCCCCCGCGCGACCCGCGACCCAGCGAAGAGGAGTATCGCCGGGCACTCGAGGCGATTCGCGCTCTGGCCCCGCGGCACGAGGGAGCGGGGCGACCCGGTCGGGTGACGGCGCGGCGTCTGAGCCGCGCCGAGTACGCCAACACCGTGCGCGATCTGATCGGCGTCGATCTCGCGGTCGAGGCGATGCTGCCCGAGGACGAAGTGGGCCATGGCTTCGACAACAACGGCGACGTGCTGACGATTCCGCCGCTCTTGCTGGAGAAGTACGTCGACGTCGCGGAGCGCGTCGCTTCGGCGGCGGTGCACGATCCCATCGACGACCGAGCGCAGAGGATCCGCCGCGATGGCGGTGACGTGAGGGCCACCGGCGGAGGCCGTCGCGAACGCTCGATCTGGCATCTCTACTCGAATGGCGCAATCGTCAGCGACTTCGATCTCGTCGCCGCGGGACGCTATCGATTCCGCGCCCGCGTCGCCGGTCAGCAGGCGGGCGAGGCGCTGGTGCGAATGGCGCTCCTGCGAGGCGCCGTGCCGCTTCTCGAGAGCGACGTTCCTGGTGAACGAACACCGCGGACGCTGGAGGTCATCGTCACCCTGGAGCCGGGGCGGCACACCTTGGGCGTGGCGTTTCTGAATGATCATCACGATCCCGGGAATCCCAATCCAGGGCAGCGCGACCGCAATGCAATGGTCAACTGGATCGAGCTCGAAGGACCGCTTGATCGCGCCGGTCCGACACGGTTCCAGCGGATGATCGCCTCGGCATCCGCCGCCGATCTGCTCAAGGATCGCGCCGCTCGGGAGCGGGCGATCGTCGTGGGCATGCTGGAGCGGCTCTGGCGTCGACCAGTCGAAGCCGAGCAGGTCGAGGCGATGCTGAGGTTGTGCGACAAAGTCGACGGCGCCGAGGCGTCGCTCGAACGCCGCCAGCGCACGGCTTTGACCGCGGCTCTGGTGAGTCCGCGATTTCTGGTGCGGCTGGAGGGCGAACCGGTTCCTCCCGCCCAGGAACGCGAGCTTGACGGCTACGAGATCGCCTCGAGGCTCTCGTACTTCCTCTGGAGCAGTGCCCCCGACGACTCCCTGCGCCAAGCCGCGGCATCGGGCGCCCTGGCCACCCGCGAGGGGCGCCGTCGCGAGGTGTCGCGCATGCTGGCCGATCCGCGCAGTCTCGCCCTCGCCGAGCACTTCGCCACCCAGTGGCTCCAGATCCGATCGCTGCTCGAGCGTCGGCCCGATCGACAGCGTTTCGCCGAGGTGGACGGGGCCCTCCTCGAATCGATGCGTCTCGAGACGGTGCTCTTCTTCGATTCGTTCGTGCGCGAGTCGAGGCCGCTTGGCGAGTTGATCAGCGCCGACGACACCTTCCTCAACGACGCTCTCGCGGAGCACTACGGCATCGCCGGCGTGAGCGGGTCGCACATGCGGCGGGTGTCGCTCACGAGTGCCGCGGGACTGCGGGCGAGTGGCCTCGGCGGCGCCGATCAGGACCCCGCAGCCTGCGGCATCCTGCGACACGGCAGCATTCTGCTGGCCACCAGCAACCCGACGCGAACGTCGCCGGTCAAGCGTGGGAAGTGGGTGCTCGAGGCCCTCCTCGATGATCCACCGCCGCCGGCGCCGCCGGGGGTGCCGGCACTTCCAAAGGATGGTGAGGAGCGCGGCGAGACCTCGCTCAGGGCGCTCCTCGAGCGACATCGGGCGGATCCGAACTGCGCGGGATGTCATCGACGTCTCGATCCCTTGGGCTTTGCCCTGGAGTCCTTCGATGCGGTCGGGCGCTTTCGTGTCACCGACGACGGCGCCGCCCTCGACGTGCGCGGGGAGTTGCCCAGCGGTCGGGAACTGAACGGGCCATCAGGACTGCGCGATTACCTTCTCGAGGGGGACGCGCTTCTTCGAGGGCTCACGCGACATCTGCTGACCTATGCGCTGGGACGCGGGCTGGACGACGGCGACGAACCCCTGGTCGATGAGATCATCGCGGCGACGCGGGATGGCCCGACGATTCCCGGAGTGGTCGCGGCAATCGTCGAGAGCCGCGCCTTTCTTCGTCGTGGTGGGCTGGATGGAGCGGCATAATGACCCGAGCCATGAACAGCATGAACAACGTGAACAACGCGAACAGCGATCGCACGACGCCCGGGATCTCGCGACGCACAGTGCTTCGCGGATTGGGGACGGCGGTGGCTCTTCCCTGGCTCGAGTCGCTCGCCCCGGCGCCGCTCCGCTGGGCCTCGCGGGCCGCGGCATCGCCGCTCGGCGAGGCCGCCCCGCTGAGGATGGCCTACGTCTTCATCCCCAACGGCGTCGACCCCGCAGCGTGGATGGCAGAGAGTGGAAGCGGCCCGCTGCCCGCGTCGCTCTCGCCGCTCGAGCCGCTGCGGTCGAAGTTCAGCGTGCTGCGCGGTCTCGCCCATCGCAATGCCCAGGCCCTCGGCGACGGTCCGGGTGACCACGCCCGATCGGCGGCGTGCTTCCTCACCGGGTCACATCCGGTCAAGACCGCGGGGACCGACATCTCCGTGGGAGTGTCGATTGATCAGGAGGTGGCTCGGACGCTCGGCGCGAGGAGTCCGATCGCCTCGCTCGAGATCGGGTGCGAACCGGCACTTCAGTCGGGCAACTGCGACTCGGGATATTCCTGCGCCTACAGCGCCAACATCTCCTGGCGGACGCCACGGCAGCCGAACCTGAAGGAGATCCGGCCCCGCGAGGTGTTCGAGCGACTCTTCGCAATCGGTCCGGCGCGGGAGAGCGAAGAGGCCCGAAGCACGCGTCTCGCCTCGCGGCGGTCGATTCTCGACTTCGTGCGCGAGGACGCCCAGCGGATCCAGGCCACCGTCAGTGGAACCGACCGCCACCGGATCGACGAGTATTTCGACGGCGTGCGAGCCCTCGAGCGCCGGCTGGCGATGGTCGAGGAGGCCAAGGCCGGAGCCGTTCCGTCGATGAGCGCGCCGACTGCCGGCGTACCCGAGGACTACCGCGAGCACGTGCGGCTGATGAACGAGATGATCGCTCTCGCGTTCCGCCTCGATCGCACTCGGGTCATCACCTTCATGCTCGCGAACGAAGGGTCGAACCGCTCGTTTCCCTTTCTCGGCGTGCCCGAGGGGCATCACCATCTGTCGCACCACGGCGGCGACCAGGCGATGGTCGAGAAGATCCGGCAGATCAACCGCTTCCAGTGCGAGATGTTCGCCCACCTGCTGGCCCAGCTCGAGGCCGCGAAGGAAGGGGAGAAGAGCGTGCTCGACTCCTCGCTGATCGTCTTCGGCAGCGCCATCACCGATGGCAACAAGCACGATCACGACGATCTTCCGATCCTGCTCGCCGGGGGCGGCGGGGGTCGGGTCTCGCCCGGACGACACCTGCGGTTCAAGAGCGGAACACCGCTGTGCAACCTGTATGCGTCGATGCTGCAGATGGCCGGGACTCCGGCGGCCGCGGGGCAGACGCCGCGCTTCGGCGACTCGACCGGCGTGCTCACCGACCTCTGATTGACGAGGGCAGC
>CAYXKH010000113.1:4096-9720 GCA_964465255.1 uncultured Isosphaeraceae bacterium
CGCGCTTCGGCGACTCGACCGGCGTGCTCACCGACCTCTGATTGACGAGGGCAGCATCGACGCCATGATCGCCATGATCGCCACGATCGCCACGATCGCGATCATCGTTACAATCCCCCGCCTCCCTCGACCCGTCTCGAGATTCCGCCGCTCGCCCCACACGCTTCCCCGCCCTCGGCGCCGCCTTGCCACTTCCCATGCACACCCTCCGCGCCCTCCTGAGCGGAATCGTCGACTACGCCGGGCTCTTTCCGCCGGCGAAGCTCGAGATGGCTCCGACTGTCCGAAACTACGCGCGATTCCGCGGCGAGGCGGAGTCGTGGATGCTCGGCCGACTGGTCGTCCCGGTGGCCCGCCTCGAGGAGTTCGAGACCAACGCAGCGCCGCTCCTTCCGCCCGGCGATGACGACGACGACGAAGCCGATCTGTGGATCATCACCGCTCTGGCCGCGCCGGCGGGCGATCCCCAGCTCGAGCGCGACCTCGAGGCCATCGAGCGCTTCAACGATCGTCACCTGAACGACGGCGAAGGGGCCGCCTTCATCGACGCGGTCGAGCTTCGGGCCTCGTCGCCCGACGCCATCGATGCGGTGATGGATCGCCTTCCCGAAGAGATCTTCCCGTACTTCGAACTGCCCCTCGAGGGCGCCCCCGGCGGCGACGTGCGCGGTCTGGTGACGGCGCTTGCGGGTGGAGAAGCCGGGGCCAAGGTCAGAACCGGCGGACTGAGCCCGGCTGACTTCCCCTCGGCCAAGGCACTGGCCCACTTCATCACCGCCTGCGCCGCCGCGGACGTGCCCTTCAAGGCGACCGCCGGACTGCATCACCCGATCCGGCTGCCGCGTGGGCAGGTGACCCGCGAGGTGCAGGCGCCGATGCACGGATTTCTGAATGTCTTCCTGGCCGCATGTCTGGCCTGGAGCGAGCGCATCGATGCGGCGGAAGTCGAGTCGATCCTCTTGATTGAAGCAGCGAGCGAATTCCGATTCGACGACGAGTCGATTGCCGTCCGCGGCCATCGGCTCACCGCCGAGCGCATCGAGGCAGCCCGGGAGCGCTTCGCCCACTCGTTCGGCTCGTGCTCGTTCGACGAACCCATCGCCGATCTTCGGCTCCTCACTCTCCTCGGTCCGGTACGGCAGGCATGAACACCACTGATCCGAAGTCGCGTAGTTGGATCGAACCCGCGAACGAGAAAGGGGCGGAGTTCCCGATCCAGTCATTGCCCTGGACCGCGTTCCGTCGTCGTGGATCCAGCGAAGTGCCGCGCCTCGGCGTGGCAATCGGCGATCGCCTGCTCGAGGTGAAGAAGTGCGTCGAGGCCGGACTGCTGCGCGGTGTCGATGTGAGCGTGGCCGAAGCCCTGTGCACGCCGACCGTCAACGCCTTGCTGGCACTCGGTCCCGACGCCTGGCAGGCGGCGCGGGAGGCCATCAGCGAACTGCTGAACGCGGATTGTCCTCACCTCCGCGACAGCAACCGCTGGAACAAGCGGGCCCTGGTTCCGCTCGAGAGCGCCGAGCTGTCGCTGCCGGTCGCGGTCGGCGACTACACCGACTTCTACGCCTCGGTCCATCACGCCACGAACGTGGGCTCGATGTTCCGCCCCGATCAGCCGCTGATGCCCAACTGGAAGAATCTGCCGGTCGGCTATCACGGTCGGGCAAGTTCGATCATTCCCAGCGGTCAGCCGATCGTGCGGCCGATGGGACAGACCTGTCCGAAGGATGGCGAGCCGCCGGTCTTTGGACCCGTGCGCGGGCTCGATTACGAGCTCGAGGTCGGCTGCGTCATCGGACAGGGGAATCCGCTGGGCTCGCGGATTGCCGTGGGCGACGCGTCGCGTCACATCTTCGGGCTGGTGCTGGTCAACGACTGGTCGGCCCGCGACGTGCAGCGCTGGGAGTATCAGCCGCTGGGTCCATTCAACTCCAAGAACTTCGCCACCAGCCTCGGGTGCATGGTGGTGCCCATGGCGGCGCTCGAGCCGTTCAAGACCGCGCCGCCCAAGCGGCCCAAGGGCGACCCGAAGCCGCTCGAGTATCTGGTCTCGAAGGACGACTTCCTGATCGATCTGCGGCTCGAAGTGCTGATCAGTTCCGCCGCGATGCGCGAGAAGGGAACGGCTGCGCATCAGATCAGCAGCGGAAACCTGAAGGACCTGTACTGGACCTTCTCGCAGATGATCGCCCACCACACTTCGACCGGATGCAACCTGCGGCCGGGCGATCTCCTGGCAAGCGGCACCATCTCGGGCGCCGAGGAGGACGAGCGAGGATGCCTCCTCGAGCGCACCTGGCGAGGTGAGAAGCCGATCAAGCTTCCTGACGGCAGCACTCGCAAGTTCCTCGAAGACGGTGACGAGGTGATCATGCGCGGCTGGTGCGAGAAGCGCGGCGCAACTCGGATCAGTCTTGGCGAGGTGCGGGCGATCGTTCAGCCGGCGGTGTGAGCGGAGTGCCCTCGCTGCGCAGGGCCGCTGCGACACTCGGCGCCGCGGAGGGAACTCCGTCGCGGCTGGTGAGCTTCACCCCGACGATGCCGCCGAGGATCAGCGCCAGAAAGACGTACTGCGCCGGTTCGAGCGACTCGCGAAACAAAACTCGCCCGATGACGATGGTGCCGACGGCGCCGAGACCGGTCCAGACCGCGTAGGCGATCCCCAGCGGAATCGTCCTGGTCGCCAACGCGAGGAAGGCGAAGCTCAGCACCGCGCAGAGGGCGAAGGCCACGCTCCACCCCAGTCGCGAGAAGCCCTCGGAGAGCTTCATGCAGGTGGTGAAGCCGATCTCGAACATCCCGGCGACGAGAAGAAGAATCCAGGGCATCGCCGAGGATAGAGCCAGCGGCAGGCGGTCAGCTCATGCCCACGTGTCGACCGTGCCCGAGTTGCTGCCGCCCTTCGTGGGCTTCGAGCTTCGTGCGCCCGCCACAGCCTTCGCCCCGCGCTTCCCGCGCGGCGTCGCCGTCGCCGCGTGACCGTTGGTTCCGTTCACCTGCGGATGAGCGGCGCCGTCGGAGGCGTGCATGCGATGGCTCTGCGGGAAGTGATCTCCCTTCCACGATGCCGGATAGTGCGGATCATCGATCTTCAGCGCCGCCTTGGTGGGGAAGAGCGGTCGGAAGGTGTCGCACATCACCGCCAGTTCGTTGGTGAAGGTGGCACCGATCGACGCCTCGACGGTTCCGGGGTGCGGGCCGTGGGGGATGCCCTGAGGGTGCAGCGTCAGCGATGCGACTTCGATGCCCTTGCGGGCCTTGTAGTTGCCCTCGACGTAGTAGAGGACCTCGTCGCTGTCGAGATTCGAGTGGTTGTACGGCACCGCGATCGCCTGCGGGTGGAAGTCGAGCATCCGCGGGCAGAAGGAGCAGATGACGAAGTTGTGGGCTTCGAAGGTCTGATGAATCGGCGGCGGAAGATGGTGCTTGCCGACGATTGGGCTGAAGTCGTCGATGTTGAAGATGTAGGGGTAGTAGCAGCCGTCCCATCCCACGACATCGAGGGGGTGATAGTCGTAGATGTAGCTGTGCACCCGGTTGCGGGCCTTGATGCGGACTTCGAACTTGCCGCGCTCGTCGAAGGTCAGCGGAAGGATCGGAAGCCGCAGGTCGCGCTCGCAGTAGGGGGCATGCTCGAGGAACTGCGAGGTCTGCTTGGAGAGATACCGCGGCGGCGGGGCGATGTGCGAGCCGTTGGCGGTCTCGATCACCAGGAAGCGCGGCGCCGGGGCGTTCTCCGCGGTCTGATCCCCGCGATCGCTGCGCTTCCCGTTGCGTCCGGCACTGCGGCCTCCGGGAAGCGAATCGAAGACCATCTGGTACGTCACCCCCTTGGGGATGATGATGTAGTCCTTCTCGCGGAAGGGAAGGGCGCCGAAGGCGGTGTAGACGGTGCCTCGTCCGAAGTGGATGAAGAGGCACTCGTCGCCCATGGCGTTCTTGTAGTGGTACTTCATCTGCTCCTTGGGAGCACAGACGGCCATCTCGCAGTCGGCGTTCCCGTAGAGCACGACTCGTCCCGTCACCGGATCGCCGCGCGAGGGAAGCGCCGCCGACTTGGAGTGGCGCATGCGCATCACCTCGGTCTCGACGTACTCGACCTTGGTCGAGTAGAGCGACTTCCACCCCGTGACCTGCGTCGGCGGGTTGATGTGGTAGAGCGTCGACGTCGGTCCGACGAAGCCTTCGGTGCCGAAGACCTCCTCCGAGTAGAGGGCCCCGTCGGGCCGTCGGAACTGGATGTGGCGCTTGCGGGGGAGCTGGCCGAGCGATGAATAGAACGGCATCGGTGAATCCTGCGTGGCTGCGGGAGAGGAAGAGGTCGAGTCTATGTCGCCGGGACCTGCGCATGGGGTGCTGCGGGGTTCGCGGTCGGATCCTTTCCGACCAGGTGCACTGTTCGAGTGGGGAAGGCGAACTCCAGCCCTGCGGCCTGAAACTCCTCAAGAATCCTGAAGTTCACCGCTTCGGCATGATCGAAGAACGAGGCGACATCCCGGACCGGCGGCACCGCGGTGAGCCGGAAGACGTAGATCACCCTGATATTCAGACTGTCCGTTCCGAAGGTCTCGAAGTTCACTCGCGGCGGACTTCCGGCCCGGTCAATCGGCGCGGAGAGGTCGGAGTCGAGGAGCAGGCGTCGCACGATCTCGACGCCGCGGCGCAGATCCTCGACGGGTGTGCCCCACACCAGCCCCAGAGTGAAGTCGCGGCGCATGTACTGCCGGGCGGTGATGTTCTCGACCGTGCCATCGGTGAACTTCATGTTCGGGACCGAATGGAGGTGTCCCGCAATCGTTCTGATCTTGGTCGAGCGGAGTCCGATGTGCTCGACCACGCCCTCGACGGGCCCGAAGGCGATCCGGTCGCCGACGACGAAGGGGCGATCAAAGAGGACCGTGATCGATCCGAAGACGTTCTTGACCGAGTCCTGGGCCGCCAGCGAGACCGCCAGACCGGCGATGCCGAGACCGGCGAGCCAGGCGGTGATGTCGGCGTTGAAGATGTTCTCGGCGGCGAAGAGGACGAAGACGATGCCGATGAAGATCCGGATCGTCCGTCCCACCAGCGGCACGAGCTGATCGTGGATTCGTCCGCGGCGGGAGAGCAGTCGTCGCAGCCACGCTTCGATCAGCGCGACCAGGTTGATGAGAAACCAGGCCAGGGCCACCACGACGAGAAACGCGACGATCCGCCCAACCAGCGAGGAGATCGTCGGGTTGAGATGAAGGCCCTGGAAGCCGAGCCCGATCGCCGCGGTGAAGCATGCCAGAGAGGCTGGTCGTGCGGCGCTTCGCACGGCGAGCGCGAGTGCTTCGCGACCACGGGCAGCTGTCCGCTCGGCCAGCCCGAAGGCGCCCCAGCGGACCAGTCGTGCGAGCACCAGACCGACTGCGATTCCAACGAGCAGGAGAGCCCAGCCCTGCCAGGGCGTGCGCTCGAAGGTCGGGCCGAGCACGTCGCCGATCTGCGTGCCGACATCGACGAGTCCTTGGACGGGCGTGAGGCCGACGGTCTCGTCGACCGGTGCGGTCAGAGTCGGAGGAGCTGAATGCATGCCGTCATCGAGCGAGCGCCGATTGCCAACACCGATTGCCAACACCGATTGCCAACACCGATTGCCA
>CAYXKH010000114.1:0-2825 GCA_964465255.1 uncultured Isosphaeraceae bacterium
CGCTTTCGTACGCCGCGCCCGGCGGAGCCGGGCGGGCTGGGGCGACGCGTGGGCCTTGGGGTCGGGCGTCAGCACCGGCCTCAAGCGACGCGCCGGCGCCATCTGCGCACTCGGTGTAGCTGCGCTCGTAGGTGCTGTAGTAGTACGGGGTCGCGGCTTCGAACTCGGCGGCGCAGGTGTCGACGACCTTGTAGACGGGCTCGATGCCGAACTGCTTGCGGCGGGCCCGGACCGCGAGGATGGTGCTCGTCGAGATGTCGCCCAGATAGAGGTTGGCAAGCTGCGGATCGGAATAGCCGAGCTGCTTGGCCTGGAAGAAGACCTCCTTGGGCAGATCCTCGAGCCGTTCGTAGCGGCAGAGCACATCCTCGAACTGGCAGAGCTGACGGATCTGGTCGAGAAACCACGGATCGATCCGGGTGAGCTCATGCACGCGGGCGATCGTCCAGCCCATCTTGAAGGCGTAGCGGATGTAGTAGAGGCGACCCTGGCTGGGCACGCTGAGCTTGCGATGGAGGGTGTCGTCGGGAATGGGCCAGACAATCGGCGATCCGTCGGCGGCGACGAGTCCGTGCGGCACTTCGAGGGTGGCCACGCCGGTGAAGCGGATCCCGCCGCTCTCGACCGCCCGCTTGGTGGCGAGCCACTTGTCGTTTTTGTCGAGGCCGAGGCCGAAGCGCTTGACCTCCATCGAACGGATCGCCTTCTGAAGCGCCTCCTTGAAGGAGCGCCCAATCGACATGCCTTCGCCGACCGACTTCATCTGAGTGGTCAGGGTCTCGTCGGCCTCCGGGAACTTCTCGAAGGTCCAGCGCGGCATCTTGACGACCACGTAGTCGATCGAGGGTTCGAAGCAGGCGCTGGTCGACTTGGTGATGTCGTTGCGCAGCTCGTCGAGCGAATAGCCCACGGCAAGCTTCGCGGCGATGCGGGCGATGGGAAAGCCGGTGGCCTTGCTGGCCAGGGCGGATGAACGCGAGACCCGCGGATTCATCTCGACCACGACCATCTCGCCGTCGACGGGATTGACCGCGAACTGCACGTTCGATCCACCGCAGCGGACGCCGACGGCGCGCATGATCGCAATCGCCGCGTCGCGCATGCGCTGATACTCCTTGTCGGAGAGCGTCATGATCGGCGCGACCGTGATCGAATCGCCGGTGTGCACGCCCATCGGATCGATGTTCTCGATGCCGCAGACGATCACGCAGTTGTCGTTGCCGTCGCGGACGACTTCGAGCTCGTACTCCTTCCAGCCCAGCGCCGACTGATCGATCAGCACCTGCCCGATCATCGAGGCGGCGATGCCGCGGCGGATGATCTCGTCGAACTCCTCGCGGTTGTACGCGATGCCGCCGCCGGTGCCCCCGAGGGTGAAGGCCGGGCGGATGATCGCGGGCAGGCCGATCACCTGGAGAAACGCCCGGGCGTCATCGACATTGGTGACCGTGCGGGAGAGCGGCTGGCGAAGACCGAGGTCTTCGACGATGCGCCGGAACATCTCGCGATCCTCGGCCCGCTGGATCACGTCGCGGTCGGCACCGATCATCTCGATCCGGTGCTCGCGGAGGATGCCCTGATCCCAGAGCTTGCAGGCGCAGTTCAGGGCGGTCTGGCCGCCGAGGGTGGGAAGGAGTGCATCGATTGGGTGGCCGAGGGCGGCTTCCCGCTCGATCACCTTGCGGACCGCCTCGGGGGTGATCGGCTCGATGTAGGTCCGATCCGAGAAGGCCGGATCGGTCATGATCGTGGCTGGGTTCGAGTTCACCAGAACGACGCGATAGCCCTCCTCGGTCAGGGCCTTGCATGCCTGCGTTCCGGAGTAGTCGAATTCGCAGCCCTGACCGATCACAATCGGTCCTGAGCCAAGGATCAGGATCGTGCGCAAATCATCTCGACGGGGCATGGCGGCGATTGTACGGGGTTGATCTCTTCGCGCTCGGCCGAGTCCGACGAGCGAGGAATCCAGCGTTTTGCGACCATTGTCGCGGCCTTGCCGGCGCTGCTGTAGGCTTCAACGCACGCCCTCCGCCGAGGGCCCCCGGCACCCTGCCATGCTCGACACGGCTCGCGTGATCGCCTTCGCTTTCGCCGGTTGGGTTGCGATCAACGTCGCGGTCCGACTGTTCGTGGTCCCCTGGCTCCGCCGACAGTGTGCCGGAGACGCCGTGGCCGGCGGGCTCTGGCTGGTGCTGCGTGGGTACTGCGGGATGGTCCACCGGGCGGCCTGGACCGGCCACGAGTCGATCCGGATGCAGGGAGGCACTGCAGAACTCGACCGCGCCCGCGGGCCGCTCATCGTGGTTTCGAATCACACCGCGGGCCTCGACCCGCTCCTGATTCAGACCGGCTGCCGCTTTCGCATCCGCTGGATGATGGCCGCCGACATGATGGTTCCGGCGCTCGAGTGGCTGTGGCGGCGGGAGCGGGTGATCCCGGTTCACTTCGACGGTCGCGACGCGGCGGCGGCTCGGGAGGCGATGCGGCACCTCGAGGCCGGTGGGGTTCTCGGGGTCTTCCCGGAGGGCGGAATCGCGCGACCGCCGGGCACCATTCAGCCGTTCCTGCCGGGAGTCGGCCTGATCGTGGCCCGCACCCAGGCCCCGGTGCTGCTGACTCTCGTCACCGACACCCCAGCCCGGGACCGGGCTTTCGAGTCGCTCCTGATTCCAAGCCGCAGCAAGGTGCGCTACCTCGAGTTGATCCGCTATCCCGAGGGGACCAAGGCGTCGATCATCATCGAAGACCTCGCCCAACGACTCGCGGCCGCGAGCGGATGGCCGCGGGTGGCGCGGCGGGCGGCAGTCGAGGGCACAGTCGAGGGC
>CAYXKH010000114.1:2925-6470 GCA_964465255.1 uncultured Isosphaeraceae bacterium
GATGATCATGCTGATCAGGATGATCATGCTCATGGTGTTCATGCCGTCGGGGATGACCCGTCCCACGGCGTCCGCCGCGCCGCTCAAGGAACGCGCGGCGCGGTCCTCCTGGGGGAGATCGACCTCAAGGATTCGCCGCGGGTCCCCACCGGAGTCGCGGAGTTCGATCGTGTCCTCGGGGGCGGTCTCGTGCCCGGGAGCGTCATTCTTCTCGGAGGCGATCCGGGAATCGGAAAGAGCACTCTTCTTCTTCAGGGGCTCGCCGGACTCGCCGACTCGCAGACCGATCGCGCCATCCTCTATGTCTCCAGCGAAGAGTCGGCCCGACAGATTCGACTTCGTGCCAATCGCCTGATCGCCCCCGCGGAGGGTGGGTTCCGGGAGTCGGGAGAGAAGGACGAGGGCTCGCTCTCCCGTCTGCACGTCCTGGCCGAAAGCAATCTCGCCAAGATCGTCGAGCAGGCGCGACGTCTGCGTCCGGCCGTGTGCGCAATCGACTCGATTCAAATGGTCTATCGCGGCGATCTCGACGCGGCACCGGGGTCGGTCGCCCAGTTGCGACGCTGCTGCACCGACCTCGTCTATCTGGCCAAGCGGTCCGGCATGGCCATCATCGTCGTCGGTCATGTCACCAAGGACGGTCAACTCGCGGGGCCGAAGCTCCTCGAGCACCTCGTTGATGTGGTGCTGAGCTTCGAAGGCGAGCGGCATCACGCCTATCGACTGGTGCGAGCCATCAAGAATCGCTTCGGGAGCACGCAGGAGATCGGGCTCTTCGAGATGACCGAGACCGGGCTTCGCGAAGTGGCCCATGGCGCGGTCATCGACCCGACGCAGCCGCCGCCTCCGGGCACGGCGATCTGCCCGACGATCCTCGGAAGTCGCTGCCTCCTCGCCGAGATCCAGGCCCTCACCGCCACCGGGATTCTCGGAGCGGCGCGTCGCAAATCATCGGGAGTCGACGGCAATCGCATGGCCATGCTGATTGCGGTGCTCGAAAAGCACGGTGGACTGCGCCTTGCAGATCAGGACATCTTCGTCGCCGCCGCGGACGGCCTGCGGGTGGTCGAGCCCGCGGCCGATCTGGCCATGGCCCTCGCCATTGCCGGCATCCACGCCAATCGGCGAATGCCCGCAGGGGTCGCGGCCCTCGGCGAGATTGCCCTGACCGGACAGATCCGGCCGGTCCCGTTGATTGGCCAGCGAATCCGGGAGGCCCTGCGACTGGGGCTCAGAAGCATGATCGTTCCGAAGTCGATTGCGGCCGCGGACATCACTGGGGTCTACCCCGAGGCGGTCCTTCGCGTGGCCTCGATTGGGGAGGCCCTCGAGGTGCTTGAGACAAAGGTCAAGGAATCTGGAGGGAGCGCGCGACGACCGGATTTTGCGGCCGCCCCGAATCACAGGAAGAGTTGATTGGCCTCTGTTCGTGAAGCGTAAAGCGTTATGACAAAGCCGTTTCCATTGATTTTCCGGCCCCCGAAGTCCAATCCGACAGCATTACGGAGGCGGCGAAAAGGCGGGGCAACTTGAGGGTGGCGGGCAGATCGGTATAGTCCGCCTTTTAACTGACAGCCCTGAACGGGCCGATAGCGACCAAACACGTCCGGCTGATGTCCAAGTGTGACACCAGCATCGACGGACGGGTGAATGAGTTGAGGGCGCGTCCCAGCACGAGTTATTGGGCCGTCCGATTTAGGAGATTCAAGCATGAGTCTGACCCATCAGATTGGGCGAGTTGGACTCGTTGCGGGTCTCGCGACCCTCGCTCTGACGAGCGTGGGCGTCGCGGCAACCCGTGACGCCAACAACGAGGCTCTCACCGAGATCGCCGCCCTCAAGGCGGAGCTCGCTGAGATCAAGGCGCAGCAGGGCGACAATTGGCTCACCGAGGCTCGGGCTTCGGAGATCCGATCGCTGGTTCAGGACGTCCTCGCGGACGCCGACACCCGCGCAAGCCTCCAGTCGAGCGGCATGACCGCTGGCTGGGACAAGGGCTTCTTCCTCGCCAGCCCAGATGGCAATTTCAAGCTCCGCGTGAGCGGACAGCTCCAGATCCGCTACATCCTGAGCTACCGCGACATTCAGGGCGCGGTTCAGGGTGATCGCTGGACCAAGGGCTTCGACAACGGTGGCCAGACCTACCTGTCGTTCGACGGCCACATCGTCGACAAGACCTGGAGCTACAAGGTTCAGGGCGGCTTCAACAGCGAGGGTGGCGCGTTCATCCTCGAAGACGCCTGGGCCCAGAAGGACTTCGACAACGGTCTGTACGTCCGTGCCGGTCAGTTCAAGGCACCGTACCTCCGTGAAGAGCTCGTCGACAGCGGTCGTCAGCTCGCCGTCGATCGTTCGATCCTCAACGAGCGGTTCAATCAGAACTACTCGCAGGGCATCGAAGTTGGTTTCGAGAGCGACGTGTTCCGCGCCGGCGTGATGTACAGCGACGGCACCGGCGACAACAACTTCCTCGGTACCAGCACGCAGAACACGCAGTGGAACGCCACCACCACCGAGTACGCCTTCACCGCCCGCGCCGAGTTCCTCGCCGCTGGTGACTGGAAGCAGTTCGAGGACTTCACCAGTTGGAATGGTGAGTCGTTCGGCCTGATGATCGGTGCTGCGGCGAACTACCAGACGCAGGAGTACGGAACTGCTGCGAACGGCGAGCAGACCAACGCCGGCTTCACCGCCGACGTCTCGGTCGAGTTCGGTGGCGCCAACCTCTTCGGTGCCTTCGTGTACAACAACCCCGACAGCGACAACGACAACGCCGCTGACGCCGACCAGTTCGGTTTCCTCGTTCAGGGTGGCATCTTCCTCGTTCCGGACTCGGTCGAGCTCTTCGGCCGCTACGAGTTCGCTGATGCGGACGCTGCCAACACCAACGACCTGTCGGTCATCACCGGCGGTCTGAACTGGTACTTCGCCAAGCACTCGGCGAAGTTCACCTTCGACGTCGGCTACTCGCTCGAAGATTTCGACGGCGCGTGGGACGAGCCGAACATCGGCTGGCTCAATGCCTTCGGCGAGGACGAGTTCGTCTTCCGCTCGCAGCTGACCCTGAAGTTCTGATTGTTGAGTTGATCAATTCGGTCAATTCGGTCAATTCAGTCATGGACAGCTTCGATTGCCTCGGCAATCGGTCGATTCCGGTGTGAATGCTGCACCTCGAATCGACGCAACGCAGTGCATTCGAACCGGCCGACCCTCACGGGTCGGCCGGTTTCTTTTGAGCTGCGGCAACGTGGCAATCCGACGGGATCGCGCCGAGCACGGCGTGCGCGGGAGTGCGCCACCCCGTCGCCCGACAGTGGGTGAAGATCAGGTCTCTGTCGCGTGTGGGAGTTGTAAGCCGTGCCACGATGGGTATATTCCGGCCCGAGGGACCTCACCACCAGCCGCGCGGCTGGTCCCTCGTCCGGCCAGCGTCGACACATGGCGCGAGCACCGACGGCGGAGCACCAACGGACGAGCATCACGGGGGATGCGCGGAGTGCCGTCCGCTTGCACCGGTCGACCCCCACTGCCTAGCCCCAACTGCC
>CAYXKH010000114.1:6570-9696 GCA_964465255.1 uncultured Isosphaeraceae bacterium
CCCCAACTGCCGACCCCCAACTGGAGACACACGCATGAGTCTGTTCCTTCGAACTGAGCGAGTCGTGTTCGCCGCCGGGCTCGCGACACTCGCGCTCTCGAGTTCGCTCCTGGGCTCCGGGCCCGACGACGACCGAGATGACCGAGATGACCGAGACGTCCGAGACGTGATGGCCGAGATCGCGGCCCTCAAGGCTGAGCTTGCGGAGGTCAAGGCCGGGGAGGGTGATCAGTGGCTCTCCGAGGCCCGAGCCGGCGAGATCCGCTCGCTGGTCCAGGACGTGCTGGCGGATGCCGACAGCCGCGCCAGCCTGCAGTCGAGCGGGATGACCGCCGGCTGGGACAAGGGCTTCTTTCTCGCGAGCCCGGATGGCAACTTCAAGCTGAAGGTGAAGGGCCAGATCCAGATTCGCTACGTGCTCAACCACCGCGACATCGACGGGGCGGTGCAGGGTGATCGCTGGACCAAGGGCTTCGAGAATCGGCGGACCAAGCTCGCCTTCGAGGGCAACATCGTCGACAAGACCTGGCTGTACAAGATGCAGGGAGCGTTCGAGCGCGACGGCGGCGCCTTCGTCCTCGAAGACGCCTGGGTGCAGAAGGACTTCGGGAACGGCATGTATCTCCGCGCGGGCCAGTTCAAGGCGCCGTACCTCCGCGAGGAGAGCATCTCCAGCAGCCGGCAGCTTGCCGTCGAGCGCTCGCTCATCAATGAGGCCTTCAACCAGGACTTCTCGCAAGGCGTCGAGTTCGGCTTCGCAACCGACATGTTCCGCGCCGCGGTGATGTACACCGACGGCACCGGCGACAACAACTTCCTCGGCACCGGTTCGCAGAACACCCAGTGGAACACCACCACGACCGAGTACGCCTTCACGGGTCGTGCCGAATTTCTCGCCGCGGGCGACTGGAAGCAGTTCGAGGACTTCACCAGTTGGAACGGCGAGTCCTTCGGCCTGATGATCGGCGCTGCGGTGAACTACCAGACCCAGGAGTACGGCACCGCGGCCAACGGCGAGCAGACCGGTCTCGGCTTCACCGCCGACGTGTCGGTCGAGTTCGGCGGGGCAAACCTCTTCGGCGCCTTCGTCCACAACAACCCCGACACCGATGACAACGCCGGCAACGACGCCGACCAGTTCGGCTTCCTGGTCCAGGGCGGCATCTTCGTCATCCCCGATTCGGTCGAGCTCTTCGCCCGCTACGAGTGGGCCGACCCCGACACCGCCGGAGCCAACGACCTTTCCGTGGCCACGGCTGGCGTGAACTGGTACCTCATGAAGCACGCCGCGAAGCTCACCTTCGACGTCGGATACTCCTTCGAGGACTTCGACGGCACGTGGGATCGGGCGAGCGCCGGCTGGCTCAATGCCTTCGGCGAGGACGAGTGGGTGATCCGCTCTCAGCTCCAGATTCTGTTCTGAGTCCCTCGCGGGAGCTCGGGAACCAGATCGCTTCCGCCGACCGACCCCCCGGGTCGGTCGGCCTCATTTTGTCGATCCCGGTATATTCCGACCCATGACCCTGACCCGCCTCATCAACCCGATGTCGCGACGCGTGTCTCAGCGCCTGTCGCTGCTCGTCATTCTCAGCGGCGTGTGCGGCGTTCCGCCGTCGGCTGCATGGGGACTCGTCGCCGACCGGGGAAAGAGCGACGACTTCCTCACTCGCCAGCTGCAGGAGATGGCCGAGCGGATCGAATCGCTCGAGGAGGCCAACCGGTCGCTCCGGGTCGAGGTGACCGAGCTCCGCAGCGAGACCGACTCCGGCTGGTTGACGGAACAGCGGGCATCCGAGATTCGGGCGCTGGTCCAGGACGTGCTCGCCGACGTCGATTCGCGGGCCAGCCTCCAGTCGAGCGGGATGACCGCCGGCTGGGACAACGGCTTCTTTCTGAGCAGCCCCGACGGTCGATTCCGGCTCCAGATCGATGGCCTGATGCAGGTCCGGTTCATCATGAACCGACGCGAAGATGCGGGTCCCGGTGATCCCAACGACCAGTGGATCTATGGCTTCGAGAACGCTCGAACGCGGCTGACCTTTCGCGGACACATCTTCGGGCCGGACCTGACCTACCTCGTCCGCGGCGCCTTCAGCCGTCAGGGCGGTGGCGTGGCGGCGACGCTCAGCGAACCTGCCGGCGGCAACTTCCAGCTTCTCGATGCATGGATTCGATCGCATCTGATCGAAGGATGGTCCATTCGCGCGGGTCAGTTCAAGCTCCCCTTCAACCGCGAGGAGCTGGTGTCGCCGGCGAACCAGCTCACCATCGAGCGAAGCAACGTCAACGAGTCGCTCAACCTGGGGCGAAGCCAGGGTGTGGAACTGGAGTACCGAGGCGACTTCCTCGGCTGGGCCACGGCCTTCTCCGACGGCGGCTTCGACAGTCTGCTGGGCGTCGGCGTTCTCGCGGGGACGTTTCCGACCAACACCTCGTGGGGAACGGAGGACACCGAGTACGCCTTCACCTCGCGCGTCGAATGGCTCGTCGCCGGTACCTGGGCGCAGTTCTCGCAGTTCACCAGCCCTCCGGGCGACCCCTTCGGCTTCATGCTCGGCATCGCCGGCCACTACCAGACCCAGGAGTACGGCTCCGTCCAGCAGGAAGAGGCGAAGTGGCTGAACCTGACCATCGACGCGTCGGTGGCCTTCGGCGGAGCCAACCTTTTCGCCTCGTGGACCCACTCGTACAACGACACCGCAACGTTCGGAATCTTCAACACCTTCGGCGGCGTCATCCAAGGTGGCTTTTACGTCGCCCCGAAGTGGGAGCTCTTCGCCCGCTATGAGTACGGTCACATCGAGTCGAACAACGAGGTCGTCACGCCGACCGATCTCTCGGTGATCACCACCGGAGTCAACTGGTACATCGACGGTCAGGACGCCAAGTTCACCGTCGACATCGGCTTCAGCCTCGAGGACATCCCCAGCTTATGGGCCTCGGATCTGGCCGGTTGGCGGGCCGACGGCGTCGATACGCGACCGCAGTTCGTGTTCAGGACGCAGTTCCAGTTGCAGTTCTGAGAGCGGACTGCTTGAGCGCTCCGTTCGGCCCTCCGGGCCGGGTATTCAGAGCGCTCCGTTCGGCCCTCCGGGCCGGGTATTCAGAGCGCTCCGTTCGGCCCTC
>CAYXKH010000115.1:0-9599 GCA_964465255.1 uncultured Isosphaeraceae bacterium
GCGGTCCCTCCGTCCTGCCGGCCAATTGGGCAATCGCCTCGGCGGCGCCGCCGAGCAGCTCGGCGACCGCGAGCATGGCTCTGGTGCTGCGGACACCCAGCTCCCTCATCGCCGGCAACTGCTGCGGCTCCCGGATGAGCGCGGAGAGCACGCCCCGCAGGCGGGTCGAACCGCGTGGTGTGACCCAGTCGGCGACATCCACGGGAAGGGTGTCATTCGGACCGTCGCTCACGCCGCGAAGAACCAGCCACTGAACTCCGCGGTGGTGACATGTCTCGGCGAAGCCCCACGACTCGAGATCGATCAGGGTCGCGTCCGGGTGTCGTTGGGCCAGGGCCGCCTTCTCGGCAGGTGTCCGAACCACGCCGCTCACGGTGAGACCGCCGGCGGCGGCTCCACCCTCGGCTCCACCCTTGGCTCCGTTGGCGCCCAGGACGCGCTCGAGGAGCGGGCTCCGCCACACGCCACCCCCGGCGTGGTCGCTGCTCTCCACGCGCGCAAGCCACGCGGCCGGTGGATACGGCGTGCGAATGGCGCCGGCGGTGCCGACCAGGATGGCGATGTCCCCCGACGCTCCGTGTCGCTCGATGAACGTCTTCGGGCCGAGTCCCGGGCCGACGACGGTGGCACCTGGGAGATGCGTCGTCCCGCGCAGCCCCTTGCTCAGGATGCGGGCCTCGAAGGAGAGCGGGCAGAGGAGGTGCGTGGCCACGGGGGCCAGATCGTAAGGTGTCGAGTCGCGCCTGCGCAGCGCCGCCCGCACCGTCCTACTGGCTTGTCTGCTGGCCCATCGACTGGTCTGTTGGGCTCGAGGGCGCGAATCCTCGGCTCGGCCAACCCCTTCAAGGAACACCCCGATGACTCTTCGTGCCCACCGATTCACCTCCGCCACGCTCCCCGCCTCGGTGGCTGCGCGGCTCGCCGCCGCTGCCGCGGACAACCCACCGCTGCGCCGCGGCGACCGCGGGACCGGCGACCGAGGGGCCATCCGCGCCGTGCAGCAGGGCTTGATCGATCTCGACGATCCGACGATCTCGATCGCCTTCGGGGCCACCGGCATCTTCGGGAGCTCGACGCTGGAGGCGGTGATGCGCTTCCAGCGCCGCCAGAATCTCGTCGCCGACGGGGTGATCGGAAGCGCCATGCTGAAGGCCCTCGACGACTGTCATGCTCCGGCGGTGCCCTCGACCACCGCCGCCAGTGGTGCCGCCGCAGCGTCGGGCCCGCGCGGGCTGAGCCTGCACTTCGGCGTGAACGTCGTGAATCCCGCGGCCTACAACGGCTGGGACGGAGCCCTCGGAGGCTGCGAGCCCGACGCCAACGACATGGAGAAGCTCGCCAAGTCGCTCGGGTACACGACCAAGAAGTTCCTGAGCCCTGCGGCAACCAGCGGTGCACTTCTGAGCGAACTCGCCGGCGCCGCCCACACCCTGCGGACCGGCGACATCCTCTTCCTGACCTACTCCGGCCACGGTGGCCAGGTGCCCGACACCAACAACGACGAAGACGCCGACGACGTCGAAGGTCTTGACGAAACCTGGTGTCTGCACGATCGGCAGGTGATCGACGACGAGCTCTTCGCGGCATTCGCCAAGTTCGCTCGCGGCGTGCGGATCATCGTGCTCTCCGACAGTTGCCACAGCGGCACCGTGCTGCGCGGCGCCGAGTACGACGCGGTGGCCCGGGTCCTGGCGACCAACCCCGAGAGCGACCTCAAGATCAAGGCCTATCGATCGGTTCCAATTGAGCTGCGCCGCGCCATCTACACGACTCACCGCGCTCTCTACGACGGCATCCAGGCGATCGTCGAACCGGTGAACGCCGCGTCGGTGCAGGCCAGCGTGATGCTCATCTCCGGCTGTCAGGACGATCAGCTCTCGGGTGACACCGGCTTCAACGGGGTCTTCACGTCGCGCATGATGCGAGTCTGGAACAGCGGTTCCTTCGGCGGTGGCTACCGCCAGTTCCACGAGACCATCCGCCGCCAGATGCCCTCCACCCAGCAGCCCAACCTCTACATGGTCGGGGCGTCGAACGAGGGATTCATGGCCCAGAAGCCCTTCGCAATCTGACCGCGTACGTCACGACGTCGCCGACGAGCATCAGGGCCGAACTCCTCCCGGCTCGAGCCGTCGGCGACGTTCCCTTCCGACGGGGAACACCTCGCTCGCGCCTGGCCCTGGGCCCGTCGTGGACCGTCGCGGCTGCTCGGCCCGATCTCGCTACTATCCGCCCGTCCTGGACGATCCAGTTCCGCTCCCGGTTCTCAGCCGGTGCGCAACCGGCCCTCAACTGGCCCCATCGTCTAGCCTGGTTCAGGACATCGCCCTTTCACGGCGGTAACGCGGGTTCAAATCCCGCTGGGGTCACTTCCGCATCCCGCACCGGAGCGCGTCCGAGTGCGGGATGCTGTTTTTGCGGAGTGCGTTGCGAGTCCGTCCCGAGTGCAGGGCGTCGTGCAGCGCGTCAGTCCGGGCACCCGCCCCAGGCGCCGAGCAGGAGACCGAGGTCGGCGCCATCGACGTCGCCGTTGCCGTCGAGGTCGGCGGAGCCATCCGTTCCCCACTGGGCGAGGAGGACGCCGAGATCGGCGCCGTCCACCTGACCGTCGTTGTTGAGATCGGCGACGAGGCCGGGGTCGTACGCCCCGCCGATGCGCGAGATGGTCCCGCCGGTACTTGAGACCCAGGCTTCTCCGCAGCCGCTGCCGAGACCGATGCCGCTCAGGGACCCGATGCCGGCGGCGTGCGCAACCTCGGAAACGAAGCTCCCGGTCGGGGTGTACTCGACGACGCGGGGCTCGACGCTGCTGACCAAGAGCAGGTTGCCGGTGCCCCCGACCACTTCGATGTCGCCGAAGTTGATCGAGACGCTCCCCGACAGCGAGAAGCTCTGAATGACGGCACCGGTGGTGGGATCGATCTCGGCGACTCGGTTGGCGTTGACCCCGCCCGGGACCTGGTCCTGGACGAGGAAAAAGGTATCGCGGATCGGGTGGTAGGCGCCGCCGACCACATGGCTCGTTCCGAAGGTCGTCACCAGTGTCGCCAGCACGGCGCCGGTCGACTTGTCGAGGGCATAGATCTCGGCCACGCCGGTCTCGCCGTCGATGAAGAGCAGCGTGCCTTTGGGAACCGCGATCCCGGCGAGAACCAGAGGTTCCGGCGCGACCTCCAGGTCGGTGTCATCGGCGGCCCCCCCCGGCCGCGGAATGGTCGAGATGGGTGTGCCGGTGCTGCTGAAGCGCTGGATCCAAGGGGCGAAGGCGCCGTACACCCAGACCGAGTCGGTGGCGCTGTCGTACGCGCAGCCGACCGGTGTGCCAATTCCCGAGGGGAACTGCGAGATCACGACCATGTCGGCGCCGGCAGGGCTCACGGCCGAAGTCGCCGTCACGCAGAGCGCTGCAGCGACCGAAGTGGCGAGGCGACGAACGCCGAAGGAGGGAACGCGGTGAATCATCTGTGGTTTCTCCCAGCGCGGCGAGGACAATGCCGAGCTCGCGGCCACGGTAGTCGCCGCGACACTCGTTCCGCGTCGACAATTCAACTCGGGAGTCGACGCGTGAAGCTGGGCAGGGTGATGACTCCAGTCAGACAACGGGGCGAGACCACCGGGTGAAACAACCGAGTACGACAACGGGGCGCGATGCGTGCGAGAGACAACTGCGTGTCCAGCTCAGCCGCGCTCGCCGACGAGACCTGGTCCGGGCCGGATCAGTGAAATCCGCGTATATGCAACATCGAACCCGAAGCGGCGGACGTTTCGCTCGGTGCCCTGTCCCGGCGTTCCGCTGATGGTGGCGAGAGTTGCGCCCACCCTGACAGCGTGGTTGAGCCGCGCGGCCATCAGCGCCTGCTGGACTCCGCGGCGTCGATGTTCGGGAAGCACGCTCAAGGCAAAGAGGGCGACGAGATCGTCGAGCTGTTCGAGAAAGCCGCCGCCCACACACCGTCCGTCGAGCAGGGCCGCAAAGGGCAGAGTTCGAGCGTGGAGCGCGCAGCGGCGACAGAGCGAGAGCTCGGCGTCGGACGGTGGTGTGCCGAGGGGGCAGAACCCGGTGCAGATGGCCTCGACCAGCGCCGTAATCATCGCGTCGTCATCGCCATCGACGATCCGGATCTCGAGCGAAGGCGGAGTCGGCACATGGGGCGTGAGCGGCGCTCCCGCAGCAAGTGGTCGGAAGAAGACCTGCTCGTAGTGCCGCACCACGAAGCGCTGGGCCGAGAGCGCCCGCAGAAACGAGCGGTGGACGAAAGGAGCGCAGTCCACTCGCGGTTCGATGCCCGCGGACTCGTACCACGCCGCCAGCTCGGCGATCTCCGCGCTGATGCGCTCGGCGCCGAGCGATTCGATTGTGGCGTGGTCGAGTCCGGCAGCGACCGCCATGCTCGCCCACGTGCCGGGCGTGTCGCGAGAGGCGATTCCATCGAGAAACGGACGCGCTTCGCGAGCGACTTCGCTCACGCCCTTGGCGCAGCGGAACTCCTCACGTCGGGCGATCTCGGCACGTGCAAGCATGTGGCGGCAGGGTGGAAGGGTAGCGGTTGCCTTCATCGCCGCTCGCGACCGACTGCGCTCTGCGATGCGCACCAGTTCAGCCAGAGCGAACGCATCGCACCTTCGAACCGTCGGGCGAAATCCGCTTCATCGCGCAGCGGAGAGCGCTCCATCGCGGCCCGGAGTGATGCCCGATCGTGCGTGCGGGCCTTCTCCGCCAGGGCCACGGCACGGACGATGTATTCCTCCGCGGTCCGCGCCACCAGATCGGGCCGACCGATGGCTCCCAGGAGCGAGGCACCCACTCGGGCGTGGTGCACCCTTCCTTCGAGCGTCACCACCGGTGTACCCATCCACAGGGCCTCGCAGGTGGTCGTGGTGCCGTTGTATGGAAACGGATCGAGACCGACGTCGACCTGGCCATAGCGGGCGAGGTGGTCGAGATGGGTCTCGGTCCACGCCAGAGTGTCGACGCGTTCGGGAGCGATGCCGGCAGCATCGAGGCGCGACAGAAGTCTGGTTCGGGCTCGCTCGAAACGCAGGCCGTTGCACTTCAGGAAGAGTCGCGAGCCGGGCACGCGGCGGAGGATCTCACCCCACGCTGCGATGGTGGGATCGCTCAGCTTCGCGAGGTCGTTGAACGAGCCGAAGACCACCGGGCGATCGGTGCGCGTCTCGGCCTGGTCCGGAAGGTCGACGTCGATCCGAGTGCGCCAACAGAGAAAGCACGGGTCCAGGCGGACCAGCGGCTCGGTGCACGCGGCGTCGGGGCCGCATGTGTCCGCGGCATCGGTCGTGCTGTCGACGATTCGTGCATCCATCGTCGCGAGCCCCGTGCTTCCCGCGTATCCAAGCCAGGTCACCTGCACCGGCGCCACTCGCGCGGCGAAGGCAGGCAGCGAGTTCCCGAGACTGTGGCCGCCGAGATCCACCGCCAGGTCGAGCTCCTTTGCACGAGCACTTGCAATCAGCCCCTTCGTGTCGAGCCGACTGGTGTCGATGAGCGGCGCCGCTCGGGCAAAGCGCGCCGTGATCGCGTCAGGCGCCGTGGTGCTCGAGAAGAGGATCGCTTCGATCTGCCGCCGGTCGAGTGATTCGATCAGGGGCAGGGCGAAGCTGGCCACGGAGTGGTCGCAGAAGTCGGCGGAGAAGAAGCCGACGCGAAGCTCCTTGTCGGGGGTGCGCCGATTGCGGAACCGTGGGGCGGCGACTGCCCAATCGACACTGGCAATCAGCGCAGCACCGGCACGCTCGGCAGTGCGTCGAAGTGCGGTCGCGGCGACCTCGGGGAGGAGCAGGGAGAGGAAAGCCCGGTACCCCGCGGCGCGCGGTTCGCCCGGGGTGCGCTCCAGCACGGTCGACACGACTGCGAATGCGCCCTCCGGATCGCCGCACTCCTGAAGCAGCGTCGCCAGATTGAGGCGGGGTTGCGGCAGCTCGGGAGCGAGCTCGATGGCCCGCCGCTGGCAGAGCTCCGCTCGATCGATCGCCCCGAGCCGCTTCTCGGCCACCCCGAGGTTGATCCATGCGGTTGCGTTGTTCGGGTGTCGCTCGACGGCGCGGTCGAGTCGGACCTTGGCTTCGGCGATGCGACCGAGCTGAAGGAGCGCCCACCCTGCGCTGATGTCCATCGGCGCCCTGCTTGGCGCGAGAGCCTCGAAGCGCTCCGCATGGACGAGGAGCGTCTTCCACTCACCCAGCCGCTCGGCCGCGAGGGCCCGCAGGAGATGCAGCTCGGGGTCGTTGGGGGATGCGGCGAGGGCTCGCTCGGCCAACTGAGATGCCTCGCGATAGCTGCCCTTGGCGCCCAGTTCGGCGATCTGGCGACGGAGTTCGAGCGGATTCGCGGGTCGGCGAGCCATGCGGGATGCGATGGGAACGGGGCGGTCGGCGTCCGCCGATCACGACTCGCGCGGATGAAGCATTCTGGCAACTCTCGGGATGAGAAGCATCATCATCCCCGGAATGCCAATTGCAATTGTCACTGCGAAGAAGGCGGGATAGCCGAGCTGATCGGCAAGGGCCCCCGAGATCGCTCCGCAGAGTCGATTTCCAAGCAGCATCACGCTGGTCAGCAGGGCGTACTGGGTGGCGCTGAATCGACGGTCGCAGCAGGACATGAGATAGGCCACGAACCCCGCAGCCACGAGGCCGGTGCAGAAGTTCTCGATGCCGATTGCGACGAAGAGGGCCGGGAGCGTTGCCTTCACGGTCGCCAGGTAGAGGAAGCCGGCGTTGCTGAGAAGCTGGAGCGATCCGAAAAGCAGAAGCGAGCGCCGTAATCCGATTGACGCCACGACGCCGCCGCCGCACAGCGCTCCGACGATGGTCATGGCCAGACCGAAGGTCTGCCGAACGAGGGCGATCTCGCTGTTGCTGAAGCCGAGGTCGACCAGAAAGGGGGAGGTCATCCGGGCCGCCAGATAGTCGGGCAGCTTGAACAGGAAGACAAAGAGCAGAATCAGCGGGCCATGGGCGGTGGCGAGAAACGCTCGGAAGGGCTCGATGACGGCTTCGAGAAGAGTCTGCGGATGCTCATGTGCACCTGGCGGCTCGGGGGCGAAGGCGGTGCCCAGAAGACCAATCACCAGCAGGCCGGCCGCAACCAGATACGCCTGCGACCATCCGATCACGTCCACCAGGGCCAGGATTCCGGCGCCGGTGGCGATCATCGCCAGGCGGTAGCCGGTGATGAAGGATGCGGCGCCCGCGCCGCGAAGTTCCGGCGGGAGGACGTCCGCTCGATAGGCATTCAGGGCGATGTCCTGAGTTGCGCTGGTGAAGCTGACCAGGGCCGCGATCATCCCGAAGACGAAGAGCGGCGACGCACTGTCGCGCGGTCCGGCCAGCGCCATCCCGACGATGCCGACGATCAAGAGGAGCTGGGTGAGGAGCATCCACGCCCGCCGCCGTCCGAGACCCAGGAGAGGCGGTGCGTAGCGATCGACCAGCGGCGCCCAGAAGACTTGAAAGGCAGCCGGCAGCCCAACCAGCGAGAAGAGCCCGATGGTGGTCAGATCGATCTCCGCCCGCCGCAACCAGGTCGAGAGGGTGTCCTCGGTCAACGCCAGCGGCAGCCCCGACGAGAACCCGAGCAGGGCGATGGCGAGAATACGCCGATTGGAGTAGACGCGGAGGAAGGGGGTGCGCGGGATCAGGTGTGACAAGTCGGAAGTTAGGTGGCGCGGCGGTGCTTGGGACGGGGATGAGGCTGGGTGGCGCGTGGCTCTGAAGAGGGTTCACCCGTGCCCTGCGTTGCTGCGCCTCGCCTCGGCACGAGGTCCGCTCCGGCTGCGCCCCGACGGACCTCGAGCCGAGCAATTCAGGGGGGCGGGTGAACGGAGAGCGCTCACCTGAGAGAAGCGGAGGAACGGATTGAGCCCCCCTGGGACCGCCGAGCCCCAGCTCGACGGGGGGCGCGTGGCTCCCGCGCCAATCCGCCAGTGAGCGCGTCGGGTTCAACCGGCGCTCGCGTGTGAAACACGGTCGGACAAAGCCGACCGTGGCCTCCACCATTCCAATTCCCACACCCAACCCCCCAGAACTGCTCGGCTCGATCGACCACGCTGACGAAGTCAGCGCAGCGTCGATCGGGCCGAGCGCCAAACAGGTGCCGGCGAGCGCGGCACACCTCAGGAGTCGGCGCCAGCCGACGACCCAGTCGGCGCAGCCGACGCACCTCTCCGCATCACGCGGCGCAACTCGAACGCCGTCTTCGGGCGGTCGCAGCATGCGTCGGGATCTTCGCCGTCTCCGTCACCCGCGCCGCCGTTGGCCTGCTGCGGCAGGTTGAGCGGAAAGATGATGAAGTCGTCGTGAACCTCGTAGTGGGGGTTGCCCTTCATCGCCTGGAGCGCCGCCTGGAGCTCGAGGAGATGGTCCTTGGTCAACTGCAGGGCGTGCTCGTTGGGATGCCCCGTCGAACCGATTGGAAAGTCGACGCCGGGCGTCTTCGACATCTCGATGTGAGTGCCGAGAATCCAGCAGACCGGCTTGTCGGCGACGAACTCGACCAGTCGATCGATGCTGACCAGGTACTCGTCGAAGTTGCTGATGTACAGACGGCCGGGATAGAGCGTGTCGCCGGTGAAGAGGATGCCGGTCTGCCGGTCGTAGAAGGCGATGTGGGCTGACTGGTGCCCGGGGATTGGAATGATGTCGACGATTCGATTGCCGAGGTCGTACTGCACGATCTGCGTCGGCCAGTTGGTGATCCCGAAGAAGGCCTTCACCGCGGCCTGCGAGTTGCCGACCACGACGGTGTTGGGCTGACCGCTGAACTGGGCATTGCCGGCGACGTGATCGCCGTGGCCGTGCGTGTGGGCCACCACGAGCTGGAGCGGCGGAAGCCCGTTTCCCGCGGCCCACGCGGTCACCACCGCCTGAGTGGTGGCGTTGATTGGAATGTTGCCCGCGCCACTATCCATCATCAGCGCCTTCTGGGTGCCGAAGAGGATGGTCATGAAGGGGGCTTCGAAGTTGGTGCAGAGGGACTGACGGAGGATCGTCATTCCGTCGTTGAACGCGTGCACCTGAATCTTCGTTTCGGTCGGGCAGTTGAGGCCGCCGGAGATCCACTGCGCGGGGAAGACTCCGGCGTCGAGGGTCACCTCGCCCCACGACGCCAGCAGAATGCCAAGATCCGCGCCATCGACCGCGCCGCTGCCGTCGAGGTCCCACGGTCCCGGCTGCGACCATCCCGCAAGCAAGGCGCCGAGATCGGCGCCGTCGACGAGGCCGGAGTGATCGAAGTCGCCGACGCCGCATTGGGCGAAGGCGGAGGAGGCGAGCAGACAGGCGACGGACGAGGCGGCGAGGCGGCTGAGGAATCCCATGGTTCGGATTGTCGCGTGCGCGCGGCCGTGACGCGAGCGGGAAATTGGACCTCGGGTGGTCGGCTGACGCCGACGGGATCGTCGGCTGACGCCGACTCCTGAGGTGTGCCGCATGCGCGGCACCTCTGAAAGGCTGGAAATGCCGCCGACACGGGCACGGGAACTTCCCGTGCTCGCGAGCGGCGACATTTCCGGCGATGCAGTTGGAGATGCGCGGACAGGGTCCCAAATGGGTGCCGCGCATCGCCGTGAACGAATCACGGC
>CAYXKH010000116.1:0-9554 GCA_964465255.1 uncultured Isosphaeraceae bacterium
GGCACGGAAGGCACGAAGGGCACGGAGGAAACGGGGAGGGAGGTTAATCGACGTCTCTCGCCCTCTTCGCCGCTCACATCCCCCCGGGCGTCAGCCGCGGAGGATCGATCGGGTCGCCAGCCGGACGACGGCCTGGACCGCCACCACCACCACGGCGGGTCGGCCGGCCCGTCGGAGTGTCGCCGGAGCCACCTTCCTCAGCGCCATCGCCACCGCTCGAGTCGTGGTTGACCTGCTTCATCACGATCTTCTCGTCGGGCTCTTCGGCCTTGGCGAGCTCGGCCGCGAGGATGTCGTACCACGAGACGATCCAGTTCTCGCCGCTCAACTGATCCATGATTCCCGGCGGCGTCGGCTCAGCCGCGAACTCCGTGGCAGCACCGAGTTCATAGGTCCAAAGCTGCGGCTGGAAGGTCGTTCCGGTGTGGAACACGGCCAGCGCACACTGCTCGCCGGTCGAGTTGGCGCCGGTGCGGACGTCGACCCGCGTGATCGCCTCGGTCGCGGGGGCCCAGCGATTCTGCTCCTCCAGACGCTCGAGCTCGAGACGGTCCGGGGCGGAGAGCATCGTCGCGGCAATCGAGGCATCGCCGCGGGTGAAGGCGTCGAAGAACTGGAGCACCGCCACGCGAGCGGGATCGTTGTCCGGGGCCAGCTCCTCGGGGAGCCGCACGCGCGGATCGATGTTGTGCTTGGCCATCAGCTCGGCAATCGGCGTCATCCTGGGAGCCGGCGGCGGTGGCGGCGGTGGCGGTGGCGGAGCAACGACGACCGGGGCCTCGTCCTCACCGCAGCCGACGAGCGTCGACGAGGCGACGAGAGAACCGGCGAGCATGAGCCCGACGGCGAGCGACCGGAGTTCGACATGCCCGGATCGTTCAGGGCTTCGCTTCAGGCTGGACGACGACGGGAGTGAGTGCTGCTGGCTGGTCATGATTGATCACCTCGCAAGAGCGGTCGATGCGACGCATCAGACCTTTGAGGACGGTGCCCGGGGCGAGCTCGTGGAAGGGTCCTCGCCCCCGAAGACCGCCGGACGACTGGCCTTCGGAAGAGTGCTCACCGGACGGTCGCGTGAGTGTACCGCACGTCTCCGCCCATCGAACCGGGCGGACGAGCTGTTCGACGAGCCGACGCCGCAGGAGTTCCCGATCACCTTGCTCCCAGGCGGCGGTCGGGTGGGGCTGAGCAGTCACATTGGACCAGACCACGCACCGCGGTCGGCGGAACTCGACCCCCTCCAGGGCCGCTGCCAGGCGGTCGGCAGCGGGCTGCATGAGCGGGGAGTGGAAGGCTCCGGCGACGGTCAACCGGGTGGCCCGAAGACCCATGGTTCCAGCGACGGTGTTGGCCCAATCGCAGGCTGCGGCACTTCCGGAGAGCACGATCTGTCCGGGGGCATTGAAGTTGGCGCAGACCAGAACCTCGCCCGCGTGCCCCTCCATGAGGGCGGCGTCGCACACCGCGAGGGCCTGGGCTTCGTCCGCGCCGACCAGGGCCAGCATCCCGCCCTGCGAGGCCACCGCCGCCTGCTGCATCAGCATGCCGCGGGTGGCGACGAGTTCGAGCCCTTCGAGAAACGAGAACGCACCGGCCAGATGAAGCGCGGTGTACTCGCCGAGCGAGAGACCCGCGGTGTCGCTGAACGCCCCGGCGGGAACCACCCCGCATTCGGCGAGCCCGGCGGCGCAGGCAATCGAGCAGACGTAGATCGCCGGCTGGCTGATGTCGGTGCGGTTGAGCGTCTCGGCGGGCCCGGCGAAGCACAGTTCGCTCAGCGAGACGCCGATGGTCTTGAAGAACGCGCCGAAGAGCGGATGGCCGTCAAGGAACGCGTCGGCTTCGACGAAGACCTTCGCGGCCGCGGGGCTTGCGTCACGCCAGGCCTTGCCCATGCCCACCGCCTGGGCGCCTTGTCCGGGACAGAGGAGAACGGTCATCACCGAGTCCACCCTTCAGTAAGTCAAGTCAGGCCAAAAGTCGAGTCAGGAAGTCGAGGCCACGATCAGACGTTCCAGACGCTGCTGGCCCATGTCAGACCGCCGCCGAAGGCCACGATCACAATCGGCTGGCCGACCGGGATCTTTCCCGCCCGCCAGAGCTGATCGAGGCAGAGCCCCACGCTGCCGGCGCTGCTGTTGCCGAAGCGATCGATGTTCACGTGCACCTTCTCGCGCGGCAGCCCGAGCTTCTCGATGGCCGCCTCGATGATGCGGATGTTCGACTGGTGGCAGATGAACTGGCTGATGTCGTTGACGCCGAGACCGGTCGACTGCATGGCCTCCTCGATCACCTCGCGGAACTTGGTGACCGCGAAGCGGAAGACGTCGCGCCCGTGCATGCGCAGGCAGCCGAGGCGGATCGGGTTCTCGCGGTCGCTTTCGGGAACGTCGTGGGCCCGCCGCGGCATGTACAGCGACTCCCAGCTCGCCCCGTCGGCCTGCAGCACCTGATGGATGCAGCCGCGGGAGAGATCGTTGTCGTCGGCGGTGAGGATCGCGGCGCCGGCGGCGTCACCGAAGAGAATCGAGACCGAGCGATCGTCGTAGTCGACCACCGTGCTCATGGCGTCGCAGCCGACCACGCCGACGTTGCGATAGCGCCCGATGCGCACCAGGGAGTCAGCGACGTTCAGGGCATAGACGAATCCACTGCACGCGGCAATGACATCGAAGGCCCCAGCCGGGGCCGCGCCGAGGGCCTTGCTGATCCGGCAGGAGACCGACGGGCAGGTCATCTCCTGGGTGCACGAGGCGACGATGATCAGGTCGAGCTCGTTGGCCTTCATGCCGGCCGACTCGAGAGCTCGAGCCAGAGCGTCGCGCGAGAGCGTGTAGGTGCCTTCCTTCATCGGATCGACGATCCGACGCTCGCGGATTCCGGTGCGCTGCTCGATCCAGTCGGCGGTGGTATCCATGATCCCTTCAAGATCACGATTGGACAGCACGCGATCGGGGACCGCCGACCCGGTTCCGGCGAGTCGCACACCGACACTCTTGAGAGGAGCCTGACGACGGCTCATGCGGGGACATCCGCCATCTCGGCGAGGCGCTCGGAGATCGCCTCGTTGACGCCGCTGAGGACCAACTGCTTGGCGCGGATGATCGCGTTCATGATGGTCCTCGCCTCGCTCGAACCGTGGGCGATGAGACATACCCCGTTGACACCGAGAAGCGGGGCGCCGCCGTACTCGTGGTAATCGTGCTTGGCGTAGAGGCTCTTGACCACCGGCTCGAGTCGCACCGCCAGATCGGGATCGATCTCGAAGACCTCGCGGGCGAGGGCCTTGAAGATGCCCGAGGAGAGGCCTTCGGCAAGCTTGAGCATGACGTTGCCGACCACGCCGTCGGTGATCACGACGTCGGCCCCGCCGTCAAAGACCGCGCGGCCTTCGATGTATCCGATGAAGTCGAGGTTGCTCGCCGCCCGCAGAAGCTCGCGGGCCTCCTTCATGTCGGCGGTGCCCTTGGCCTCTTCGCCGCCGACATTCATCAGGGCCACCCGGGGGCGCTCGATGTTCAGGATCCTCTTGGCGTAGATGTCGCCCATCACTCCGTACTGGGCAAGGTGATGCGGCTTGGGTTCGATGTTGGCGCCGACGTCGATCAGGACCACCGGACCCGCGAAGGTCGGAACGGTGACGGCGATGCCGGGACGATGGACGTTGGGCAGTCGCCTGACGTACATCTGCGCCGCCGCGACGCAGGCCCCGGTGTTGCCGGCGGAGATCGCTGCATCGAGCCGCTTCGTCGCCTTCGGCGAGGTCAGCTGGCTCATCACCACGATCGAGGAGTCCTTCTTCTCGCGGACCGCTTCGACCGGGGATTCGTCCATCCCGATCACCTGCGTGGTGGCGACGATCTCGATCCGCGGATCGGAGAGACCGCGCTCCCGCATGCCCTCCTCGATGACCGCGCGGTCACCAATGAGAACCAGCCGATCCTCGGGGTCGAGTTTCTGCAAGGCCGCAAAACAGCCCTTGAGAATCTCATCCGGGGCGTGATCGCCACCCATCACATCGACGCCGACGCGCGTGGGGCCGACCCGCATGGGATGTCACTCGGTGCCGGAGGACCGCTTCAGGGAGAGACCGGGGCGGACATATCCGCACGCGGCACAGGCGTAGTGCGGCTTCTTCGCGGCACCGCAGTTCGGGCAGAGCACCGAATGGGTGGCCCGAATGGCCTGGTGGGCCCGGCGACGCCGGCTCCGGCCGTGGGATGTACGAAAAACTGGCTGCATGAAGAGCTTCCTGCGAAAGACCGCGAGCGGATCGACAGTCGACCGACTTCCAAGGGCCGCAGCCCCTTTGGCGCGGACCGCAGAATGTAGAGAGCGCGGGGGGGGATGTCAACGCCCGCCGGAGGCGGGCGGGGGCGTCAGCTCCGCTGACGGCGTCGTCGGCTTCGCCGACTCCTGCGGTGTGCCGCGTGCGCGGCACCTGTTTGAGGCCTGGAATGCCGCCACCGACAGGGGACCCACGAACTCTCCATGCACGTGAGCGGCGGCATTCCCGGCGATTCAGTTTGGGTTGCGCGGGCCATCCTCCACGGACCGCCGGCGCAGCGCCCAGCAACCCCGCGCACGCATGAAGTCGTGCAACCCGCTGCTCATTCCTGATCCCTCGCGAGCGAAGCGAGCGTTCCCTCCGGCTCGCTCTGCGAGCCGGGATCCACGCGCCACCCCCCGCCCACCCCGTCCCAAGCTCCGCCGCGCCCTACCTTCCTCCGTGACCGATCCCAGCGAGTCGCGCTACCACCGACAGATGCTTCTGCCGGCGATCGGGCCCGCCGGGCAGGAGCGATTGCGGGTGGCCCATGTCTTCGTGGCCGGCTGCGGAGCGCTGGGTTCGACCATCGTCGACAGCCTCGCCCGCGCAGGGGTCGGGACGCTCTCGATAGTCGATCGCGACATCGTCGAGTGGACCAATCTCCAGCGTCAGACGCTGTATGAGGAGCGGCACGCCCGCGAGGGAACACCCAAGGCACTCGCCGCCGCCGAGCGCGTGCGTTCGATCAACAGCGAGGTGCGAGTCGTTCCGCATGTCGAGGATCTCTCGAGCGGGAACATCCGGCGGTTGACAGCGCACACGGGCGATGGCACCGGCCCGCATCCCAGCACGCACCCCACTGCGCACTCCACTGCGCACTCCGCTCCGCACCCCACTGCGGGTACCGGTCCGACCTCCGGCCTTTCCCCCTGCGACCTCATCGTCGATGGCCTCGACAACTTCGAGACGCGTTACCTCCTCAACGACTTCGCCGTCGCCACCCGCACGCCACTGGTCTACGGAGGCGCGGTCTCGACCACCGGGATGATGATGACAATCGTTCCCCAGGGCTGCGCCGATCGCTTCGCCACAATCGCGCCCACACCTTGCCTGCGCTGTCTCTTTCCGGAAGCTCCTCCGCCCGGAAGCGCCCCCACCTGCGACACCGCCGGAGTGCTCGGGCCACTCATCGGAGTCGTCGCCTCGCTCCAGGCGGCGCAGGCGATTGCACTTCTGGTCGGCGACACTGCGGCGGTCGAGCGGCGGCTGCTGTCGATCGATCTTGCCGACAACACCTGGCGTTTCCTCGACGTTTCAAACGCCGGGCCGAGCGCTGCGTGCCCTTGCTGCGGGCAGCGCAATTTCGAGCACCTCAATCGCATCGCCACCGGCGGCGCCGTCGCCCTCTGCGGCCGCAGCGCCGTCCAGATCGTGCCTCCCGGCGCCGCCCCCGGCCGCATCGACCTCGACGCCCTCGCCGCCCGCCTTGCAGCACACGGCCCCTTCACCCGCATCGCCTGCATGGTGCGCGGCACGCTGATCCACGAGCGGGCCAGCACCAACGAAGCCCTTCACCGCACCGACGACACTTCACCAATCGAACTCACCGTCTTCAGCGACGGCCGCGCCATCGTCAAGGGAATCCGAGAACCGGAGCGAGCCCGGAGCGTGTACGCGAGGTATGTCGGGGGGTGAGGGAGCAGGGAGCAGGGAGCATTGCAGTGGGTTGCACGATCGGATGCATGCGCTGCATTTGGCGCGTCAGGCATCCGAACCCCGCGCACGTATCGAGTCGTGCAACCCGCTGCTGCTCCCTACAAGGCCGCGAAGCGGCCGGTCTGCTCCTCCCTCGGCCGCTTCGCGGCCGAGTCACATCACACTCGGCAGCCCGACCGCGCGGCGCCAGGCGCTGATCTGGCCGAGGTGCATCATCGGGTGGTTGTTGAGCAGAAAGAGCACGGCGTGGCCGACCTTCGGGAACAGCTCGCGCATGCGACCCTCGATTGGGTTCTGCTGGTCGAGCACATCGTCAGTCACGTTGGCCATCGCGGCGATGGCGGCGCGGGAGCGCTCGAGGAAGTGGGCGACGACCTCGTCCTTGCTCGGGTCGCGACCGTCCTGCTCGACGCACGGGCAACCCGCGGCGAAGAGCTTGTCCCAGCCGGCCTTCTCCTTCACGAGATCGGACCGACCGATCATCGTCAGCACCCGATTCGGATAGAGCGCGAGATGCCCGATGTTGAACAGCGGGTGGTTCATGGACGGGTGCGGCATGTGTCCGAACTTTTCGGCGGGAATGTCCTTCACCAGCACTTCGCCGTACGCCACGCTGCGTTCAGCGGCGGGAATCATGAGCGAAGCAGCGAACGTGGATGCGGGAGCGGAGACAGTCGACATGGGGGTGATTCCTTGAAGGGGTGTGTGGGCGGGGACGGTAGAACTGCCAGGGGGCAGCAGGGATGGCAGTGGGTTGCACGATTGTGTGCCGGCGCGGCGTTCGACGGCCTCGCGGGTGAAGAAACTGGGAAGCAGCGAGCAGCAATGGGCCGCACGAGCAATGGGTCGCACGAGCAATGGGTCGCACGATATTGATGCGTGCGCAGCGTTGCGGCTCCGAGTGCTCCGGATGCAGCGCTGGCGTCCAGTCGCGCGACCCTCTGCCATCCCTGCTGCTCCCTGCCCCCTCTTGCGCCCCCCTCCCACCTAACGTCCTTCCGTCTCACGCAATCCTCCGGAGGTGGTGCATGCGAAATCTGCTGCTGGCGTTCGCTCTCTTGCTCGTGGTCGTGGTGATGCCGCGATCGGTTCATGCCCAGGGAACTTCGGATCAGCTTCCCGATCCGGTCTCCACTCGAGAGCTCGGGCAGTGGCTCGATCGGTTCGTCCGCGCCGCCCCTGAGCAGTGGGAGTCGATCGATCGGTTCCACGAGGAGTACAAGACCGAGTTCGCGGCGCTGCGCGAGACCGAGATCGAGAAGTACCTCAAGGACACCAAGGCCATCCAGGGCGGCATGCCCCAGAAGAAGGCCATGGAGCAGTGGGTCAGCGAGAGCCGGCGACTCCGCACGCGGATCAGGAGCCTCGACACGAAGCTCTTCGATCAGATCCAGACCACCCTCACCGATGCGCAGATGTCCGACTTTCCGCGTGTCCGCATGGCCCGCGAGCGGGCCAGTTCGCGCAATCCCATGGGCTTCGCCGCCTTCGGCATGATGCCCGCCGATCTTTCGGAGCTCGCGGCGGATCTCGGTCTCTCCCTCGAGCAGTGGAAGTCGCTGGATCCGATTCTCGTTCCCTACGAGACCCAGCTCACCAAGCGGCTTGCCGAGGGACTCGAATCGACCAACACGATGATGCTCGACATGATGAAGGCGCTCGAGGAGCGCGGCTTCACCGAGATGACCGAAGAAGAGATGATGGTCGATCCCGAGAAGATGAAGGCCGTGATGGAGACGGTCCAGAAGGTCTTCGGCGAGATCAGCCGCAAGGGACGCGAGTCGGCATTCGAACTCGCCCAGATCAACCGCCGCACGCAGCGCACCCTCGCCGAGACCCTCGGCGGCGAGCCGGGCCGCAAGCTTCGCGGCGAGTTCGTCACCCGCAGCTACCCGCAGCTTGGGTTCCAGACCGATGGCGATCGCTGGCTCCGGGCGGCGATGCGCCTCCGGGCCATCAGCGATGACCAGCGCAGCCAGCTCCGCACGGTCCTCGACTCCTTCCATCGCGAGGACGACAGGCTGGTCGATTCGATGATGGAGGAGTTCGACGAGGAGGCCAAGAACCGTTCGCCGTTCGACTTCAACAGCGGCGATGTGGAAGCGATGCAGAAGAAGGCTGCCGAGCGGCAGGAGAAGCGCAGCGCCATCAGCACCACCGCCGTCGCCGGGGGCCGCGCCATCATCGGTGAGGAGCTGACCGAGAAGATTGCCAAGATGATGCTTCCCGAAGGCGAGAACGAAGAGGACTTCCTCCCCGAGGGCGGCGGCGCCGCGACCGAACTGGCCGCCGACCAGGCCGACGCCGAAGCCGGCCGCAGCTTCAGCGGCGACATGTTCACGCCGCCGTCGATCGACGTCGCCACGGTCGCCGGCTGGTCGCGGCGTCTGGGCCTCGATCCGGGACAGAAGGCGGTGCTCGAGAGCCTTCACTCCGACTATCTCACCGCGTGGACGGAGTCGGTCGAGCCTCGGATCGGTGCCATCAATGAAGCGATGACGAACGTCTGGTCGGCGGAAAACGCCGAGGAGAGCGACAACCGCGATCGGAACGCCCGCATCGCCGTGCGCGAGGCGGCGGTCGATGCCGCGTACACCGCCCGCAACGCGGCGCTGGCCGAGGTTCGTCGCGTCGACGGCGCCTTTCTGGTCGACGTGCTGGCTGCCCTGGCAACCGAGGAGCAGGATCGGGTGATCGCTCTCTTCTCGCTCCAACGGGCTCTCGACAGCACCACCGGAATGCTCGGATGGAGCGGGCTCCAGGAGAACAGGGAGCATCAGGTCAACGTGGTGAAGCTGGTCGACGACACTCTGGGCGAGGCCCCGGAGCGGGCCGAGGCCGATTCGATCCTGCTGGCCAATGCCGGCGACCTGCAGCCGGCCGCGGCGGCCCTGCACAACGCGATGATCGAGAACCAGCGCACGATGGAGAAGCTGTCGGCCCGCATGCAGGCCAGTCGCGGCGAGGATGACGCCACCGGAATGACCGGAATGATCGAGTATCGCGAGGCGATGCGGGGCTCGGCCGCCAAGGCCCGCGAAGCGGTCGATCGGCAGCGGGCCGCAGTCCGCAAGGTGCTCGACGAGATCGCCGCAACGCTCTCGAAGGAGCAGGCTGCGGAGCTCCGCCGCGAGTACGGCCACGAGGCCTTCCCCGAGGTCTACACCGATCGACGCAGCGCCGCCACGATTCTCCAGACCAGCCGCGCTCTGGGAGGCCTGAGCGAAGCCCAGACCGTCGAACTCGACGTGATCGAGGCCGAGTACCTCGGGGCGTACGACGGACTCAGCGAGCGCATGGTCGAGATCCAGCGCGATGGCGCCAGCAGCGCGGTGATGGGCATGGAGAGCGCCGACTGGAAGGGCTGGCAGGATCGCCGCGAGCGGATGGATCGCCTCCGCTTCGAACGGAGCGAACTCAGCGCCAAGACCGTCCGCCGCCTGAAGGCGGTGCTCACCGAGGAGCAGGCCAAGAGCGTGCCGGGATTGAGCCGATACGGGCAGGAAGAGGAGGAGCGGCGCTTTGGGTTTTGAGTATTTTGAGCGCTCCGTTCGGCCCTCCGGGCCGA
>CAYXKH010000117.1:0-9430 GCA_964465255.1 uncultured Isosphaeraceae bacterium
TCAGCCCATCCTTCAGCCCATCCTTCAGCCCATCCTTCAGAATGATCGTCAGCGACATGTAGCCGGTCCGGCGCACGTACTCGGCCGAATCGTCGGCCCAGCGCTCTGCGAGGGCGAAACCTTCCGCGCTGCGAGCGACGGTCGCCGAGAGGGCATCCGCCAGCAGGCAATTCTCGACGTCGCGGCACCAGCGATCGAGGACCGACCGTGGGGTCAGGAAGATGTCGCTCACCTCGGCGATCATCGTCGCCAGGACGCGGGCGTCGTGATTGCCCTGGGCCCATAGAGCCAGAGCCAGCGGCTGATCGCGCTTGAGCGACTTGGCCATCGACTTGAGATTGGCGTAGCTGACTCCGAAGACCGGCGGCCGAACGCCATGGCGGGCGTAGAGCTTGCGATTGGTGTCCTTGCCCACAGCTTTCAACTGGGCGACAACCCGATCGACGACCGGGCCGCTGGCTGCGGCGACACCCGAGGTCGGTGGGCGCGAACCCATCGTCGGGCGCGGGGGAAGCGGTGACGGCCGACGCGGGGCCGAGATCGCAGGCGACGACACCAGCGTCGGAACCGAGTGCTTGACGAGTTCACTGGCAGGACGAGCCGAGGCCGCCGACGGCGGCACCGCAGGTCGCGACACGCTCAGCCGCGGCGCCGCCACCTCGCGGGCAGCGCCGTTTGAAGTCGCGGCGCTGCTGCGGGCCTTCGGAGCCGAGCGAGCGCTCTTGCGACGTTCGGCAGTGGAACTGCTCGCACTGGAGCTGCTGCCACCGGTTCGCGCCGACCCGGTCATGCCGCCACGACCGGAGCCGCTGGTGCGGGCCGCGGTCCGGCTGGCCAGTGGGACAGTGGGACTCCCCTGCCGGGCCGGAGCCTGGGTGGAGTTCGTGCCTCGGGTATCGGTCGAACGACGGGTCGCCATGGCGCTCCTCCAAAAACCTCCTCGGACGTCAACGAGCGAAGAGTGTAGGAAGGCCGTCCGGCCGATTCCGCCCCTGCCGCGGGCTATTCAAGCGCCCTGCGCCCGACCGTGCCGTTCCCGCGCCAGGGTGATGAAGTTGGTCTCGGGCAGCGGCGTGACCCCGAGTTGTCGGAGCATGTTGACCGCCTGGGCGGTGTGATAAAAGCCGTGGGTGCAGACGTGGATGAGGATCTCCTGCACGTTGGTCGTGTGCGGCACGCCGGCCCGATTGGAGCGGACCACGAGCCGGTCGAGCTCCGCCGGGGTCAGGGATTCGAGATATTCGGACCACCGCAGATCAAGCGCCGCCCATGCGTGCAGCAGCTTGGCGAAGTCCGTGAACTCGTCGTCGTTGGGAAACCGCGGCGAGGGGGTCCCCAGGAGCGCCTCGAGCCAGACCAGTTCGGCGCCATACATATGAATGAGGATCCGATGCAGGCTGCCGGGCCCCATCGGGAACACCTTGGTGCGCTGCGCTTCGGTGAGCGGGCCGAGTGCCTCGATCAGGCGAATGCGAACCCAGAGACGGTGCTCGTGCATGCGGTGGACGAGTTCGACGGCGGTGGACATGGGCGGATCGTACCGGCGTGCGGCGACCCGTCCGGCTCCCGCAGATCGACCGACATCCACCGGGGTGCTCTACGCTTCGCTCCATGACTCCGCGCCGAGCCCTTCTGCTCGCCTTCACCGCAATTGGGCTTCTGACGGGCCCGACGCTTGCCCAGGATCTCGCTGCCCCCGGGCCCTACTTCGCCGGGACCATGGCGGTGACGGTCTCGCGGCCCAACGGATCGACCTTTGCCGCGACCCTCCACTACCCAGCCTTGTCCGACGGAGCCGGCGCGCCCTTTGACAACAGCGGCGCACCCTACCCGGCGATCACCTTCGGTCACGGGTTCCTGCAGGCCGTCACCCAGTACACCTCGACGATCAAGCACCTGGCCACGCACGGCTTCTTCGTGATCGCCAGCCAGAGCGAGGGTGGGCTCTTCCCAAGCCACGGCAACTTCGCCTCGGACCTCCGACACTCGCTCTCCTGGCTCGAGCAGCAGCACGCCCTCGCCAACTCACCCTTCTTCGCCGCCGTGCAGGTGGATCGATTCGGCGCCAGCGGCCACAGCATGGGCGGCGGCGCGGCCCTTCTGGCCACCGCTGCGGATCAGCGGATCGTCGCGGTGGCCACCACCGCCGCCGCGGAGACCTCGCCCTCTGCAATAGCCGCGCTGGCCTTGATCGATGTCCCGATCCGCTTGATCGCCGGCAGCGACGACAGCATCGTGCCGCCCGAGAGCAGTCTCGATCCGATGTACGCGGGAGCCTCCGCGCCCAAGCAGGCGCTTCTGATCGACGGAGGCTTTCACTGCGGCTTCACCGATGGCTCGTTTCTCTTCTGCGACAGCGGGGCCATCACGCGACCGGCGCAACTGGCCATCACCCGGCGCCTGCTGACGGAGTTCTTCCTCGCCCACCTGCGGAGAGATCAGTCGCTCTGGCCGGCCGTGTGGGGTCCGGAACTCCCCGATCCCTCGGAGACTTCGATGCTGCGGGATGCGGGCATCGCCATCGCGCTCTCCAAGGCAACCTTGTCCGCCGCCCCGGGGTTCGCGGCGGGCGCCCAACTCACCATCACCAACACCGGTCCGATCGCCTCGACCTTCTCCTTCTTCACCGAGCCGGTCGAAGGGTGGAGCACGAGCTGGTCGATGGCGACCTCTCCGCTCCTGCCACCGGGCGCAACAGCAGTGGTGACGCTGACCGCACACGCCTCGTTCCATCCCATCGACATCGATCTCCTCATCAGCGCCCGGCGCGAGGCCGACGGCGCCACCCGCGGGTATGCGACGGCGACACTCGTCGCCCTTCCGCCGACGCCCGACTTCAACGGTGACGGCGCAATCGACGGCGCCGATCTCGGAGTCCTGCTCTCGGCGTGGGGTCCCGGTCCGTCGATTGCCGATCTCAACGAGGACGGCGTGGTCGACGGCGACGATCTCGGCATTCTGCTGAGCGTCTGGGAGTGAGGGTGTTGGAGTGAGCACCACAACCACGCACACTCTCGTGCCACACATCATCCGCACACGACCATGAGCGACTCGCACCCGCGGCGCCTCCCTGCTTCGGCGGGTGGCTGGCCCGCAATCCTCTACACCCTTCGAAGCGGCCATGGCCCCCGCGGACTGTGGCGCCTCTGGAAATCGCTGCGCTCGAAGAACGCCTGCAAGACCTGCGCGCTCGGCATGGGCGGCCAGCTCGGCGGCATGGTGAACGAAGCCGGTCACTTCCCCGAGGTATGCAAGAAGTCGATTCAGGCGATGGCCTCCGACCTTCAGGGCCGTATCTCGCCCCATTTCTTCAGCGACTTCTCGCTGGAGAAGCTGCGAGGCTTCTCACCGCGCGATCTCGAGCATGCGGGACGCATCAGTCAGCCGCTCGCAGCGGGTCCGCTCGACCAGAACTACCGGCCCATCGAATGGGACGACGCCCTGACTCGGATCATCTCGACGCTGCGCTCGATCACTCCCGAGGAGTGCTTCGTCTATCTGAGCGGTCGCAGCTCCAACGAGGCGGCCTTTCTCGCCCAGCTCTTCGCCCGGGTCTACGGGACCAATCACGTCAGCAACTGCTCCTACTACTGCCACCAGGCCTCGGGCGTGGCCCTGTCGCACGCCACCGGCTCGGGCACGGCGACGGTGGCGCTGGAAGACGTCGAACACACCGACCTGCTCTTTCTGATCGGCGGAAACCCTGCGTCGAACCATCCGCGGTTCATGCGCACGCTGGTCAACCTCAAGCGTCGTGGCGGCCGGGTGATCGTGATCAATCCGATTCGCGAAGTCGGCCTCGTCAACTTTCGCGTGCCCAGCGATGCACGCAGCCTGCTCTTCGGTTCGACCATCGCCGACGAATACCTCCAGCCCCACATCGGCGGCGATCTCGCCTTGCTGACGGCCCTGAGCAAGGCGATTCTCGAGCGTGAGGCCGAGGATCGATCGTTCATCGCCACGCACACCGAAGGCTTCGCCGAGGTGGAGAGCGCCCTCCGCGCCGCCCAGTGGGACGACCTGACGCGGGCCTGCGGCGTCGAACGGTCGGTGATTGCCCGAGTGGCCGATCTCTACGCCGGCGCATCCAGCGCCGTCTTCGCGTGGACCATGGGGATCACGCATCATCTGCACGGGGTCGAGAACGTCGAAGCGATCACCACTCTGGCCCTGCTGCGGGGCATGGTCGGTCGTCCGCGCGCCGGGCTCCTTCCGCTGCGCGGCCACTCCAACGTGCAGGGTGTGGGCTCGATGGGCGTCGCCCCGAAACTGCGCGACACCGTGCTTTCGCGGTTGAGCGAACGCCTCGGCGTGACCGCGCCGCAGCATGTCGGGCTCGACACGATTGCCTGTCTCGAGCGGGCTGCGGCCGGGAAGTTCAAGGTGGCCATCTGTCTCGGCGGCAACCTCTTCGGCGCCACCCCCGACGCCGCCTTTGCCACGCGGGCCCTCGGCAAGGTCGATCTGGTGGTCCAGCTCAACACCACGCTCAACACCGGCCACGTCTGGGGCCGCGGTCGCGAGACGATCGTGCTGCCGGTCTTGGCCCGCGACGAGGAGCCGCAGTCGACGACGCAGGAGTCGATGTTCAACTACGTCAGGCTCAGCGACGGCGGCCCGCAGCGCTTCGCCGGTCCGCGCTCCGAGACCGACATCATCGTCTCGATTGCCGAAGGGGCCTGTGCGCCGCGGCATCCCTCGCCCAGCGTGGAGTCGCCACCAGCAGCGCTCGAGTGGTCGCGACTGCGCAATCACAACGCCATCCGCGCCGCAATCGCCGATGTGATCCCCGGCTACGAGCCGGTGCGCGACATCGGAACGACCCGACAGGAGTTTCAGATCCCGGGCCGCACCTTGCATGAGCCGCGCTTCGCCACGCCCAGCGGTCGGGCCCGCTTCGCCACCTGCGCGCTGCGGCCCGACCCGCCTGCGGCCCGCGGCGAGCTGGCTCTCATGACCATCCGCAGCGAAGGGCAGTTCAACACCGTCGTCTACGAGGACGAGGACTTCTATCGCGGGCAGGAGCGGCGTGACGTGATCCTGATGCACGCCAGCGACATCGCCCGCCTGGGCCTGCGGGTGAATCAGCGAGTCACCGTGCGCAGCACCGTCGGGGCCCTTTCGAACGTGCTGGTCAGGGAGTTCGACATCCGCGCCGGCAACTGCGCCATGTACTGCCCGGAGGCGAATGTGATCGTGCCGCGCACCACCGATCCGCGCTCGAAGACGCCCGCGTTCAAGAGCGTGGTGGTGACGGTGACGCCGGACGGTGCAGCGGGTGCGGCGGCACGCGCTTCGAGTGCGGCGGCAGGTGGCGAGCCTCAGGCGATTGCCTTCGTGTGTTCAACCGGGGCGACGACTGGCGCGGCGGGGCGCCGACCTGACCCGTGCTGATGGGTGCTGACGCGGCGCTGTTCCTCCACCCGCTCATGCCGAGTCGAGTCGCGTCAGTTCATCCGGCGTGTTGACGTTCAGCAGGAGTGCTCGCTCGGCGGCACGGGTCTCGATCGTCTCGTGGGTGAGTTGATCGAAGAGGCCACGCACCGCGTAGCGACCGGACTCGAGGGCGCGGCGCACCGCGGGGAGCGCCGCGAGCGAGAATCGTCCCGGCAGCGGCTCCGGCTGGCGCGAGGCACTCCCGCGTGGACGGGCGGCGCCTGCGGAATCGCCGAGTGCGTTTCCGACCGCATCGCCCACGGCATCGCCGAGCGCATCCCCCTGGGGTGATGCACCGAACCCAACGAGCGCCGCCGCCGAGGGCTCGAGCAATCGGGCGAGAAGGGCCGGAGTGACCAGCGGCGTGTCACACGGGACCACCAGGGCGTGCTCAGCGCCGGCGAACAGCTCGGGGGCGTGCTCGATGGCCGAGAGCGCCGCGTCGATTCCCGCGAGCGGACCTCGAGCGGGAACGCGGTCGCTGACATGCATGAGTTCCGGCAGCACGTCGGACGGACCGGCGACGATGACGCGGGTGCAGATCGGTTCCAGCGAGGCTGCGACTGCCTCGGCGAAGGTTCGACCCGCGAATGGAGCAGTGGCCCGCGACTCAATCCGGATCGCGTGCTTGGGACGGCCCATGCGGCGGCTCGCGCCGCCTGCGAGGACCACGCCGACCGCCCGCACCACCTCGCGCGGCGGAAGCAGCACGCGGCGCAGGATAGTGACGCAATCACCGGCAACCACCTCGCCCGCAACGATCACGCGGGCGTACATGCCAAGCCTGCCCGCGGCGGCGACCTTCAGCTTCGGATCGATGGCATCGAGCACGTAGCACGGCTCGCGGCGCCTGGTGATCTCAAGCCGCATTCCGCTGGGAAAGAGCAGTTGATCGCCGATGGTGCAGTGCCGCACGTGGGCTCCGACAAGGGTCAGATTCTCGCCAGTTGCGCCCGGCCCCACCTCGAATCCCTCGCCCCGCAACTCCTCGATCTGCTCGAGATCGAGCAGACACACGGCCTGCTCGGGTCGGTTGTGCTTCTCGTGATTGTGGGCGTCGCCGCGGAGGCCGCGAAGCTCGACGGCGCACGACGGCAGTCCGCGTTTGGGAATGCCGCCAGCCGAGATGTTGATGGCGTGCACAGGCATCGGGGGGAGGGTAGTGGGCGTCGGCTTCGCCGAAGAGTTGGTCGGCTTTGCCGACTGGGGCGCTTCGGCTGCGGCTCCGCGCAGGAGGTGTGCCGCGTGCGCGGCACCTCGTATCGCTCGGCACAATCGACGGCTCCGGCTTCGCCTGCGCCGCCGATTGAGTCGAGCGGACAGATTGGGGCGCAGATGCAGTGTTCGAGGCCCGGGCCTGGATGCCGTGTCTTCATTCACCGGCGTCGCTGCTGCGCCGCACTCACGCCATCGGACAATTGGCCGAGCTGGTGCTCGGCGGTCCAAGGGGGCGATGTGAGGCTCGTGGACGAACGCACGGCTGGCATCCAGGGATGGCCCGACCTGGTCTGAGGCTGCGACGAGTTCGCGCAGCCATCCCGCGCACGCGGCACACCTCCTTTCGTTGGCGCCAGCCAACGAACCCCGTCGGCGCAGCCGAAGCCCCCAGTCGGCGAAGCCGACGTTAAGCTTCGCTCCATGTCCGACCCATCGCACTCGCTTGCCCTTCGAGACCGTCGCGCCATCGTCTGCGGAGCGACACAGGGGATCGGACGATCGTGCGCAATCGAGTTGGCGCGGCTTGGCGCGAACGTGACCCTCGTCGGTCGCAACGATCAAGGCCTCGCCAAGGTCCTTGGCGAACTTCCCCGGCCCGGCGAGCAGTCGCATGCGACCGTCGAGGTCGACTTCGTCAATCTCGCGGCAGTGCGATCGGCGACCGAAGCCCATCTGCGACGCGTCGGGCCGGCCCACATCCTGATCCACAACACCGGCGGTCCTGCGGCGGGGCCGCTCTTTGACGCGGCGACCACCGATCTGGCCAACGCCTTCTCGCTGCACGTCCTCACCGCTCAGACGCTTGCCCAACTGGTGGCGCCGGGCATGCGCGCGAACGGGTTCGGTCGAATCATCGCAATCGTCTCGACCTCGGTGGTCACGCCGATTCCCGGGCTCGGGATCAGCAACGTGATCCGGGCCGCGATGGGCAACTGGATGCGAACCCTGGCGTGGGAACTCGGCCCATTCGGCATCACCGTCAACAACGTCCTGCCCGGCTACACCCGCACCGCGCGGCTCGAGTCGATCTTCAAGGGTCGCGCCAGCCGCGCCGGGACCAGCGTCGACGAGGTCGAGGAAGGCGTGCTTCGATCCATTCCCGCGCGGCGACTCGCCGGTCCCGAAGAGATCGCCGCAGTCGTCGGCTTTCTCGCCTCGCCTGCTGCGGCATACGTGAATGGTGTGAACATGCCCGTCGACGGCGGGCGACTCGCGGGGCAGTAGCGACGCGAGGTGCGCATCGCGCCCGAGTTCCTGGCCTCGCGAGAGGCGCCGCCCGACGATCATGGCCGCCACTTCCATGCAGACCATCCTCCATCTCATCGACGGCGAACAGGTCGAGCCGACCTCGGGTCGCTGGCTTGACAATGTCGATCCGGCCACTGGCGCGGTCTATTCGCACCTGCCTGATGGCGATGAAGCCGACGTCACCCGCGCCGTTGCCGCCGCGACTCGGGCCTTCCCGCAGTGGAGTCGGACGCCGGCCGAGGAGCGCTCACGCGTGCTGCTTCGGCTCGCGGATCTGGTGGAGTCCAATCTCGAGCGCCTGGCCCGCGCCGAGTCGATCGACAACGGCAAGCCGCTCGCGCTGGCTCGGTCTCTTGACATCCCGCGGGCCGCGTCGAACCTGCGTTTCTTCGCCACCGCGATCCTGCACACCCGCTCGGAGTCCTACGCAACCGATCAGGGCGTGACCGGCGGCGGCGCCGCCCTCAACACCGTGCTGCGCACGCCGCGCGGGGTGGTCGGGGCAATCTCGCCGTGGAACCTGCCGCTCTATCTCTTCACCTGGAAGATCGCTCCGGCGCTCGCCGTCGGCAGCACGGTCGTGGCCAAACCGAGCGAGGTCACACCGATGACTGCCTTCATGCTCGGTGAACTCGCCGTCGAGGCCGGGCTGCCGCGCGGCGTCCTCAACATCGTGCATGGGCTCGGCCCCAAGGTCGGGGCACCGCTGGTTGCCCATCCTGAGGTTCCGACCATCACCTTCACCGGCGGCACCGCAACCGGCGCGGCCATTGCCCAGAGCGCCGGTCCGCTCTTCAAGAAGCTCTCTCTCGAACTGGGCGGCAAGAACGCGACGATCGTCTTCGACGACGCCGATCTCGCAACCGCGGTACCTGCCGCGGTGCGTGCAGCCTTCGCCAATCAGGGCGAGATCTGCCTCTGCGGCTCGCGGGTTCTCGTCGCTCGCCCGATCTTCGAACGATTCAGCGCCGAGTTCGTCGAACGCAGCGCATCGCTTCGCGTCGGCGACCCGCTCGAGGCGGCGACGGAGCAGGGCGCCCTCGTCTCCAAGGCCCACCTCGACAAGGTGCGGTCCTCTGTGGAGCTGGCCCGCGCCGAAGGCGGCACGGTGCTCTGTGGCGGAGACGCCCCGCGCGATCTTCCCGCCCGCTGTCGCAACGGCTTCTTCCTCTCTCCCACTGTCATCACCGGACTCGACGGAAGCTGTCGCGTGAACCGCGAGGAGATCTTCGGTCCGGTGGCGACTCTCATTCCCTTCGACAGCGAGGAGGAGGCTCTCGCAATCGCCAACGGCACTCCATACGGCCTCTCCGCCTCGGTCTGGACCCGCAACATCCACCGCGCCCAGCGCATCGCCCGCGGCCTCGACGTCGGCACGGTCTGGGTGAACTGCTGGCTCCTCCGCGACCTCCGCGTCCCCTTCGGCGGCACCAAACAAAGCGGCATCGGCCGCGAAGGCGGCGACGAGGCGCTGCGCTTCTTCACCGAGATGAAGACGGTGTGTTGGGCGGAGTGAGGGGGCAGGGGG
>CAYXKH010000118.1:0-9234 GCA_964465255.1 uncultured Isosphaeraceae bacterium
GACGGGCCTCGTTGACGACGAGATCGCGACCGTCAATGTTCTTTCCATTCAGTGCCGCAACGGCCGCGTTGGCCTGGGCGGAATCATCCATCTCGACGAAGCCGAAGCCTCGCGGGCGGTCAGTGAAACGGTCCATCACGAGCGAAGCTGATCGCACTTCGCCGTGCGCTGCGAACAGGGCCCGCAGCTGGTCTTCGGTGGTGTTGAACGAGAGGTTGCCGACGTAGAGCTTCATGACGACGTGCTTCTTTCCGAGGCTGTGATGAACCGAAGTGGGGCTCGGGCGGGGGCGAGCGACTGTGGATTCATGAAGAGACCGACGATCCTGGCAGCACGATGCGCCTGCGAACCTTCGCAAGCTCACGTCGACGGAGTGGGAGGCCACTCTTGCCACGCCGCCCGGTTCAGCTCGTGCTCTCTCGATTCGAGAAAAGCACACGAGCGTTCTGGCTGGAATCCGCGGACAGACCGTCGGAAGCGAGCCCCGGGCGAGCGCGGCCGTCGCGTGATTTCGTGTCCCGCGCCGCCGTGCGAGGCAATAGCGTACGCGATTCCTGTGGAATGCGCGCGTGAATCGTGCAAAGGACCTCAGCGACGGACTGAGCCGCCCCCGGCCGGACGCCTTCCCCGGTGGTCGGAACCACCTGGAGTCCGCGGTCCGCTCTGGGTCACCCGACCACTCCCGGCCCCGCCGAATCCGGCAAAGGGGCTGGCTCCCGAGCTGCCTTCGGAGGCCGGGGAAGCCGGTCGCGGCTCACTGCGGGCCGCCCGATCCGCCGCTGGGCGGGAACGTGCGGTGCGAGAGCCGCGGGTGCCGCCGGAAGGGTTCGAGGAGCTCGAGGCGTAGCGCCGACCCGGCTGTGAGGTCGCCGCCGGGGCTTCGCTGCGGGGGCTCTCGTCCATCGCCGGGAGCTCCGAAACCACCGGGATGCGGATTCCCGTCAGTCGCTCGATGTCCCGAAGCTGGGTCCGCTCCTCCGGATCGCAGAAGGCGATTGCCAGACCGGTGGCGCCAGCCCGGCCGGTTCGGCCGATCCGGTGCACGTAGGCCTCGGGCTCGTTGGGGAGATCGAAGTTGAAGACATGGCTGATGCCGTCGACGTCGAGACCGCGAGCGGCGACGTCGGTGGCGACCAGGACACGCACGCGCCCGGCTCGGAAGGAGTCGAGCGCTCGCTGACGCTGGTTCTGGGCCTTGTTGCCGTGGATGGCAATCGAGTTGATGCCGCTCCGCAGCAGTCGCTGGGCGACCTTGTCCGCGCCGTGCTTGGTGCGGGTGAAGACCAAGGCTCGTTCGATCGAGGCGTTCTGAATCAGCGCCTCGAGCAGGGCCTGCTTCCGCTGCCTGGCGACCATGTAGACGCTCTGCTCGATGAGCGGCGCCGCAGACGCCACCGGCGTGACGGCGACCTTCACCGGATTGCGAAGGAGGGAGTCGGCCAGGTGCATGATCTCCCGCGGCATCGTCGCCGAGAACATCATGGTCTGTCGGGCCTGCGGAAGGCGCGAGGCGATGCGACGAATCGGATCGATGAACCCCATGTCGAGCATGCGGTCGGCTTCATCGAGGACGAAGACTTCGACCGCGCCGAGATCGACGCGCTGCTGCTGCATCAGGTCGAGCAGTCGTCCCGGCGTGGCGACGATGATCTCGACGCCGCGGCGCAGCGACTCCACCTGATGCACCTGGCTCACGCCGCCGAAGATCACCACGTGCCGAGCGGGCGTGTGGCGTCCGTAGGTGGCGAAGCTCTCGCCGATCTGAACCGCGAGTTCACGCGTGGGGGAGAGGATGAGGGCTCGCGGCTTGACGACGGCGCGGCGCTCGGTGGACTTGCTGTTTCCGGCAGGCGCCGTGTTTCGGAGCAGCCGCTCGAGAATCGGCAGGGCGAATGCCGCGGTCTTGCCGGTGCCGGTCTGGGCGCATCCGAGGAGATCGCGTCCGGCGAGGGCCGGCGGGATGGTCTGGAGCTGGATGGGCGTCGGGACCGTGTAGCCCTCGTCGCGGATTGCCCGAAGGAGGAGCGCTGAAAGCGCGAGGCTTCCGAATTCGGCGCTGGCCGCGTGGGATGCGGGAGAATGCTCGACGCGAGGCGTGGTCGCGGAGGCCCTGGAAGAGGCGGTCGGAGAGGGAGCGGAAGTGGGGACGTGCGAAGGAGAGAAAGACATCAAAGTGAAAGCGACTCCTCGAAACGCGCGGCGATGCCGCGTGTTCGAATGTTGGACGGGCGACCTTGCCCCGGTACGCGCCCCTGTATCTGACAGGTGACGCGAGCGAATGAAGCCGACCTTCGAGGCCCGCCAGATTCCCGACCTCGTGGGTTGGAAAGAGCTGAGACAGGCTCGGAGGCCTCGAGAGGGGGCATTGTCGCCCCGGCATCCCCGGCTTCAGGTATCGATTGGTGCACGAGCGGCCGACTGGTGTGAGCGTCGGGTCACATACGTATGACCGACGCCGCCAGCAGATTCCCAGTCCTGGGAAGGTTTTGACGAAGCTCCGATGAAGCATGACGTGACGAGCACGTTCGATTCATGCGGATGGACTGGGGCCACCGGCGAAGCAGGCAGTGTAGGCCATCGAACGGGCGAGCCGCGGAAGTTCGCTCAATTTCGAAGCAGGGCATCGGCCCCTTCACGGTGCCGAGGCGGGCGCGGTCGGTGCCGCCGCGGGTGCCTCGACGAGGTCCGCAACCTCTTCCGCGCAGCCCCAGGAGAGTGTGAAGCCGGCGCCGCCATGGCCGTAATTGTGGACCACGCGCTGGCCCCACGGGAGCGACTCCGACTCGACTCGGACCGTCGGTCGACCGGGTCGAAGCCCGACGCGAACGCCAAGAACGCGAGGCGAGCCGAGGGTCGGGAAGAGGGCGGTGCAGCGCTCGATGATGCCTCTGGCGTGATCCTCGCGAGGATCCAGCGACCAGTCGCCCTCGTCGGCGGTGCCGCCGAGGATGACATCGCGGGAGCGCGGCACGATGTAGGCGAGGAAGCCGTCGTCGGAGCTGTCGAGGATGTCGTCGGACATGTCCGCAGGTCGCTCGATGCGGAGGACCTGTCCGCGCACCGGCTGCACCGAGGGGTCGCTTGCCAACTCGCCGGCGAAGACGCCGGCGCAGTCGACGATGGCGTCGCAGTCGCGAAGCGCAGGGGGGAAGTCGGCGGCCGAGGCGCGTCGCAGCGGTGGAATCGTCGCCAGCTCGATCACGCCGCCGAGCGATTCGAATCGCTTCCGCAGCCAGGGAACGTAGTAGGTGGTCTCGGCGAGGAAGACGCGAAACTCGATGCCGCTGCGCCACTCGCCGAAGAGTTCATCACCGCGGAGCAGTCGAAATCCCTCGGCGATCTCCTGAAGCGGAAACTCGCCCCCGGCGGTGAAGCGGTACTGACGGGCGATGCGGGGGACGACACCGCTCTCGCAATCCGAGGCGATCGACTGGAAGACCTGATAGGTGCGCTTGGCCCAGGCGAAGACTCGGTTGCGCGGCGCGGCCCGATAGGGATACCAGTACGCCGCCGCGACGTTCGAGGTGGTGTCGGCAGGAAGCTCGCGGGTGACGATCGTCACGGCGCGACCCGCCTCGAGAAGGCGAATCCCGCTGGTCAGACCTGAGACGCCGCAGCCGATGATGACGACCGACACGAGGAAACTCCGGGGGAGCGAGAGGGAAGAGGAAAGAGTGGAGAGTAGAGGGAAAGCGGGGATGGGTCTTCGGGTTCAGGGGCGCTTTGCGGCCAGCCACTGGAGAAGGCGCGGGGCGCTCCACGCATTCAGGCACTGTTCGGCGGTGAGCCGGCCTCGGCGGGCGGTCATCACGCCGTAGCGGAGCAGGTCGAAGTTGCTCTGGCCGTGGACGTCGCAGTTGATTGCGATCAGGCAGCCTCGATCGACGGCGGCGCGCACATGAGTGTCGCGGAGGTCCAGGCGATGGTCGTTGCTGTTGATCTCGAGAGCCGTGCCGCTCTCGTGGGCGGCCTCGATCAATGCGTTGATGTCGGGTGAGAGTCCCTCGCGTGCGTTGATCAGTCGACCGGTCGGGTGTCCGAGGATGTGGACCAGGGGATGGCGGACGGCGCGGATCAGTCGGGCCGTGGCCTTTTCGGGCTCCTGTCGCAGCGAAGCGTGGGGCGAAGCGACCACGATGTCGAGGGCCGCGAGGAGTTCATGGTCATAGTCGAGCGAGCCGTCGACGAGGATGTCGACCTCGCTTCCGGCGAGGATGCGAATGCGCGATCCGACCTCGCGCTGGACCTCGCGGATGGCCGTGATGTGGGCGACGAGTCGCTCCGCGGTCAACCCGCCGGCGATAGGACTCGAGCGCGAGTGATCGGTCACCGCGATGGTGTGGAAGCCCCGCGCGATCGCTGCGAGTGCCAGTTGCAGGATCGACAGCGCCCCGTCGCTGGCGGTGGTGTGAGCATGCAGCTCCGCCTTGATGTCGGCGAGTTCGATGAGTGTCGGCAGCGGCGAGGTGAGTTCGCCGCGATCCTCGCGCAGCTCCGGTGCCATCCACGGAAGTTCGAGCGCCGCGCAGATCGACTCCTCCGTCGCTGCAGCAACCGGGGCGACGCCACGGGCCTGCGGTGGCGTGGCCTCGTCGTCGTTGGGAAAGAGTCCGTACTCGTTGAGGGTCAGCCCACGGGCCAGGGCTCGCTCGCGCAGGGCGACATTGTGTTCCTTGCTGCCGGTGAAGTAGAGGAGAGCGGCGCCGAAGGCGGGTTCGTCGACCAACCGAAGGTCGACCTGAAGCAGGCCTTGGACTCCGGCGCGGAGTCGTACTGAACACTTCCTGGGTCCGTGGGCGAGCACACTCTCCACACGCGGCATGAAGACGAAGCGGTCGCCAAGCGCCGGCAGATCCGTGCCGCTCGCCAGGATGTCGATGTCGCCGATGGTCTCCCGCCCGCGCCGCAGCGATCCGGCGTACTCCACCCGCGCCGCCCCGGGCACGGCCCGCAGCAGCTCGACGATGGCTTCGGCAATCGGCAGGGCGTCGCCGAGTCGGATGCGTCCACCGGCGCTCTGCATGAAGGCGATGGCGTCGCGGATCCTGGCGAGGGTCTTCTCGCCGAGCCGGGGCAGAGTGGTCAGCGAGCCGTTCTCGAGCTTCTCCGACAGCGAGGCGAGGTCGAGCACGCCTCCCTGTTCCCAGAGGGTCTTGACGGTCTTGGGACCGAGGCCCGGGACCTTCATCACCTCGAGCAGTCCGCGGGGCAGCGTGCGCCACAACTCCTGGTGCTCGGCGATGGCTCCGGTCACGGCGAACTCGCGGATCTTCTTCGCGGACGCCTCGCCGATCCCGTCGAGAGCCATGAGTTCGGCAAGCGACATGCTCGTGACGTCGCCGGGAAGTTCCTCGATGACCCGCGCCACCTTCTCATGCGCTCTCACCCGAAACATGTTGGCCCCGGTCAGCTCGAGGGCCGCAGCCATCTCGTTGAAGAGTTGCGCGAGGGTGGCGGAGGAAGCCATGGGGGGAGAGTAGATGAGTCGGCTGCGCCAACTCCTGAGGAGTGCCGCGTGAGCGGCACGCCCCTTTGAAAACAGTCGGCGGAGCCGACCCTCCCTTCGTCACCCCACATCCGCCAATCCCAGCGCCTTTCCGTGGGCCTTCATCAGTCGTCGCTTGAGGACGGCCTCCTCGGGTGCTGCGAGCGCCGGGCTGCGTCCGATCCACTCCTCGGCGTCGCGTCGGGCCATTGCCAGCAGGGGAAAGTCGCGGGGAAGGTCGGCGGCGAGGAACGGGGCGGCGCCGGCTTGTCGTGCGCCGAAGAGTTCACCCGGGCCGCGGATCTCCAGGTCGCGCTCGGCGATGCGGAAGCCGTCGGTGGTCTCGGCGATTGCGGCAAGGCGCTGTTCGGCCTCGGGGTTTCCCGGCGCGCCGATCAGCACACAGAGGCTGCGCCGCGTGCCGCGGCCGATGCGGCCGCGCAACTGGTGGAGCTGGGCGAGACCGAAGCGTTCGGCATGCTCGACGATCATCAACGAGGCGTTGGGGACATCGACGCCGACTTCGATGACCACGGTGGCCACGAGCACGTCGAGCGAGCCGCCGCGAAAGCGGTCCATGGCCTCGTCGCGTTCCGCAACCGGAAGTCGACCGTGGATGCCGGCCACGCGAAGACCTGCGAAGGGGCCATTCGAGAGCCAGGCCATGTGGCTGACGACATCCTTCAGGCCGCGATCACCCTCCTCGATCGAGGGCACGACGACGTAGGCCTGCTCGCCCGCACGGATGCGCTCCGCGGCGTAGCTGTAGACCTCCGGGGCCTTCTCGGGTCCGACGACGCGCGTGGCAATCGGCTGGCGTCCCGGCGGCAGATGGCGAATGGTCGAGATGTCGAGATCGCCGAAGACCGTCAGCGAGAGCGTGCGCGGGATCGGGGTCGCGGTCATCACCAGCACATGGGGGACGCGGTCGCTCTCGCCGCGCTTGTCGCGGAGCGTCGCCCGCTGATGCACACCGAAGCGGTGCTGTTCGTCGATGACCACCAACGCCAGCGACTTGAACTTGACCGATTCCGTCAGGATCGCGTGGGTGCCGATCACCAGGTCGACCTCGCCGGCTTCGATTGCAGCCGTGGTCTCACGGCGTTCGCGGGCGGTGAGGGCCCCGGTCAGGAGCGCCAGTCGAACCTTGCTCTCGGACAGCAGTCGACGAATCGTGGTGGCGTGCTGCTCGGCCAGAAGTTCGGTCGGGGCCATCAGGGCGGCCTGATGGCGAGAGGCCACCGCGAGGAGCATCGCGTGGAGCGCAACCACCGTCTTGCCGGCGCCCACGTCACCCTGGAGCAGTCGATTCATCGGCGACGTTCGGGCGCAGTCGGCGGCGATCTCGTCGATCACCGCCCGCTGGTCGGGAGTCAGCGCGAAGGGAAGGCGCCTGGTGATGTGCCGATCGATCTCCGGTGTGCACGCAAGCGGGTCCGCGGTGAACCGCTCCCGCAACTGACGGCGGCGCATCATCACCCCGAGCTGGAGCAAGAGGAGTTCGTCGTAGGCCAGCCGACGCCGCGCCGAGGCCGCCTCGTCGGGGTTCGCGGGGGCGTGGATCATTCGAAACGCATCCGCGAAGCTTGGAAGGGCGCGACGCTCGCGGAAGTCCGCCGGCAGGTGATCCTCGAGAAGCGGCATCGCCAGAGGCAGCGCCGCCGCGATCGCCTTTTCGATTGCGCTGCTCGAGACACCCTCGGTCGCCGGATAGACCGCGCGGTACCGCTCGATGCGAGGCCCGGCCGCGGCGCCCGCTTCGAGCACCGTCAGTCGAGGGTTGGCCATCTCCAGATAGTCGCCCCAGCGCTTCGCCTTGCCCTCGACCCGCACTCGCAGTCCCGGATGGAGCGAGCGCTTCATGTACGGGGCGTTGAACCAGACCAGTCGCATGGTCCCGGTGCCGTCCATGATCGTCGCTTCGACCCGAGGCTGACGACCGCGCCCCAGGGCCACGGCTCCCAGCTCGCCGCTCGCCGCCACGTTCGCCTCGGCGCCGTGCAAGGGACCGACGATCCGCTGGGCCGCATGGATGGTGTCCTCGGCGAGTTCGTGTTCGTGCCGCAGCGGCAGGTGACGCAGCAGATCGGCGATGCAGCGCACGCCGAGACCGTGGAGTTTCTCCGCCGTGCGCGGACCGATTCCCGGGAGCGCGGTGAGCGGGGAGGTCAGGGCGATGGCCGACGCGGCGGTCACGGCGACAAGGTAGCGGCCGGTTCGGGCGGGTTGCCGGAATCGGTGAGATCACTGCCCAAACACCGAAGGCGAGCACACTGATGGCCCGCACACCCAGTGCGCGGATCAGCCCGCCTGCCGTGCCCCGACTCGACGCGTCGGCCGCCGCGACGCATCATGCACCCATCGGCCGACTGCCCTTCGATCCCGAACGCGCCCTCGGCGGCGAACGCCCGGCGGAAACCGCCCCCACGCGCTCCGCAGCGGAGGCCGCGCCGCCGCTGAGTGTGAGCGAGGCGTGCGGACTGATCCGGACCGCCCTCGAGCGGCATCTGCCGCCTTCGATTCGCGTGATCGGCGAGGTGAGTGGCCTCAGCCAGCGAAACCACTGGTACTTCACGCTCAAGGACTCCGGGGCCGTGCTGTCCTGCGCCGCGTGGGCCACCACGGTGCGGCGCTTCGGGTTCGTCCCGCGGGAGGGCGAGGAGGTGATTGCCACCGGTGCGATCACTCACTACGCACCGCAGGGACGCACCCAGTTCGTGGTCACCGATCTGAAGCCTGTGGGCATGGGCGAGCTCGCCATTCGCTTCAAGGCCCTCTGCGACGAGCTTCGCCGTCTCGGCTACTTCGAGCAGTCGCGGAAGAAGCCGCTCCCGTTCTTTCCGAGGCGGATCGCGGTGCTGACGAGTCGCACCGGCGCCGCAATCCACGACGTGATCGACACGGCCCGGCGACGCAATCCGGCGACGGAACTGCTGCTGGTCGACGTGCGCGTGCAGGGCGACGGCGCGGCCGAGCAGATCGCCCGGGCCATCCGCTTCCTCGATGCCTCGCGAGAACGTCTTGCACTCGATGCCATCCTCGTCACCCGCGGCGGTGGATCGATCGAGGATCTCTGGGCCTTCAACGAGCGGATCGTGGCCGATGCGGTCTTTGCCTGCCGACTGCCGCTGGTCGCCGCAATCGGGCACGAGTCGGACACCACCATCATCGAGCTGGTCGCCGATGTCCGCGCGGCCACGCCGACTCAGGCGGTGATGCGACTCGTGCCGGACGCCTCGGAACTCCGCCGCCAGCTCGACGATCTGCGGGGCCGCATGATCCTGCTCGAGTCGCGGTTGATCGCCTCGGCGCGGCGGCGAGTGGAACTCATCGCCCGACACGAGTTCTTCCGTCGTCCGGAGTCGATCATCGATCGCCAGCGCGATCGACTCGCCGGCCTTCGACGCCGCGGACCGCTGGCGCTGCGGGCCCTGCTCGGTCGACGCCGTCACCAGATCGACCGGGCCGCGACCATCCTGGAGCAGATTCGGCCCGCCCCGCGGATTGCCGCGGCCCGGGCGGAGTCGCTGGACGACGCCGCTCGTCTGCAGCGGGCGGTGCTCTCGCGGGTCAGGGTGCTCTCGGCGGTTCTCGATGGACTTCGCGGGCGGCTCGATGCGGTGGACCCTCGGCGGGTCCTCGCCCGTGGATACAGCATGACCACCCTCGAGGACGGGCGCGTGCTCCGCGCCGCCACCGAGGCGCCACGTGGCACGCGGATCACCACGCGACTGGCCGAGGGGGCGATC
>CAYXKH010000119.1:0-9162 GCA_964465255.1 uncultured Isosphaeraceae bacterium
CGACCCAGCCGGCGAAGCCGGCCACCTCACCCCCCGAAGAACCAGCGTCCCGCCGCCGCGAGTCCAATCACGGCGAACACGATCGCGGCCCCGTACACGAGTCGGGCGCGGGTGCGGAGCTTGGGCATGTTGGCGTAGTAGCGGCCGTCGCCGGTGGGAAGCAACGTGCGGGCGCGGATGTGGGGGTCGATCAGATACTCGGTCTTGATTCCCACACTTGCCGGACGCCGCGCGGTCTCTTCCGAGACCGCGCCAGCCTTGACGAAGCTGGCCACCGGACCCTTGGTCCGAAGGAGCATCATCAGAATCGAGACCGGCAGGGCGATGGTTCCGAAGGTGAAGGGCACGGCGATGCTCTGGAGGGGTGGTGGAGGTGGCTCAGCGCCGCCCGCCTCAGCGCCCGCCGCCGAGCGACGAGAGCAACTGCTTCACGTCGAGCGACTGGGCCTGCTGCGAGACGGTCGAGGCATTCTTCTCGTACATCGCTCGACCGTCGGTGACCGCGCGGCTGAAGAGCCCGCGAAGCTGGTCCATCGAAATCGTCCGCCCCGAGGCGTAATAGGTCTTGGCAACCTGGCCCAGGGCGTAGGTGGTCGCGTAGGTCATCGCGGCGCCGGTGGCCACTCCGCTGATCGAGCCGAGCATGCCACCGAGCATGCGGCCGGCGAGTCCGCCGACGAGGCCGCGGGCGAAGCGCTCGAACGTCTGCGAGGCCAGCCCGGCGCCGACGGCGGCGATGAACTCCTTGATGTGGCCGCTGTCGAGCTGATAGCCATGCATCGCTCCGATGCGATAGACCATCCGCGCCTGCAGAGGCAGGATGGCCACGGTGGCAAGCTTCTGTGGAAGGAGCTCGAGACCGGCGGTGATCATGCAGGCGCGGGAGATGACCTCGTCGATTGCCTGTGTGTCGACTGCGGTCGTCGACGCTGCGCCGCGCGAACCGCCACCGGCGGGCGGTGGAGGCGGGCGCACTGCGCTTTTCGCGACCGCGGCATCGCCCAGCAGATCGACCGATTCGTTTTCGACGATGGCGTCGGCGGCGCGGATGCTCGCCGCCGCCGCGGCGACCGGGATGCTCAGCGCCTGGCGAAGGCCTTCGAGGAACTTCCGCTCTTCGGCGCTGGTGGCGCCGTCGGCATCGCAGACGCAGACGGCCATGTCGAAGGCCTGGCGGCGCTGCTCGTCGGTTGCCAGAGGGCCGGCGAGTGCCGCGGTGTAGGTTGCCAGCGAGGCCCGGCCGAGGAAGACGTCCTCACACAGCCGCGGCAGCTCGGGAGCGTCGCCGCCGAGCTCGGTGCAGAATGTGGTGATCCGCTCGCGCTCGGCGTCGGCGGTCCGGCCGTCGGCAAGCGCGGCGAAGAGACAGATGGCGGTGATGGCGCGGTCGGTGGTGTCGAACATGTCAGGCATGGTCGGTGATGGTACGGAATGGACGAGTCGCGATTCCGGAGACCCGGTCTCAGCGTGTGGGCTCGCAGGTCACCGCGGCGGACGAACCCGCAGCGCCCCCGCAACTGCGGCAATGGTGCCGCGGAGCCGGGCGGCGTCGGCGGCGCTGAGTGGCACCGCCCCGTAGCGCACTCGGTAGAAGCTCTCGACCACGTCGCGCACCTGCTCGCCGATCTCGGGGCGCTGCCGGGCCACTGCGGCGGCGAACTCGAGCGGTGGCTGCCACTCCGGCTTGGGCAGTCTGGCCCGCTCCAGCACCGTGAGCAGGTCGACGTAGAAGGCCACGTCGCGAATGGGCATGCGGCCGTGCAGCCCGATGCGGCGACGGATCTGCGCCGACCGTCGCGTGAGCTTCACCACAGTGATGATCGCCACCACGACGACGACACCCACCAGACCCAGCCAGATCGAGCCGGCGGGTCCGAGGCGGAAGAAGGCGTTCACCTGGCTGATGAACTGCCGGATCGACTCGATCACTCCGCCGACCTGCGCCCGCCATCCGCCGCCGACGCGCTCGGCGAGCGTTGCCTGGGTGGCGCTGTCGAAGCCGACGAAGCGATTGTTCCAGGTGAACTCGATGCGGTCGTACATCCAGCGCCAGTGATCGATCCAGCTCCGCCGCGAGTCGTTCAGGGCCTGAAGGGTGTCGGGTGGTGTCGGATCGAAGGTCGCCCAGGTGTAGTCGCCGGAGCGCACTTCCACCCACGCGTGGGCGTTGCTTTCGCGGACGATGTAGTGCTGGGCCGACTCGTCGTACTCCATGGCGATGAAGCCCGTCACCAGCCGAGCCTCGACGCCGACGCTGCGACAGAGCGCCGCCATGGCCGAGGCGAAGTGCTCGCAGTGGCCGAAGCGGTGGCGGGTGAGAAAAGCCACCGTCGGATCGTCGTCACGAGCGAGCGTGAAGTCGGAGAGGTCGGTGGTGTAGACGTAGCGCGACGACTGGAGCTCGTCGGCGAAGGCCCGGGCGATGCTCAAGCGATGCCGCCACTTCACCTCGGCGGGGGCGTTCTCCGGCGGGAAGAGTTCCAGGGAGCGATCGCGAAGCACCCGCTTCGCTTCGGCCAGCACCAGGTCGCTGTGGTAGCCGGCGACGCTCGGCTGGGCCCCGGCCTCTCCCGCAAGCGCCCGCATGGTTGCGGCGGAGGCGAAGGGCTGCACCCGCACTGCATACCTGGAGTAGGCCCCGAGCTGGTTGCCGCGCGTGTCGCGGAGTCCGAGCGTGGCGGTCTCGAAGGTGAAGACGCGGTTGTCGTCGCAGGCCAGGCTGACCGGCGCGTAGCTGGCGAAGATGGTCTCGGTGGCCATCGAGCGCATGGTCACGATCTGGGTGTAGGTGTTGACGCGCTCGTCGACTGGAGGCGACCCGAGCGGAACGAAGCCGTCGCCGCCGCGGGTCTGGATGTAGCGAACGGTGGACTGGGCGCTGCGCGAGGTCACCCAGCGACCTTCCCGCGGCGAGTACTGATTGAGCACCGCTCCGCGCAGACGAAGCGGTTCCGGAAAGCGGATGGGTGTTCCTCCGGGATCGAGCATCTGGAGCGTGAAGGCCTCGCGGCGCGACTCGCTGATCCGCGTCGACTCGTTGAGCCGGACATCCTCGGAGAATCCGGTGGTGCGACGGGCCAGTCCCGACAGCATGCTGTCGGAGTGAAGCAGGCCGCGCGGGAAGATCACGAAGACCGCCAGACTGATCACGAGCCCGCCGCAGGCCATGACCACGCCGAGGCTGGCGAAGGCTCGCGGCGGGTTGCGACCCGTCACCGCGAGGACCGGCGGCACGAAGCGGGCGGACTCCGGAGCCTCGGTGCGGCGCAGCACGCGGGCCCGCTCGTAGCCGATGTGCATCTGGAAGAGGAGCAGCACGACAAGACCGAGCAGCACGTACGCCAGAAGAAGGATCGCGTAGGAGAGCTGCACCGTCTGGAGCGCACCGGCGGTCATCAGGACCGCGGTGAGAGCGAGGAGCTGGCCGTAATCGCGCACTCCCTTGCCTTCATACAGCTTGATGATCGTGAGCCAGAGGGTGAACCGCCCGACGATGCTCGTCACGTCGTCGGCGCCGCCGCGCAGGACCCACTCGGACGTCGCGTTGAGGAGCGCCGCAATCAGCAGGATGTTCGCCACCCATCGCGGCAGCGTGCGGCCGCGCGGGCCCTCGGTGACGTACCAGCTCATGGCCGCGAGGGCCCCGGCGACGACCAGCAGACCGAAGCTCTCGGTGGCGACGCAGAAGCCGGCGATGGCAATCAGCGAGAGGGCGAAGGCCAGCATCGGGAAGCGGCGAAGCAGGTTCATGCCAGAGCCTGCTCGCGCCGACTGCGCTGATTGAGACGACTGGCAGAAGCTCCCGAGAGATCGGCGCGCAGCGACTTGAGCTGTCGGGCGGTGATCTGGAGGGCCCCGTCGGGCCCGGAGCTTGCACCGAGCCTGGGATCGGCGCGGTCGGGACTGATGATGACGAGGCCGGCGCGCTCGGCATCGGGCATCTGCCCTCCGCCGGAGTCGCGCCGCGGCTGATCGAGCTGGAGTGCGGCGAGCGCTCCCAGCAGCTTCTGGACGTGCCAGTGTCCCTTCCGCAGCGGCGTCGGTCGCTCGTCGAGACCGAGGACCGTCAGTCCGACTTCGTAGCCCTGCCGCTCCGCCATCTGGAGAAACGACGCGGCGAGACTGATGGCCACCTCTTCGAGCGTGCGACCGTCTGGAGCGTCGGCGGTGTCGAAGCGCAGTTGGTCGGTGGGCCGCTGGAGATTCAGCACCACCCGGAGCCGCGGCGGACTCGGCCGCGTGCGCTCGATGATGATGGGCTGATCCAGCGTGGCCGTGCGTCGCCACGAGACCTGGCGGATCGAATCGCCCGGTTTGTACTCGCGCATGCCGAAGTAGTCGCTGCCCTGACCCGGCGAGCGGGACATGCGCGAGCCGCCGGAACCGCTGGGCGTCACCGCCCGCAGCAGTTCGAGTTTCAGCGGAATCAGCTCCGGATAGATGAGGGTGAACTGCTCCTGCGTGGTCGAGACCGACTTGCGGATGAGCCCCAGGGGAAAGCTGCTCCAGACTCGCAGGCCGCCGAGACGGATCCGACCCCGACGCGTGGGCCAGAAGATCGCTTCCCCGTGCACGGTTTCGAGCGGGCCCACATGCATGATCCACGCGCTTGCCGGGGCCATGTAGCCCTTCCAGGCATCGCCGGGCGACGCCCGCTTCTCGGCGCGGCCGTCCGGCATCTCTTCGACCTGCAGGTTGAAGAGCGCCAGCCAGCGATTGCGGTTGGTGATTGCGTAGCGGACGGAGAGCGGCTCGCCGACACGGCCGTGACGCGGGTCGAGCCGGACCACGCGCACGCCCAGCATCATCACTCCCGAGACCAGGCCGCTGGTCAGGATCGCGGCGATCAGGATCCCGAAGATGAAGACCAGCAGGTTGTTCGGCCGATTCGCCGCGGCGACGCCCACCAGCACCGCGAGGGCGATGTAGATGATCGCGGGGAAGCGGACGTGGTAGCGGCGATTCATGCGAATCACTCGACAATCACCGGAGAGAACGAGCGGGCGGGGCTCGAGCGGATGCTGCCATGGATCAAACGACACGTCACGTCACGTCACGACTCGTCGGGGCTCGACACGTCGGGGGCGTCAACGTCCGAAACGGTCGATGTCGCGCAGGACTTCGTCGCGCAGCGGACCGGTGGGAGAGTCCCAGAGCGAGGGCGAATACGCCGGATCGTCGGTCGGATTCGCTCCTCGGGCGAGGGTGATCAGAAGCCGTGTTCCGCCGGAGGTCATCGGAAACCGCAGCGTCGCATCGGTGCGGGTGTGGCCGCTGCGCGAGGCGAGGACCAGCCATGTTTCGTCCGTGACTCCGGCGCCGAAGGCATCGATTGCCAGGGCGAAGTCGCCATCGGCGTCGCTGCCGGCCCGGCCGACTTCGGCGCGATTGGGCCGGCCCGCATCGCGCACCACGGTGACCGTCGCGCCGCCGACCGGTGTGCCCTCGAGCCTGGGATCGCCGGGTTCGACCAGTTCGATCGTGCTGAAGTCGCCGCGGACCACGCGACCTTTGAGGGTGTAGGCACCGCAGCCCAGCGGGGCCGCGGCGGCGAGCGCAAGGAGCGTGAAGAGGGCAACTCGTCGAGCGATCGTCATCACGGCGGTGAGCGTAGGAAGAGTGGCACCGCCCGGCCGCTATCGCATCACCCAGCGCTCGACCAGAAGTCCCAGGAGCGAGAGCAGCACCAGGCCGATTGCCCCGAAGGCGATGAGACGGATGCCCAGCGGCACACCGCGCGCGGTGGTCAGCGGAAGGGTGTCGACCCGCTCGCCCACATCCACTTCATCCCAGTCGATCGAGTCGGCGTGCTGACGGCGGGCTTCGAGCGCCGTGCGGGCCCGTTCGAGGTCGCCGGCGAGAACCCGCACCGGCATGGTCGAGGCCTTGCCGCGCAGTGCGGCCCCGAGCGGGGGCACGATCGGCCGGGCGAGCACTGCGGGAATCTCGGCGTCACGGAGGACCGAGATGATCGTCTGGGCCTCGAACTCGTTGGCCGCCTCGAGCAGCGTGACGAGGTCGGTGTCGCCGAGGGGATGGCCGGATCTGGTGGTCATGAGCGATCTCGAAGTGGGCCCGTCGCAGGCAGCGCCGCGTCAGGAGGCGGAGACCTTCCTGATCGACTCGAGCAGGCGATCGGCCTCGTCGGGGGTGATCAGATTCGAGCCGACGCGTGCGTGCCAGTCGCTGATTCGAGTGCTGGGAATCTCAATCAGCTCTCCCGTGGAGACGGCCCGGTTCTTCGACGAGCTCTGCAGCACTCGGCCGCCGATGGTCTCGCCCTCGCAGGCCAGCACGCGGATCCAGACGTGTTCGTGACCCTCGGTGCCGTCGTCGACTGCGAAGGGCGTCTTCACCAGGAGTATCGGCGCTCCCGGGCCTTCGAGGGCGATCTGGCGCTGCGCGAGAAGGTGAACGGCCTCGGCGAACGTCGGCAGCGTGCGTTGAGCGATGCGGGCCGTGCGGGCGGTGGCGTGCCCGGACTGATCGATGGCCGCGGTGCCCGCCTCGATTCGCTCGAGAACCTCCTCGGGGTACACCCACTTCCTCTGCCGCGACGTGCCCCGCGGCGTCGGTGCGCAGACGACGCCGCGGACACCGCCGAAGGGGTGGTCGACGGCGGTGTGGATGGCTTCGCGGGGTATTCGCCGCAAGGCCATCGAACCCGGCAGCTCGTCGGCGAGGAGCGGGGCGACCTCGTCCCAGGAGCGCAGGGCGACGGTGACATCCTGTCCGAGTCGCCACGCCAGGCCTGGCGCCGGCGGCATCACCTCGAGCATCAGGCCGGCCATGCCTTGCAGCAGGGCAACTCCCGCATTCACGTGCTTGAAGGGCACGTCGAGCATCTCGAGTTCGGGGCGCCCGCAGCGCCACAGTCCGCTGGTGCGCAACCAGGTGGAATCCTCGGCGCCCGGCGTGCGCGATCTGGTCGAGGCGTGCGCCGCCCAGATCACATGATCGGGAGGATCGGGCGCGGGGCCGAGGAAGTGCCGCTCGAGTCCGATGCGGTCCCAGCGGAAGCGGGTGACGGCGTCGAGAATGCTGGAGGCGTCGGGAACCAGGAGGTCGAGCAGTCGCATCGCCGAGGTGAAGCGGGCAATCGGCTGCTCGGGATCGAGGAGAAGCTCGATGCCGACCTCCCAGCCGCTCGGGGAGTCGGTCTGTTCGGCAGGCGAGTGCTGGGCGAAGGCAATGACACGCCCGACCCCAGGACAGTCGGCGACGATGGCCCAGAGCACACCCTCGGGGCAGGGATTCAACTCGCCGAGGAGTTCGGTGCCATCCACGCCCTGCACAAGTGCCTCGGCAATTGTCTCGAAGAGCGGCGGCTTCGCGCCGCTCCACGGCGCCGTCAGGGTCGTGGTGTAGGGATGCGGAAGCTGCCACGGAGGCGTGGAGGGATTCAGAATGTCAAGCGGAAGCGATTCCATGCGCGGAGTGTCGGGGTGAGTTCCGTGGCCGGCGAAGCGTGCCGCGTCGCTGCGATCAAGGCGCCGGGGCGGGGTGCGAGAGCGGGTGGTTGGTCGAGTTTCGTGAGCGCTCCTCGTCGGCGAGTCGTTCACGGACGAGGTCGATGATCGCGGCTTTCTGCACGCTCTCGAGCCACTCCGTGTCCGGGTCGCTGTCGGAGACGATTCCGCAGCCGACGCCGTAGGTGACCTGCGAGGCGCCTCCGCACGGCGCGTCGAAGACGAGGGTGCGGATGGCGACGTTGAGGGCGAACTCGCCCGAGTCGCTGAAGAAACCGATCGAGCCACAGTACGGTCCCCGCGGGGCGGGCTCGAGCATCTCGATGACCTGCATCGCGCGAATCTTGGGAGCACCGGTGATCGATCCTGCCGGAAAGGTCGCTCGCAGCATCGCCGCCACGTCGATATCGGCGCGAGGAACGCCTTCGATCGTCGCCACGCCCTGATGCACGGTCGGATGGCGCTCGAGATGGCGGCTCTCGGTGACCCGCACCGAACCGATCTCGCAGATGCGACCGAGATCGTTGCGCATCAGGTCGACGATCATGTTGAGTTCCGCGGCGTCCTTCTCCGAGGTCAAGAGCTCGGCGGGATCGTCGTCGGCAGCGCGGGTGCCCTTGATCGGACGACTGAGGATCCAGCGACGCCGGTCGCTTCCTCCCGCGCGCGGGGCATCGCCTTGCTGACCAGCATCGGTTCCGGCGCAGAGTGCGGTTGCGAGTGCCCCCATCAGAAAGAGCTCGGGACTGAGCGACACCACGCTGCGTCCCTCCGGCAATTCGAGGAGGGCGCCATGCCATGGGCTGGCGGCGCGGAGGATCTCGAGCCCGAGCTTGCGGGGAGAGCCGTGGACGACTCCACGTCGCTGCCGGGTGAGATTCGCCTGAAAGATGTCGCCGGCCCGGATCAGCTCGACGACTGCGGAAACCGCCTCGCACCAGTCGCGGGGCGAGGTGACATCCGTGAACTCGGGAAGCTGCGGCGGGGCGCCGCAGTGGGGCGGGAATGCGTGCGATTCAGTCGGACCGTCGATCATCGCCGCTGCGACCGCGTCGACGATCGCCCCGGCGCGGACGCAGGCGGCCTTGTCCTCCGCGTGGCATTCGTTGTCGCTGCGAACGGCTTCGGCATCATCACACGCGGTCGCCACCCGCCACCAGCGCTGGGTCGCGGCGTCGTGAACCAGGGCGTGTGGACACCAGCCCAGAGCGACGATGGGCCAGGTGTTGGCGCTGCTGCCGGGCTTCGCGGAGTCGCCGCGTCCCGCAGGTGATCGCGCCGCCGGTTCGAGTGCGCGACCGAGTTCGTAGCCGAGGAGCCCGATCCATCCGCCCGCGAAGGGCACGTCGAGCGGAGTCGCGTGGTCTGCGGCAAGGCGCGTCGAATCGAGTGCCCGCTGCAGCGCCGCCAGCGGATCGGACTCCAGTGCCGCTGCAGCGCTCGAGGACTCCTGCGGAATCACCACCCACCGCGCCGGCGTCGCCACAATCGACCAGCGCGACCAGCGTGGATGGGGTCGTCCCGACCCGAGAAAGAGGAGCGGCGCCTCGCTCGGCCACCGCATTGCGACGTCAATTGGATCGATCGACGGCCACCGATTGAGTCCGTCAAGTGACCTGATGACCCGCCGGAACGCCATGGAAGTCGGAGTGTAGGGAGGGGACGGAAGGGAGCAGGGAGCAGGGGGGATCGC
>CAYXKH010000120.1:0-3467 GCA_964465255.1 uncultured Isosphaeraceae bacterium
AGGGAGCAGGGGGCAGGGAGGAAGTGCAGTGGGTTGCACGATTGCAAACTCACGCGGCTTCCGGAGCCGCAGGTGGGGGGATTGCAGGAGGTTGCATGATTGGAATCGTGCGCTGCATTCGAGGGGTTGCGCCTCTCGGTACTCCGCGCACGCATGTAGTCGTGCAACCCCCAGCGATCCTTGCTGCCCCCTGCTCCCTGCCCTCCGCGTTACGCTTCTCCGCCAATGAACTTCTCCGCCTCTCTTCCGCTGCTTCCTCCGCGTTCGAGCGACTCGCACAAGGGGACGTTCGGGACGGTGCTGGTCATCGGCGGGCAGGCGGCGGAGCCGATTGTGATGGTGGGGGGGCCGGCGTTCACGGCAATCGCGGCGCTGCGCTCGGGGTGTGGGCTGGTGAAGCTCGCGCTGCCCGCGCCGCTCGTCGTGCCGGCCCTCACGCTTGCCCCCTCGGCCACCGGTCTGGCGCTCCCGGTTGATGGTCAGGGTCGGCTGCGTCCCTCGGAGTGCGCCGCCCTCCTCGACGAATCACTCGCAGGCGTGCGCTGCATCGCGGTCGGGCCGGGCCTCGGCGCCGCGGGTCCGCAGCAGCAGGTGGTGCTGCGACTCATCGCCGGCGAGCGCATTCCGCTGGTGCTCGATGCCGACGCCCTGAACTGCCTGGCGCAGACCACCGACTTCGCCCGCGACCTGCGGGCGCCAGCCGTGCTCACGCCACATCCGAGGGAGTTCGCCCGGCTTGCCGAGGCCCTCTCGCTATGCGCCGACACCTCGACTGAGCGGGGCCGGGTCGACGCGGCGACCGCGCTGGCGCGGCGGCTGGGCTCGATCGTCGTCCTGAAGGGAGCGGGAACCGTGGTGACCGACGGTCTGCAGTCCTGGATCTGCCGCGCCGGAAATGCGGCGCTGGCGACCGCCGGGACGGGTGATGTGCTGACCGGTGTGATTGCCGGTTTCGTCGCCCAGTTCGCCACCCAGTTCGCCACCCAATCCGCCACCCAATCCGTCACTGCCGCGTCGCCCCTCTCGATCTACGACTGCGCCAGACTTGCGGTCGAGGCCCACGCCCGCGCTGCGGATCGCTGGAGGGAGCGCGGCGCCAGTGCGGGCATGCTGGCCTCGGATCTCCTCGAGGAGATTCCCGCGGCGGTCGAGTCGCTGCGGCGCGCGGTGTAGAAACTCCGCTCGGACGGTGGGCTCCGCCGCGCCCGGTACACTGGCCCGCTCCCGTGTGCCGAGCTGAGTTCATCCGCGGCACGGGAGCACCCTTGCGGCCAGACCGCTTCTGAGCGATCGAATGCGTCCGCGCGTCGGTCGATTGAGACCATGCCAGACAACGACACGCCGATCCGTCCGCACGTCAACATTCGCGAGATGCCGACCAACGCCTTCGTCGACGGCGTCTACAACCTCGTCAATCCTCAGATCGGTCTGACCCGCGGCGGCGATCCCTATCTCAAGTGCCTGATGCGCGACGCCAGCGGCGAGATGCCGGCGCGGAAGTGGCGCTTCAGCGAGAAGGAGATGGCCGAGATCACCCGCACCGGATTTGTGCGGATCGCCGGCACCACCGAGCTCTACAACGAGCAGCCGCAGCTCAAGATCGAGCGCATCGAGGCGATCGATGTGAGCGACGAGGATCTCGCCCATCTGCTCCCGATGACGCGGCGGCACATCGGCGACATGTTCACGCGGCTGAAGAGCCTCCTCGAGAGCCTTGAACACCCCGCGATCAAGGCGCTGGTCGGGGCCTATCTGGGCGACGAGCAGATGATGGGTCTCTTCCGGAGGGCACCAGCCGCGACCGCCCTTCATCACGCCTGGCTTGGCGGGCTTCTCGAGCACACGCTGCAGCTTCTCGAGCTCGCCGATCGAATGCTGCCGCTGTATCCCGATCTCAACCGCGATCTGGTGCTGACCGGGCTCTTCCTCCACGACCTCGGCAAGACCCAGGAGCTCTCGTGGGAGCGAGGCTTCGCCTATACCGCCGACGGCAACCTGATCGGCCACGTGGTCCGCGGCGCCATCCTCCTCCAGGTGAAGGCTGCCATCGCCGCCCGGGACTCCGGCTGTCGCCTGCCCGTCGAAGCCCTGCGTGTCCTCCAGCACATCGTCCTGAGCCATCACGGCCAGCTCGAGTTCGGCGCTGCCAAGCTTCCGGCCACGCCCGAGGCGATCTTCGTCGCCCACCTCGACAATCTTGATGCCCGCACCCAGATGGCACTCACCGCCACTCGCGGACCCGACTCCGGGCGCGGCGAGCCGCAGAGCGACTTCACCGAGAAGGTGTGGGCCCTCGAGACTCGTCTCTACCGGCCCGATCCGCTGAAGGCGACCTCGGCTCCGGGTTGAGCGCCGTCGGCGAGACGCAACCTCAATCAGGCCGAATCGAACGCTTGAAACGCTTGCGCGAACTGTTCCGGCTCGTACAGAAAGAAAGGCCACAGCCGCGAGTTGGCAATCGGCCGCTCACGGGATGCGCGGCGGGCGCGCTCCAATGACTCGTCGGCCAGGCGCAGCGACGCGGCGTGCGCCTTTCGTGCTTCGGCAAGTTCCTCGTGCATGGCACGCCACGCGGCGCGGCGCTCCGACGAGCCGCGGGGAAGCATGGCGATCCGGGCCAGGGCCGCACGCTTGGCGAGGGATGGGCCCGCGCCCCCCGTCACGCTGCGCACGACTCCCGCGCTGCCAGCCTCGGCCGCGGGATCGAAGTGGACGCGGCGCTGGGCCGCGAGTGCCGTGGCCAAAGTCGGGGCGTGCTCGAGGTCCGGAGCGAGAAGCGGGAGCGTCAAGGTCGCGGTCGCCACAGCCATTGGCGCGACTTCGATTCCCAACCAACCCCGAATCCAGCGCTCCATGGCATGGTCGTAGGTTCCTCCCCCGAGACCGTGGATGAAGAGATCGCACACCCCCAGCCGCAGCAGCGCGGTCATCAGCAGAGCCCGGGGCATCAGACGAACTTCACCCGCCGCGAATCGTTCCAGATCGTCGTCCCAGGCGCGGAGGCGTCGACCGTCCTGATCGAGGCGCCAGAGCGGAACCTCCGCTCGGTCGCGCTCGATCCGAAGGAGCGAGGCGGCTCGTTCTGAAGGATCGAGCGCCGCGTTGTACGTTCGGGCGCACGCCTCCGGATCGCGGGCGATCTCCGCCAGTACAGCCCGCCCCAGCGAGGTGTGAAGAAGTTCCGACGAGCCGATCAGCGCCATCGCCGAGACCATCGGCTCGAGAAGATCGAACGCGGCGCGGGTCACCTGCATGGCCACGTTGGGCTCGGTTCGTCGCCGAGCGAGGGCGGCGATGGCCCGCGCGACCGCGTCGTCTGCGCGGGGGAGAGCCAGCACCGAGGAGTCCTCGGGAAGACCATCGATGGGGACGAGTGCGGGAACGACGCCGACGACGGGTCCTTCGGGTTGTTCGAGCAGATCGACGATCCGTTCGCGCAGCTCGCCGCCGAATTCCCCGGCTGTCCG
>CAYXKH010000120.1:3567-9157 GCA_964465255.1 uncultured Isosphaeraceae bacterium
CCCGGCTGTCCGAACCGGGAGCCCGGCTGTCCGAACCGGGAGCCCGGCTGTCCGAACCGGGAGATGGATCCGGGCGACAGGCTCGACGTCCTGCTCCACCACGATGTGGACGCAGGCACCACCGACTGCCGCGGCCAGCCGTTGCGCGACGATGAGTTTGGCCACCACTCCCGGATGCCAGAACGCCGCCTGATGCCCGGTGGCCACGACAGGCACGTCCATCGGAAGAGAGAGCTCCTCGCGCGTGACTCGCGCCCAGTCCGGCAGTCTGCGACCGCCGAGCAATCGCGACCCGTCTTCCGCACGGTGCGTCATTACGGGAGCGAGTGGAGCGGGAGCGAGTGGGGCGCACGCGACTGGAGCGGGGGCGAGTGGGGCGCGGTCCGCAAGCATCTCGCGCAGACGATCCAGAGGAGGCTCGACGAAGAGCAGCTCCGAACCCGCAGGGCGCGTTGAGTCGGCACTCGGCATCAGGTCGTTGCGCCCAAGCCCGCCCGCCTCTCAGGCGCACCTCCGCGACGTGGCCAGCGCTCCGAGTTCGGAGAGGGCTTCGCGCGGCAGGCGATCGGCGCAGCGACGCAGCTCACGACAGAGGGTGCGTTGATAGGTCTCGAGCCGGACGGTCGCGTCGTTGAGCGGGCCCCCGAAGGTGCGCGTCGGGTCGTTGTAGATCAGTCGAACCGGGACCTCTCGGATGCGCAGTCGATGCGCAGCTGCCTGCACCCAGAACTGCATCGGGAAGTCGTATCCGTCGACATCGAGGTCGAGTCGCTTCACTGCGGAGATCCGATACGCCTTGAAGCCGCAGAACGAGTCGGTGAGGCCGAGCCCGAGTCGGGCGTTGATCTCGGCCGTGATCGTGGCGTTGATCGACCGCCGATCCGGCGGTGGAGCATCGTCGCTGGCCGCCGAGAGGAGGTAGCGGCTCCCCGAGATCACGTCGGCGTCATCGCCGCGAAGGGCCTCGACGAACATCGGAATCGCCGCAGGCTCATGCTGTTCGTCACAGTCCATGGTGATGAGCCAGTCGTAGGAGTCGACATCGGCCCACCGCATCATGTCCTGCATCGAACGGCCGTAGCCGCGGTTGGTCGCGTGCCGGATGACCTCGACGGGATGGCTGGCCAGAAGCAGGGGAGTGCGATCGGTCGAGCCGTCGTCGATCACGAGGATGTCGGACGCATGGCGACGCACCTCCGAGATCACTCGATCGAGGTATCGCTCTTCGTTGTAGACAGGGATCGCCAGGAGCACTCGGTTCAATGGATCTTCCTCACTGCTCGCGAGTCCGGAGCCGGTCGAGTCTACGCCCCGCCGCAGGGGCGTCCGACCGGCGCGGTTGAGCTCGAGTCGACCATTGCACGGGACTCGGATGCAGCACCTGTCGAGCCCCTGTCGCTCGCCGATTCGGCAGACGCAATCGGGCCTCGCGCAATTGCCGTGATTTTTCCTGAACTCCGGGAGGTCACCAGCGCCCCGGTAGGGTGATCCCCTCCCGAGCAGACCAATGAACGCCGCAACGGATCGTCGCCACCGCCTTGCCCTTCTCCTCGAGCTGGCGCGGATCGCCCATGGAGGGAGCCGCAGGTCGATGGCCCGAACCCTGGGTCGAGACGCGACCAATCTGCTCTCGACCTCGGCGCTGCCGAAGCTCGACCTCGCCCAGCGCCTCGCGAGCACACTCGGTTGGCGGCTCGATGATCTCGCCCAGACCTTGCTCGGCCGCGGGCCGCCGCACGGCGCCCGCGCTGCCGACGTGGATGGCCCGTTGGGTGGCGTCGGCGAATCGACCTGCGCAGCCCCCGATGCCGAGTGGTACGCACAGGGGCGACCGCACCAGGTCATCGAGTGGCGCCTCGAGCAATCGCGATCGATGCAATCGACGTCGGCTGGCTCCGAGATCGAAACGACTCACCTGCTTGCCCTGGCCGCGGCGCACGAGACCCGCGGCGAGCTCGATCTGGCGCACGCCCTGTGCAGTCGGATCGTCGTCCGGCGCGGACGGGCACGATCGCGCGGCGCAAGCGGCGCACTCGGCCCAATTGCCGCAATCGCCGCCGACGCCGTGGCCCGGCTGGTCTGGCGGCGAGCCCTTCTGCGCTTCAATGAGGCCGCTCCGAGCCACCCCGACGAAACCGTTCCGGAGTGCCCCGGAGGGGACGGGCCTTTGTGCATTTCCGCGGTGACCTCGACGGCGCGGACGAAGGTCGAGTCTCTCCTCGGACGCCCTCTGACTCTGGTCTCCGCGATGGACGCGGCCCTGGTCGACTGGCGCCAGAGGACCGGCTTCGTTCGACGCGTCTCGAAGCGCGACCCGGCGGTCGTCGACGAATCGCCGATGCACGAGCGGATCGATTCGAGCATTCGCGCCGTTGGAGAAGATGCAGCGATTCTCAACGGGTGTTCGAGCGCGAGGTCGGCCGTCGGCGGCACAGGGCCTCGAGCGGCCCCCGATCGAGCACAGCCGAGCCGTTCACCGTTGGCGGTCGTCCTGAATCATCGGGCCTCCGCCCGGCGACAACGTCCACTGGAGCCGCTCGCGGCGGGCGTCGAGGAGCAGCGCATGCGGGCCGCCTGGGCCGGGGCGTGGACACTGGAGTGGGTGCTCGCAATCGGGGATGTCGGCTGCGGCATGCTGCCGGGACGCGGCGCCACCAGTGCCTCGACCGCCGCTCAGATCGATCCAAGCGAGACTGCTCGCCGACGCCGCACGTCTGCTGGTGGCGGTGACCTGCCATCGAGGGCAGGGCCGTGGGATCGAGACCTCGAAAGACGTCTCCAGCACAGCGCGGCGACCTTCTCCGACGCGCTCGTCGCCTTCGCCCTTCACTGGGGCGCAGAGTCATCACACTGGCCGCTCCTCGATGTCGCCATGCGGCTGGAGCACGCTCGTCGTCGCCGAGTGGAACTGTGGACCGGGGCGCCGACACCGTGGGAACTCACCGAGATCGAGATGCGCGTCATCCTCGGTCTGATGGGTCGATATCCCGCGTGGCGCACGGACGGTTGGAGCGTTCTCTCGCAAAGCGGGGCCTGGTGAGCGGGCCGCGATCAGTCCGCCAGCCGCACTCGTGTCTGCACCGTGCGCCGGGAGAAGATCCCCACGGCGCGGATCTCCTTGGTGCGCTCCTCCGCCACCAGACCCTCGCCCACGAGCACGTACTGCACGGCGTTCTCGGAAGCCTTGGCAAGCGGAAGATCGGCGGTGAACTCGACCGAGATCCGAAGGACCTCGAGCGTTCCGCGCGGGGAAGTCATGCGGGAACTGCCCTCGAGCGTGATTCGCCGAGTGGCCCGGCCTTCGTGCTGCACTCGGGCAGGGTTGCGTTCGTCGACCACCTGCATGCGCGAATTCGTGGTCACCGTCTCTCCGAGGCGAAGTTCGGTCGGCATCATCATCAGCGGCGGGTCGAAGAGGCTGATGACCCTTTCTCGATGCGAGATCGTGGCGGGCATGACGATCGAACCATCGGCCTCGGTGCGGAGGAGGAGGGTGGTCTCGTCGCTCCACAGCTCCGCAAACGTCGCCCCGTGCGACTGCCGCGCCGTGCGCTCGCGGACGAAGGTGGCGCCGAGGTCGTCTCCCTGGGCGATGCACCAGGCTTCGCGGCCGAGTCGGTCGGGGGCGAAGTCGCTGCCCCGCAAGGACGTGACGGTGCCGCTCGTCCCTGCCGCGATCTCCTCGACCTGCCATGGACCGCAGGATGACTCGGAGCTCGACGCGAGCGGGGCATCGCCTGGGGCGACGCGATCACCGGTCCCGGGCGACGGAGAGGTCGAATCGTCTGATGATTCTCCCGACGTTCTCAGAGGCACAGACGCCGAGTCCGACGCGGTCGCCGTCGTGTCCGGAGTCGAGCGCGAGCTGGTATCGGCGCTCTGCTCGGACGCTCGACTGCTGGCGCAACCTGCAAGCGCACTCGCCGCGAGCGCGACCATGGCGAACTTCACCGCAAGCCGCTCGTGACCGTCGGGCCTCATCGCGACTCCCGTCGATCCGCGGGCCTTCGCGTCGTGGGGCTCTCCGCCTCGAGTCCCTTGCGCTTCCACAGATCGAGGAGCATCGCGGGCTCGATGCGCTCGGTCACCACCCCATCGGCGTCGATGCGCCGCAGCCGCTTCCCCAGAGCGTCGAACTGCTGCGTCGAGCCCGGTTCGTCCAGCGCCGGCTGTGATGAAAGCACCCACTGTCCGTCGTCGCCTTCGGCGGGGCGCCAGCGGTCCAGCCGCTGGGGCATGCGCCGCTCCTTGGCATCGAAGTAGAAGAAGGCGAGTTCGAGACCCTCGGTTTGATCGCGCGGCAGAAGCCGCCCGAGCATCAGGATCTCCGCAACGCAGAGGTAGTGCCGCTCCGGCACCGACCACGTGCTGGGCTCGCGGTGTGCCGAGGTCGCGGTCCCGGTTGCCGCGGTGATCACGGTCAGCTCGGTCGGCGAGCCGGGTCGCGTCGGGGTGCGGATGCCGGTCTGAGCGCTGCTCCGCGTCGAGCGCCCTTCCCGCTCGGTGCTTCGACTCGACCATGCCTCGCTCGATCGATCCCAGGCCATCCAGTAGCGGGCGTCGACGTCGACGACGTGCGAACCGTCGCTCTTCAGGAGTCCCCGGCTCTTGATCAGAAGGAAGAGACCCCGTTCCGCTTCGTCGCCGCTGAAGGACTGCGATGGTCGCTGCGGATCGAGCTCGCCGCGCTGGCCCTCGCGCGAGACCACATGCATGTAGCCGAACTCCTGCTCGGCGCGCCCGGCGGCGCCTGGTCGATGGAGGCGGTACCAGTCGTCGGCGCCGAGCAGACTCTTGAGCTTGTCAGGAGTCAGGCTGGAGATGAAGGCCGCTCCGGCATCGAGGCGAGCCTGCCGCTCGGCCATCATCGCCTCGACGGGGACGAAGCGAAGCGAGCCCGCGATGGCCTCCAGTATCGGCTGCACCAAGGGAAGGTCCGCCGGGGTCGTTGCCAGCGTGGCCACCGTGAAGGACATCGCGCCGCGCGACGCGATGAGCCAGCCGTTGACAATCGGCGTCTGCTCGGGTCCATCCTCGCGCACGACCAGAAGATGTGCCTCCGCACCGCCGACCTGGCGGGCTTCATTCGCAAGGACGGCAAAGGGTCGTCCCGATTCCTCGAGCCGGTTCAGATGGTCCTGGGCGACCATCCGAGCGAGCGGCGTGGCGGAGGAGGCATCCAGCGAATGGATTCGGATCCGCCAGCGGGGTCGCTCGCCGCTTTCGGCCAGGAGCAGCGCCACCTGCGCCCCCCCGACTTCACGGGCCACGATCGCCCCCAGCGGAGGGCGGACCGAGAGCCCCAGACCCTCGAGGACGATGGGGTCGAGTGCCAGCGGCACCGAGCTCGCGGGCGTCGAAGCCGGCTCGGCGGGCCGACCCGGATTCGACTGGAGCAGGGCGTTGGTGGGGTGGGCCAGCACTCCCCCGAGGGCGGCCGCGACAAGAAGTGAAGGGAGCGACCGAAGGTGAATTGCCACGGGGCGATCCTATGAGAAAGGAGGGGGGGAAACCCGGGTTGAGGCGGCGAGGCAGTCCTTCGAGGGTCACCGGGTCCAAGGGAGGACCAAAGGGGGAAGGGGGCAAGGGG
>CAYXKH010000121.1:0-2915 GCA_964465255.1 uncultured Isosphaeraceae bacterium
GTCGGCGCCAGCCGACGAGCCAGTCGGCGCCAGCCGACGCCCCCTCGGCCCGCCTCCGCCGGGCCGCGTCTGGAAACCTCGATACCAACCCGACTTCGAGGTCGAAGGCTTGTCCTCGAATCGCAGCCGGTCACAATGGCTGCAGTGTCGCTTTCCAACCCCCATGCCCCTGACCCCCCGCCATCGCCAGGCGATGGCGCGTCAGACGTTCCGGCCTGGCCGGCGGATGCCACGCCGCTGACTCCGGGCGAGTCGCTGGAGGCCGCGAACCTGCCGCCCGGGATGTACCAGGCGCTGCGGGCGGTGGCGGCGGCGCTTCTTCGCCACGAGCGACCCGACCACACCCTGCAACCCACCGCCTTGGTGCACGAGGCCTTCATGCGGTTGAACGCGAGCGCCTCGCTCCCCGAATCTGCGCGCAGCGACGAGGGCGCCTTCCGAGGTCTCGCGGCGGCGACCATGCGCCGGATCCTCGTCGACCACGCCCGGCGGCATCGCGCCGACAAGCGGGGTGGCAATCGACTGAGGGTCGAGCTTCCCGAAGCGTCGATCGAAGGTCCCGAGCCACTTGAACTGCTGGCCCTCGACGAAGCCCTGATCGAGCTCGCCCAGCACGACGCCCGCAAGGCCCGCGTGGTCGAACTGCGGTTCTTCGGCGGTCTCACCGGCGAAGAGATCGCCCGCATGCTCGATGTGTCGCGCACCACCGCGGAATCGGACTGGTTCATGGCCCGCGCCTGGCTGCGACGACGTCTCGGCGGCGCTGCGTGATTGCGCGAGTGGTCCCATGCCCAATCACGCCGCCACTTCGATCGAGGATGATTCGTCGCCGCGAGAGCGAGATGACGCGGCGGGCTCCAGCCCGAGTGGCGCGCCGCAGTCCGTGGTATCGAGTACAGATGCGTCATTCGCACGTGTCGCGGAGAGCTTCGAGTATCTGCGCCAACTGGTTCCGGCGGAGCGCCGTGCGGCGCTCTCTCGCCTGATCGATGACGATCCGACTCTCGCGGGCGAGGTCGCGGAACTGCTGCGGCATCACGATGGCGACGACCCGCTGCTCGATGCCCCGCTCATCCGTCCGGGCGTGCCCGGGCGGATCGGCCCGTATCGGCTGGTCCATCTGCTTGGCGAGGGCGGGATGGGAACGGTCTGGCTCGCGGAGCAGGAGGAGCCGGTGCGGCGACAGGTCGCACTCAAGCTCATCAAACTCGGAATGGACTCGCGGCAGGTCCTCCGACGATTTCAGGCCGAACGGCAGGTGCTTGCTCGCATGGAGCACCCGGGCATCGCCCGCATGCTCGATGCCGGGATGACTCCCGAGGGTCGGCCGTACTTCGTGATGGAACTCGTGCGTGGCGATCGACTCACCAGCTTCGCCGACCGCCACGACATGCCGCTCGCCGATCGACTCCGGCTCTTCCAGCAGGTGTGTGCGGCGGTGCAGCATGCCCACGGCAAGGGATTCATCCATCGCGACCTCAAGCCGTCGAACATCCTGGTCACCGAAGTCGACGGCGACCCGGTCCCCAAGGTGATCGACTTCGGAGTGGCCAAGGTGCTCGACGATCCGCGTGGCGGCGCCAACCGTGGCGATGCGCCGGGCAGCGAACCGCCCAGTGAACTGGCCGGTGAACCGACCCAGTGGACCCGCTTCGGGCACGCCATCGGCACACCTGACTACATGAGCCCGGAGCAGGCGGGCGCGACGCTCGCAGGCCGACTGGGTCCAGATCACGCCGTCGGCTCCGCATTCACCGCGGATGTCGACATCCGCAGCGATGTGTGGTCGCTCGGCGTCGTCCTCTTCGAGCTCCTGACCGGCACCACGCCAACCAGGGCGCGGACGCGAACGAGTTCCGGAAGCGCAACCCCCTCTCGAAGCAGCGTCGCATCAGCGCACGTTGCCGCCCCGCGCCCGTCGTCGGTCGTGGCCCCGCGCCGCAGCCTCGCGGCCACGCCCGAACAGGTCGAGCGGGCGGCCCGTCGTTCGAGCGAACCCGCAGCCCTGCGGCGTGTGCTGCGGTCCGAACTCGACTGGATTGCGCTGCGGGCGCTGGAGCCGGATCCCGCGCGGCGGTACGGAACGGTCGCGGCCCTGAGCGACGACATCTCGCGTTTCCTCGAGCATCGACCGATCGCGGCCCGGCCGTCGGCTGGGCTCTACGAGGCGAGGATGTTCGCGCGCCGCCACGTCGTCGCTCTCACCGCAGGCTCGCTGACCCTGCTGTCGATTGTGATCGGCCTGGCGACGGCGCTCTACGGACTCGACCAGGCCCGCGGCGAGCGCGACACGGCCCGCGCCGCCGAGAATCGCGCTTCGGCACTGGCGGAGCGACTCGGCGCCGAACTGGCCATCAACAGGATCGAACGCGGTCGACTCGCGGGCTATGCGGGCAACGTCGCCCTGGCAAGCGGGCTGCTGTGGGATGCGTATCTCGATGATCCCGGGTCACGCGATGCCCGCTGGGCGCTGCGCGAGATGCTCATGCGTCATCCGATCCGAATGAGCGTGACCTACCCCGGCAAGGTTCCTTACGAAGGCGCCATGCTGGGCCGCGACCGGCTGCTGGTCGTCGGCTGGGGACACCCGCCGGTGGTGCTCGATGTCGACACCGGGGCGATCCTCCAGACCCTCGATGGATCGGCCAGCGACATGCGCAGCCTGGACCTTTCGCCCGATGGCACCCTGGCGGTGACCGGTGGGCGCGATGGAGTCGTGCGACTCTGGTTGCTTCCACAGGGGAGCGAGGCGGGGCGCGAGCTGGCCCCGCTGTGCACGGTGCGGGAAGGGCTGGTCGCGGTGCGCTTCCTCGACCATGGTCGCATCATCGCGGGTGACGCCGACGGGACCCTGCATGTCGTTGCGGTCGACGAGTCGGCGCTCCAGTCGGCGCCCCAGTCGGCGCCCCAGTCGG
>CAYXKH010000121.1:3015-9137 GCA_964465255.1 uncultured Isosphaeraceae bacterium
CCAGTCGGTTCACCAGTCGGCGCGCAAGGAGCACCCGAGCGACGCCTCGAGCCGGGGTGAAGTGCGCCAGATCCCCCTCGGCGAGCACCTCGGCGCGGGGGCAATCGGACAGCTCGACGTGCATCGCCCCAGCGGACGCGTGGCCGTCGGCGGCCGCGATGGATCGGTCCTGATCCTCGACGATCTCGAGGCGCTCGATGGCGCTCCGCGTCGACTCGGAAGCCACCGTGGGATCGTGATGGCGCTGCGATTCAGTCCCGACGGAGCCATGCTCGCCTCGGGGGCCACCGACCAGGTCGTGCGCCTGTGGGATTCCGAGAGCGGGAGCCGCGTGCACACTCTCGAACCACTCAACGGATCGATCCGCGATCTCCGCTACAGCGAGGACGGGCGCACCCTTCTGGTTCTCGGCTGGTGGCGGCTCGATCGATATGACATGCAGACATTCGCGGCTCGCGAGGTGCTGGCCGAGGGTGGCTGGCGACTCGTGCCGCACGCCGACCCCGATCGAGTGGTGATCGTGGGTCGCAATCGAGTCCACGTCCGCTCGTGGCAACTCGATCCGCAGTCGCTGCTCGCCAGACACTCGCTGCCCGCGGGATGGTCGGTGCGGCATCTCCACAGCCCCTGCGGGAGCAGCGCCGTCGGAACGCGCGGCTCGGAGGCGGCCGGATTCGACGATCGCGGCGGGCCGCGCTGGCGCGTCCATCTCGGTGCGACTGGAGTCATGGGGGTCGCCGTCTCGCCCGCGGGAGATCGACTCGCAGTCGGCGGTGACGACGGCGCAGTTCGACTGGTCGAGCTCGAACCGGCGGATGACTCCGGCGTTCGAACGGGGCGCATCGTCCGCGTGGTCGAGGGCTACCTCCCCGGCTCCCACCGCGCACTTGCGTTCGTCGATGGCGACACGCTGCTCATGCCCGCACCGGGAAACGCGGTGGTCGAGGTCGCACTCGGAACCGACGCTCGACGCACGCTCCTGAACAGCGTCTCGACCGAGCAGACCGCGGCAGACGCGGGCGAGCCTTCGCCGGGAGCGTTCCCGGCATCCGACGGATCGAGCGTGCCGTCGGCGGCGATCCCTCCGAGCCGCAGCACCCGCCGCGAGATCCTGATGTGCGCGGTCTCGCCCGATCGCCGCGTCCTCGCGGTCGCCCAGCGCGGCGGACTGCTGCATCTGATTGATCGCGCCACCGGCGCCGTTCGCACCGCCGAGCTCGAGACTGCGAACTTCTCGCTGGCATTCACCCGCGATGGTCGACATCTCATCAGTGGCGGCTGGACCGGCATCGTCTCGATCTTCGATGTCGCCACATTCACGCGGCGGCACTCGCAGGGCCACACCGCCCTCGTCACCAACATCGCCACCCACCCCACCGACGCCGATCTGTTCGCCTCGGTCTCCTCCGATGGCACGGTGCGAATCTGGAGTGTGGCGGAGTGTCGCAACGTCTACTGGCACTCGCCCTCGACCGGTCCGCTGGCCAACGAGAGCGGGGTCGCGCCGCTCGTTGCGGTGGGCTTCGACGAACGCGGCGACGTGATCTCGACCGCTGCCCTCGGAGGCACCGTCGCGAGCTGGCCGCTGGATCTCGCCGATCCCTTCATCGCCGCGAATCTCGCATTCGAGAGGCAGCAGCGGGAACAGCCGTGGACCGAGACGGCCACGGGCAGCGACCTGCTGCGATCCTCGAGCAGGGCTGCCAACGAGCCGTAGTCGCAGCGTGCAGACAGCGCGCTCCCGCTCCGTGTCGGGGCCTGCCTCGGGTGGGGCTGGCGCTGGTCAGCTCCAGGCACTCAGCACGAGGCCGAGATCGGCGCCGTCGACCACTCCGCTCCCGTCGAGGTCGGCTTCAGGACCGGCAGTGCCCCAGGCGCTGAGCAGGAGCCCCAGATCGGCGCCGTCGACGATGCCGTCGCCGTTGAGGTCGGCGGGAACGCGCGGGGTCAGGAGAAACGCCCGAGGATTGCCGAAGTGAGTGCCTCGACCTGCGATCTGTCCCGATTCGTTGATCGCCGTGGCATGGGTGAGCAGCCAGCCGGAGTCGGGGCCAATGGCGGTGTTGAGATCGGTCATGACCCCGTCGCGCCAGAGGAACGCCCGCCAATCGCTCGACCCGACGGCGTCCCCGGCCTCGTTGACGGCATAGGCGATGCTGGAGCCGGAACCCAGCTCACCGAGGTCGGTGTGCTGCGTCACGCTCCCGTTGGCCGCCAGCGTGTAGCGGAACGCGTGAGGCCTGGCATCGGCGCCATCGGCGACGCCGACCACGAATCCGCTGTTGCTGATGTCGAAGGCCTGGCTCCGGACCCCACCAAGGGTGCCGAGGTCGCTCATCGCGCCGCCCTGCCAGAGGAACGCCCGCGAGGTGGTGTTGTTGGCCAGCAGCGAGTGTCCGACGATGCGGCCCGCGTCGTTGATGGCGAAGGCTGAGCTGTGGAGGCCGCCCAGCGTGCCCAGATCGAGCAAGGTGCCAGCGGTCCATCGAACGGCGTGGCCCCATGCACCGGACTCGGTCGCGGGCTTCTCGCCGACGATCACTCCGGGTTCATTGACATCGCGCGCCGCCCAGGTTCCGAGCCCGGCGCCGCTGACGCCGACCCAGCGCACCGCCTGCGGCGTGGTGTCGCCGAGGGTCAAGGTCACACCTGCGGCGACTCCGCTGTTGTTGATTGCGAAGGCGATTCCGTGCACATCGCTGCCGAGGATTCCGAGATCGACCAGCGACTGATCCCAGAGGATCGGATGCAGATCACGCTGCGGCGACGCGTCGACGGAGAGGCCGCAGATGACGCCGTCATCGCTGATGCCGTACGCCTGGCTGCCCGGCCCGTTGGTGTCGTCGAACCCGGCAAGTGTCGACAGGTCGATGATCACGTAGTCGGCGGCGCCGGCGATGCCCGCGATTGCGAGGGAACCGAGCACCGGAAGGACCAGGAGTGTGGATTGAAGATGTGCCATGGTGTTGACGTCCGTCAAATGGTGATCAGTCGTCCTCGACGCTGTGGAAGAAGGGTTGCTGCGGCTGCACGGTGTGACAGACCGTGCACGTGTCGATGACGCCGGGATGTCCCTGCAGGGCAATCGCCTGCTGGTTGTCGACTGCAGTCTCCGTCGGCGTGATCGCATGGGGCGCACCGTGGCAGGCGGCGCAATGCACGCCGCCGTGTCCGATCGAGTTCTTGAAGAGCTGCCCCGGCTGCTCGAACTGGAATCCCGGTCGGTTGTGGCAGGTGCTGCAGCGGGGCTCGTCGATCCACGGCTGGCGGGCCGGATCGGCGACGGCCTCCATTCCCCCGTGGCAGTCGACGCACTGGATGTTGAGCGAGAGATGGATGTCGCGCTGGCACTGCGTGCGGACGCCCGGATGGCATGCGTAGCACTTGTTCTCGAGGGCCACCATGTCCATGCGCGACGCATGAGCCCCGTGCATGGCGCTGGAGAGATTCGACACGCCGGGCACCCCGGGCGTCCCCAGTGCGTTGTCGGCGTGGCACGAGGCGCACAGCACCGGCTTCTGCTGCTCGAGGGTCGTGCCGTGGAGCGTGTCGTGGTCGCGGAGGATGTCGGTTGCGCTTGAGATTCCCGGCCCGTGATGGCAGAGATTGCAGCTCATTTCGGTCGAGACGGGGACGACGACCTGGGTCGATCCTGTCTGGCCATCCTTGCTCGCGGTGATCAGGGCGAGCGGATAGGGATCTGGATGGCCGCTGTCGGTGTTGGGCGTGATTGGGATGCCGGTGACTTCCCAGTGTCCCGCGGGAGTTGCGGACATGGTCCCGGAGAGGCCGTGACCAGTCAGGCCGACGTCGGGGGCGAGCGAAACGCCGAAGAGCGCATCCGCGTAGGACCAGAAGTTGGTCTTGTCGAAGGAGCGGGTGTTGGTCGGGATCGTGTACTTCACGACCGCTTCCTGCTCGATGATGTCGGGGTTGTCGCCGCGCTTGATCACCTGGGCCCGCAGCGTGTTGAACGGCGGAAGTATCGTCAGCTCGGAGAAGTCCTCGTTCATGCAGTGCATGCCGAGCTCGTTGTAGCCGAACACGACGATGGGCCCCAGCGCCGGGGCCGACTGCCGAGGCCCGCCGCCGAGGAGCCCGATCGAGATTCCTCCTGCGGCAAGCGCCGCGGCCACCAGCGTCAATCGGATTCTCGTTCGGGCATGCACCATTGGTTCACCTTCCCTGTTGAGTCCTCGTCGGACCTGTTTGGATTCGATCACCTGCACGCGCCGAGCAGCAGACCGAGATCGGCACCGTCGACCACTCCGCTCTCGTCGAGATCGGCCTCAGGACCCGCAGTGCCCCAGGCACTGAGCAGGAGCCCCGGATCGGCGGCATCGACGAGGCCATCGCCATCGAGATCGCCGAACTCCGAGCGAAGCCTACCTGTGAGGTCTCCCCCTCCGCGGCCGGGGAAAACCCGCGCGGGTGCTCACCGAGGGCGGGAATTCCCCGGCTCAAGGCGCGAAGAGGAGTCGGGCAGGGGAGGGACCGGATCGGCGTTCGCGAGTTCCTTGCAATAGATGACTGCGTCGTGGCAGGTGCGCCCATCGGTGTCGAGGGCGAAGCGCGGGATCTCGCCCGCCATGGTCCAGCCGAGAGATCGGTACAGCTCGCCCGCGACCGCGCCGCGTTTGGCATCCAGTGTCAGCAGGCGAAGCCCGGCTCCCCTTGCCTCGGTCTCGACTGCCCGCATGAGGCGAGCGCCCAGACCCTGTCCTCGAGCGCTGGAGTGCACCAGCAGTTTCGCGATCTCGGCTCGATGCGGCTGATTCGGGGACCAGGCCGGATGGAGCTGGACGGTGCCGACGATTGCGCCGTTGAGGCGGGCGACCAGCACCATGGCTCTCGAGTGCTCCGCCGTCAGTGTGCGCCGCCACCAGGCCTCGGCTTCGTCGACTGCAAGGGGTGCCAGGAAACTCACCGCCGCGCCCGACTCAACCGCGTCGACCAGGAGTTGGGCCAGCGCCCGCAGGTCGAGGTTGAAGACCGGTGGTGCCAGGCGCTCGATCGTCGCCTGCGCATGAGTCAGCGAATCAGCTCCTTGTGCGCCTGACGCATGCTCAACTCCCGCCGTCACCGCTGAACCAACTCGAGAGACCATCACGTGAGGCCGTTACCATCCGCCCCAGATGTCGGACCCCACTGTCGAACTTGCTCACGCCATCGGCGCGGACGCGGCGCCGTCCAGCTCGTCCACGATCTTCAGGCGGATCGTAGAGATCCGGCTCGATCCGCACCTCGTTCTCGCGGTGCTCGGTGGTGCAGCCCTCGGAATCGCCTGGAGCCTGGAGCGGTCGAACGAGGCACCGCGCGGCGTCGTGATCGGGATCTTCCTCGTGGCGTACGCGCTGACCGCGTGGGACATCCTCAAGTCGATGGCCATGCACGCCCTGCGCGGCAAGTTCGCCTTCGACATCGATCTCCTCATGCTGCTGGCGGCGCTCGGAGCCGCGGCCCTCGGCAAGTGGGCCGAGGGCGGATTTCTGCTCTTCCTGTTCGCCATCGCCAACGCGATGGAGCATTACGCCCTCGGTCGAGCCCGCAACGCAATTCACGCCCTCGCCGATCTGGCTCCGCCCATGGCCCGAGTGGTTCGAGGCGGCGTGGAGCAGGATGTGCCGGTCGAGTCGGTGGCCGTGGGTGAAGAGGTCGTCGTCCGCCCGGGCGAGCGGATCCCAGTCGATGGACTGACCGAGTCCGGACAGTCCGCGGTCAACCAGGCACCGATCACCGGTGAGTCGGTGCCGGTCGAGAAGTCGCGTGGGGACGAGGTCTTTGCCGGGACCGTCAACGGCGACGGGGCTCTGACGGTGCGCACGACCCGGGCTGTGGGCGATCGCACGCTCGACCGAGTCGTCAAGCTGGTCTCCGAAGCCCAGGCCCATCGCGCCCCGACGCAGGAGTTCACCGATCGCTTTCAGCGGATCTTCGTTCCAGCGGTCCTGATCCTCGATCTGCTGGTGATCGTCGTGCCACCGCTGGTGGGCTTCTGGACCTGGAGCGAAAGCTTCTATCGGGCCATGATCCTGCTGGTCGCCGCGTCGCCGTGCGCCCTGGCCCTGGGCACGCCGGCGACGGTGCTCGCCGGCATCGCCCAGGCGGCGCGGCGCGGCGTC
>CAYXKH010000122.1:0-3061 GCA_964465255.1 uncultured Isosphaeraceae bacterium
GGTGGCACCCGCCTGCGATCCACCGGTCTCCTTGCCGATCAACTGATCTACTGTCGAGGGCGATGGTGAGGACACCGCTGAACGTGCCGCAGGATGTCGCGTCAGGTCGTCGCGGCGGTCGAGTGCGCCCCTGGCGGGTGGTGGCGGCGGGGGCGGTGGTGTTCGTCGTTGGGCAGGTCCTCGCGTCGCCCCCGGCCACCACGCCGGGAGCAGTCGCGCCGCCCTCGAAGGTCGAACCCGTCGAATCGGTGGCGCCTCTTCCGCCGACACTCGAGACTGCTGGTCCGGAGGAGCGGGCGGCGCTGACGGCGCTTCTGACCAGTCCGGCGTGGGCCCGACAGGCAATCGGCTGCATGCGTCTCGAGCGGTTCACGTGCGCCGCGAGCCTGGCCCAGATCCGCACCTTCCTGCACAGCCCGAACTGGGCGATGCGCTGCTTCGCCCTGCGCTCGCTGGCGGTGCGGCGGAGCGAGCCGCCCCCGGAGTGGATTGCCGCAGAGGCCGACCCGCGGGTGGTGCGAGCCATCCTGCGCTGCGGCTTTCGCGTTGAGCCGGAGCGACTCCGCATCGGGTACGAGCGGCTCGCCCGCTCCCAGGACACGCTCGATCGCATGCTGGCCGTCGAGTTGGCGGCGGCATCACGGGACGAGAAGCTCCGTGAGGACGCACGGGACGTGGTCGCGAGCGTGATCGGTCGAATGACCCGCGCCGAGTGCGGGGCGGTGTCGTCGCGACTGGCGCTGGTCACGGGTGCGCCCGATGTGGGCCGGCCGTACCGATGGCAGGATTGGCTTCGCAAGAACCGTCGCAGCATGGTGCTGCGTTCCGCCGACATCTTTGATCGCGACGAGAGCGACATGCGCTCGGCGGTGGCCCGACTGGAGGAGTCGCGATTCGTCGCACTCGAGGCCTACATGCTCGAACTGGCCCCGCGGAACATCGACCTGGCCATCGTCATCGACTGCACCGCGAGCATGTACGGCGACATCGCCCAGGCCCAGAGCGGCGTCGACGACCTCATGCACTTCGTCTCGGGAGTGGTGACCTCGCTTCGTGTGGGGATCGTCGGCTTCCGCGATCGACGCGATGTCGATTTCGAAACCAGGGCGTGGGACCTCACCGATGACCTGGTCGAACTCCGCAAGCGACTCTGGTCGCTCACCGCCGATGGGGGCGGCGACCGGGCCGAACTGGTCTACGAGGGATTGATGCTGGCCTACACCCGGTTGAGCTGGGACCCGCAGCGCACTCGAATGCTGGTCCTGATCGGCGATGCCCCGCCCCATGTCGGATTCGGTGGAATGTGCGTCGATGCCGCCAGGGAAGGGGCTCGAGTCGGTCTGACCACACACGTCATTCAGGCCCGCCTCGGCCGCGATCGCGACGGCAATCGCACCCAGGATGTCGAGCACTTCCGAGAGATCGCCGCAGCGGGCGGGGGACGCTGCATTCCGATCAAGCAGGATGACTCGCTGATCGTCGAAATTGCGGGACTCGCAGTCGGCGAGCGCTGTCGCGAGGAGATGGTCGACTTCTTCGGGGTGTATCGGCGGTTGTGTCGGTGAGAACTCGGGACTCCGCCCAACCTCACTTCGTCGCGTGACAGAGGACGCACGAATCGCTCGATCGGTCGGCCCAGGCGAATCGCGGGTCGTTCGCGGGATCGCTGTCGCTGAAGCGAGTGATGCGCTCCTTCAAGGCATCGAGGCGCTCGTCGATCAGGGCTCGGTGGGGCCACGTCGCGGTGTCGGCATGGGCGGCGGCGACCAGCAGCGCGGCTTCCGCGCCATCGGCATCACCGGCGCGGGTCAGCAGATCGGCGTGTCCCACGAGGAAGCCCTGCACGCTGTAGGGCCAGCGCGGGCCGTTCGATCCGGCGCTGCCGCCGTCGCGTCCGCAGTCGAAGGCCCGACTCGCGAGTGCGACAGCGCTGGTGAATGCCTCCGAGTCCGTCGGTTCATGCCAGGCCAGCATGCCGTAGGCCACCGAGTGGAAGCAGGGATCGCTCTCGGCGTGCGGGCGCAGCCCGGCGATGGCTGCGGCGACGTCGGCGGCGCGACCTTCACGTCGAGCGAGGAAGCCGCGCGCCGACCACTGCCAGCTGGCGATGCGATCATCGATGGGAAGAAGCTCGGCGGCGCGATCGAAGTGTCGGATCGATGTTGCCAGATGGTTCGCCGCCTCGCTGTCTGGCGTGGCCAGATCCGCGGCGGCCCAGAGATGTGCGGCGCCAAGGAGCAGCGTGGAGCGTCCGTCATCGGGATTTGCCGCGATCACCGCCGAGAGCGCTGCGATGGCCTCGGGGCGACGGGTCGGGTCGCGCTGAAGCGCCTCGAAGAAGAGCTCGCGGGCGGCGCGAACGGCGGTCGGGGCGGTGGGAGTGCTGCGGTCGGGAGCGGCGGTCTGCCCGACCGGAGTTGCAGCCAAAGGGGCGGCGCCGGGCGCCGAGCCGGGCGTGGAGCCCGGCACACTGACGATCTCGGCCGCGTCGATGGTCCAGCGGCACGGGACTTCACCGCCACCCATGTGACCGGAGATGTCGAGGATCGTGAGCATGCCGAGGGCGCTCAGGTCGGGTGACGCGGGCGCGGTGCGGCCCCCGTTCTGGAAGCGATCCGGCTTGAGCGAATCGAGCCGCAGCGTGTGCATGACGAAGGACTCCTCGGCCTTCGCCGAGGGGAAGGACCAGACGAATCCATCCGCGTCGGTCAGGCAGACCACCAGTCGCTGGGCGGGTTCGCCGCGGAGGCCGAGGCGGAGCGACTCCGCATTCGAGGTGGCTCCGAAGGGAAGCATGAAGGCGACGCCGAAGGCCTGGCCACGAGCGCGGGTGTAGCTCACCGCGAGTCGTGACGGGCTCTCTGCAGTTGCGGGCGAAGTCGAGACGGTGGTCCCGGCGCTGACCCCGGTCCACGGATTGGCGCCGAGCTGTTCGAGCGGGATGAATGCGGTCGATCCGTCGGTCCGCAGCGCCGGAAGCGCCCGGGCTTTGGCGATGCGGGCATCGCGAGGGGTGGGGGCGGTGGCCGCCGTCTGGTTGGCCGGCTGGTTGGCCGGCTGG
>CAYXKH010000122.1:3161-9108 GCA_964465255.1 uncultured Isosphaeraceae bacterium
CTGGTTGGCCGGCTGGTTGGCCGGCTGGGTTGACTTCTGCGTCACAGGCGCGGTCGGATCCGAACCCGTCGATCCGGCGCCCACCATGAAGGGGAGAAGCGCAACCAGCGAGCAACCGAGGGTGGACGCGGCGCGGGCCAGAACGGTGTGCTGAGATGAAGTGTGGAGCATGGCGAATCGCTTTCTTGAGTCGGTGATGAATGCGATCAGGCATTCCTGATCTGGATGAGCCGAAAGTACGGATCGCCGCTCGGCCTCGGAAGTGCCGCAGGTCATGCCCGCACCCATGACTTCCGGCAGGGGTGGTCGGGCGAGATTGCTCGTTAGACTCGCGATTCGATGACTCACGCCGCAGGGACTCGTCCACTCGAATCGATCTGGCGACTGGCCTTGGGGGGCTTCGCCCTGCTCTCAGTGGCGACGCCTGTCTTCTTCGTCGGGCTGGGGCGCGACCTCGGATGGCGCGGGCTGGTCTGGTGGAGTGCGCTTGGGATCTTTCTCCTGGCGTGGATCGCCTCGCAGATGGTGGCGGCTCGACGCGGCGCCGCCAGTGTTCCGCCGCTGTGGCTGCTGGCGCCGCAAAGCGCCGCAGCGCTGGCGGCCAACTGGGCCCTGCCCACGGTGCTGCCCGGTGTGGCGACAGGCGGAGTCCTGCTGGTGCTGGTCGCCGCCTCGCTCGGCGGCATGCGCTGGTCGCGGGCCATGCTGTGGATCTTCCTGCAGAGCGCGGGGCTTCTTCTCATCTATCTCAACGAGTGGGCCAGCTCGATCGCCTGGACCGCCGGAAGCGCCTACGCGGCGTTCCAGTTCGGCATGGTGGGAGTGGCTCGCCTGGCAGCACGGGAGCACACGCTGCGGGTGGAACTCGGTGGCACCGTCGCCGAACTGACCTCGACTCGAGCCCTCCTCGAGTCGAGCGTGCGAAGTGCGGAGCGGGCCCGCATCGCCCGCGAACTGCACGACTTGATGGGGCATCACCTGGTCGCGCTGGGGCTGCAGCTCGACACCGCGTCGCTCGAGGCCGCATCGCTCGAGGCCGCGGCAGTCGATGGTGCCGCAGGTGTGAAGAGTCGAATCGGCGAAGCGCGAGCCGTCGCTCGGCTTCTCCTCTCCGATGTTCGTGCCGCGGTGAGCGATCTGCGCGAGGAGGCCACGATCGATCTGCGCGGCGCGCTTGAAGCACTCAGCTCGCGCGGCGCGGGACCGCGGGTCGAGGTGCGGATCGGCGACTCCTTCAAGGTGACCGATCCGACGCGGGCCGCGGCGTTCCTCCGCTGCGCCCAGGAGGCGGTCACCAACGCCCGGCGTCACGCCGGGGCCACGGCGATTCGGATCGAGGCTGACGACGACCACCTGCGGGTGAGTGACGATGGTCACGGGCTCGCGGGGGCCTCGGAGGGTTCCGGATTGCGCGGCATGCGCGAGCGGGTTGTCGCACTGGGGGGAGAGTTCACCGTCGGGACCTCGCCCGAGGGTGGAGTCAGCATCACGGTTCGGATCGGCGAAGGAGCGTCGTCGTGAGCGACCTGCAACGGAAGCCATCGGAGGCGCCGCGGATCCGCGTCGGCATCGTCGACGACCATGGACTGGTGCGGGAGGGACTCAAGGCGCTGCTCGCTCACGCCCCCGAGATCGAAGTGGTCTTCGACGCCGCCGATGGCGAGCAGGGGCTGGCGATGGTGCAGCGACTCGCGCCGGATGTTCTCCTGCTCGATCTGCGCATGCCGGTCCTCGATGGACTCGGAACGCTGCGCCGATTGCGCGGGATGGAGACTCAGACGAACGCGAAGACCCGCGTCCTGGTGCTCACGACCTTCGACGACGACGACGCCCTGATCGAAGCCGCCGCACTCGGGGCCCGCGGGTTTCTTCTCAAGGATGTGGCCTTCGAGGAGTTGCTGGAGGGCATTCGCACGGTTGCCGGCGGCGGCACGGCGGTGCGGCCGGCCGCGACCAACAAGATCACCGATGCCCTGCGTCGTCCGCCGCGGGGGGACACCACCTCGCGCACCGAGCGCGACTTCACCGTGCGCGAACTTGAAGTGCTGCGGCTGATGTCGGGCGGACTGAGCAATCGGGAGATCGCCCACGCCCTGTCACTGGCCGAAGGCACGGTCAAGAACCATGTCTCGGTCGTCCTCTCCAAACTCGGCGTGCGCGATCGCACGCGGGCGGTGCTGAAGGCGGTGGAGGAGGGGATTGTGTGAGGAGTCGGCTTGCGCCGACAGGGTCGTCGGCGGGGCCGACTCCTGAGGTGTGCCGCGTGCGCGGCACCTGTGTGGCGCTCGGCACGATCGACGCGGCGCGGGCTGCGCACGCTTGGTCAATCGAGTCGAGCGGATAGGACTGGGGGGGCCGGGGGTTCACCGGCGCCGTCCGCGCAACCCCAACTGAATCGCCGGACAGGCCGCCGCTCACCTGCGTGCGAAGTTCGTGCGTCCCCTGTCGGCGGCGGCATTTCCGGCCTGAAGAAGGTGCCGCGCACGCGGCACACCTCATGAGGAGGCGAAGCCGACGAGCCAGTCGACGAAGCCGAGGAACGGGTCGGCGAAGCCGACGGTTCCCCGCGGCGCGAGTCGGTACCATCGCCACCTCTCATGGCTACTCCCAATCGATCAACGGCGAAGAAGAAGAAGACGATCTCCAAGAACGCTTCGCCTCCCGGCTTCGGCGGCCTTGCGGCCGAGTTCAGTTCGCTGAAGAAGGCGGCGATTGTGGTCGTTCCGGTGCCCTACGACGGCACCAGCACGTGGAAGAAGGGGGCGGACCGGGGGCCTGCGGCATTGATCGACGCCAGCGCGAACATGGAGCTCTTCGACATCCAGACCGGCACCGAGGTCTATCGCCGAGGGATCGCCACGCTGCCGCCGATTGTGCATCGCGGTACCCCCGATGCATTGGCGGACAAGGTCGAGTCGACGGTGTCGACGCTGCTCGAGGCGAAGAAGTTTCCCGTCGTGCTCGGCGGCGAACACTCGGTCTCAATCGGCGCCTTCCGAGCGTTCGCCAAGCGCTACAAGGACCTCTCGATCCTCCAGATCGACGCCCATGGCGACACCCGCGAGAGCTACCACGGCTCGTCGTGCAATCACGCCTGCGTGATGGCGAGGGCCCGCGAACTCTGTCTGATCACCCAGGTTGGAATCAGGGCCATCGACATCGAGGAAGTGCCGGCGATGGAGCGAAAGCGAGTCTTCTTCGCCCACGAGATCACCGGCTATCTGGACTCCCCGGGGTGGGACGATCAGCGCTGGATCGAGCGGGTGGTGAAGCAGCAGTCGAAGAACGTCTACGTCACGATCGACCTTGATGCCTTCGACCCCTCGCTCGTGCCCGCCACAGGAACTCCGGAGCCGGGTGGACTTCTCTGGCACCAGGTCGATCGCCTGCTCCAGCGCCTCTGCCACAAGCGCCGCGTCGTCGGCTTCGACATCGTCGAACTCCTCCCGACCCCGGGCCAATGGGCCAGCGACTTCTTCGCCGCCAAGCTGGCGTACAGGTTCATGTCGGAAGTATTCGCGAAACAGTGAACAGGCCGGCCGCTGCGCGGGATTGTGGGGGCCAGGGGGCAGGGAAAGATCGCAGGGGGTTGCACGATTGAGTACGTGCGCGGAGACTCGCGCACCAGACGGCTCCGCCACCGGTCCCCGAGCAGCCGCGCTGGTTGCACGATTGAGTACGTGCGCGGAGACTCGCGCACTGCGGACGCTGGCGGGCTGCGACGCATTTCAGCCAGGACGGCGCGGGGTGAGGGATGAGCAATGGGTTGCACGATTGGATGCCAGCGCGGGGTCACGCACCGCAACGCTGCGGAACCCCGCGCACGCATCCAATCGTGCAACCCACTGCTGCCCCCTGCAAGGCCACGCAGCGGCCGGTCTGCCCCCTTCCCCCAAACACAACGCCGCGGACGAAGTCCGCGGCGTTGAGAAGTCTTCCGGAGCGTCAGTCTCTGCTCAGACCATCGACTTCAGGGCCTTCATCGGGCGGATCTTGACGACGCGCGAGGAGGGCTTGGCCTTGAACATCTGCTTCTCGCCGGTGAAGGGGTTGATGCCTTCACGCGCCTTGGTGGCGGGCTTGTTGCGGATGGTGAGCTTCATGAGGCCGGGGACCACAAAGAGCTCGGGGCCCTTCTTGCTGAGGTCCTTCTTCATGATCGCGGACATCGCATCGAACACCGAAGCGACCTGCTTGCGGGTGAGCTCGGTGTGCTCGGCGATGTCCGAAAAGAGTTGCGACTTGGAACGAGCCTTCTTGGCGGTTGCGGTGGCGGTCTTTGCCATGATCAGAGAATCCTTTCGTGCTGCATGTTTTTCGGTGCCTGAGCCCCCGATGGCTCAGAATCACCGGAATTTACAGAGGTTTATCGGCACCACAAGGCCGCGACCTTGCAAATCCTGCTGTTTTGTGAGGAATTTTGCGAGCCGCCTCCGGCCCTCTGGGGGGCCCCTTCGGCCGTGGTGCGTCCCGCGGCTCCATGGCGCAGCGCGTTCGAGTCACGCGCCGCCCGTCACTCCTTCACGCCTGGGACCAGTTCACCACCGACCGGAACCTCCGCCGTCGACTTCTTGAGGTCGTTGCCGATCGGCTCGTACTGACCGCCGAGATGCTGGGCGAGAAACGCCTCGGTGACGGCGAAGAAAGCAAGTCGATTCTCGGGTCGCTGGAAGCCGTGGCCCTCGTCGGGGAAGACCACGTAGGTCACCGGAATCGACCTGGCCTTCATGGCTTCGACGATCTGGATGGCCTCCGATTCCTTCACCCGCGGGTCGTTCCGACCCTGCCCGATCAGGAGCGGACGCTTGATGCGGTCGACCATGGTGAGCGGCGAAATGCTGTCGAGATACTCCGGTTCGTCAAGCGAGCCGACCCGGGTCTCGAAGAGCGACTTCATGGGGGCCCAGTAGGGCGGGATCGTCTTGAGCAGGGTGGCGACGTGGGAAGGGCCGACGATGTCCACGCCGGCGGCGAAGACATCCGGCGTGACGGTCAGGCCGACCAGGGTGGCGTATCCGCCGTAGCTGCCGCCCATGATGGCCACGCGGGCCGGATCGGCGATGCCCTCGCTCACCGCCCAGTTGACGGCATCGATGAGGTCATCGTGCATCTTGCCGGCCCACTCGCGGTTTCCCGCGTTCAGGAAGCTCTTTCCGAAGCCGGTCGAGCCGCGGAAGTTGACGCTGAGCACCGCATAGCCGCGGTTGGCGAGCCACTGGTGCATCCCGTTCAGGCCCCACGAATCGCGAGCCCACGGACCGCCGTGGACCAGCAGCACCATGGGGAGGCCCCGGGCCGGTCGGTCGACCGGCGTGGTCAGGTAGCTGACCAGCGAGAGCCCGTCGCGGGAGGAGATGACGTGCGGTTGCATCTTCGCCAGCGGCAGCTTCTCGAGCGCCGGGCGATTGGTGAAGAGGAAGGTCGCCTTGCGGGTGTTGCGATCCCAGAGGTGGAACTCGACCGGACCGTCATCGCGAAGGCTGGCGACCACCCAGCGGCGGTCGGCATCGTCGCGACTGGTGATCTCGAGGTCGCCGGTCAGGGTTTCGGAGAGGGTCTTCCAGTCGCCTTCGATTGCCGGGTCGAGGATCTGCCACTCCTTGCGGGCGTACTCGAAGGCGACTGCCTGGGCTCGACCGGTGCGGGGGTCGATCAGAACGTCGGCGAAGTCGGCGCGGGGGTTGGAGGCGACCTCGTCGTATCGAGTGCCGGCCTCGTCCTTGGTGAAGGCGAAGAGAGCCGCGGTGTCGCCGCGGCTGCTGTCGGCGATGTAGAGGGTTCGACCGTCGCGGGTGTATCCCACCGGCGATGAGGTTCCGGCATCCTCGAAGGCGAACTTCACCAGCTCCGACCAGTCCTCCTCGGGCGTCTCGCGGGTGAAGACGGTGGAACTGCCGTCGGGATTCATCCGCATGCCGACCTTGACGTTGAACCCGGCGTCGGCGAG
>CAYXKH010000123.1:0-9059 GCA_964465255.1 uncultured Isosphaeraceae bacterium
CGACAGACTGATCGCTCCGGGGTCCCTTCGCTCCGACGCACCACGATCGTGGTGCCCTGCTTCAACGAGGAGCTTCGCCTCGAACCCGAGGTGTTCGTGGCGTTCGTCGACATCCATCGCGCAATCGACTTCCTCTTCGTCAACGACGGCAGCCGTGACGGCACCGCCGGTGTGCTCGAGAAGACGGCGGCCCGCCGACCCGGCCGCCTTCGGGCGCTGCACCTGGCGAAGAACGGCGGCAAGGCCGAGGCGGTCCGCTGCGGCATGATCGAGGCGATGACGGCAGAGAATCGCCCCGACGCAGTCGGCTTCTGGGATGCGGATCTGGCGACACCGCTCGATGCGATTCCCGCGTTCATCGAAGTGCTGGCGGCTCGACCCAACATCGATATGGTCTTCGGCTCGCGCGTGAACCTGCTCGGTCGACGGGTCAGACGACAACTGCTTCGCCACTGGTTCGGTCGAATCTTCGCGACCCTCGCCTCGCAGATGCTGCGGCTTCCGATCTACGACACCCAGTGCGGGGCCAAGCTCTTCCGGGTCAACGACGAACTGCGAAAGCTCATCGATCGCCCCTTCTGCTCGCGCTGGATCTTCGACGTCGAACTGATCGCCCGACTGATCCGCAGTCGCCGCGGTCGCCCCGTGCTCCAGCCCGAGGAGGTCATCGTCGAACTCCCGCTCCTGGAATGGGTCGACAAGAAGGGCTCGAAGCTCAAGAGCCGCGACTTCCTCACCGTCGGTGGCGACCTCGTCCGCATCTGGCGGCGCGAGATGCGCGGCGTGCCGGCCCCGGTGCGCTCCAGGGAACTCGACCCGTGATCGAGTCGGTGCTCGCGGGCATCGCTGGCCTGCTCGCCGCGGCGATTCGCCGGGTGCGGAGCGAGTCGCCGCGTCCGAGTTCAATCACGCGTGCGGCGCTGCTGGTTCTCTTTGTTCCGCTCTTCGGGGTGTGGATGGCGTTTCGAGCGATCCTGCTGGCGCTGCGGAGAACGGTCGATCTCGAAGCCGAGGTCGATCTCGGGGGCGGGTGCCCGCGCCGCATGCGCTGCACGATCCCCGACATGATCCAGATGTACCTGGCGCTCTTCGGCACCTGGGAGCCGGATCTGACTGCCCACATTCGCCGTCGGCTCCGACCTGGAGATGGCTACATCGACATCGGCGCGAACGTCGGCGCCTTCGTGCTGGTCGCCCTGGAAGAGGTGGGTCGAGAGGGGAGCGTGCTGGCCATCGATGCCTCTCCGGTCCTGGCGACTCGCCTTCGCGAGAACCTCGCCCGCAACGGGTTCGTCGAGCTGGAGCCGGGGTCACCGCGGGTCGTGCAGATGGCGGTGAGCGATGTGACCGGGCACCTGACGCTCTACGAGGGGCCGCTCGAGAATCGAGGACGCTCGACGACCCTCGGTCCCCAGGGCGCCGAGACCACCTCCTATGCAGTGGCCTGCGCTCCGCTGCCTCGACTTGCCACCCCGGAGGAACTGCGCCACGCACGGCTCATCAAGATCGATGTCGAGGGGGCCGAGCCTGCGGTGCTGCGCGGGATGGAACCGGCGATTGCGGAACTGCGAGCCGACTGCGAGATCCTCGTCGAGCTCTCGCCCCACTGGTGGCCCGCGGATGGCCCGACCGCCGAGGCCGTGCTGGCGCCGTACCTGCGGGCCGGCTTCATCGTCTACGAACTGCCCAACAACTACTGGCCATGGCGCTATGTGTGGCGCCGCGCGATTGCGCCGCCGAAGCGATTCCGTGAATCGCTGAAGCACCTCAGGCGACGTGTCGATCTGGTCCTCTCACGGATCGACGCCGAGTTCCTCGACGACGCGGTACCGTTTCCAACCCCTCGATGACGAAGGACACGGACATCACTGCGTCGCGTCGCCCGCCTGCGCTCGCACCGGGCAGTGGGCGGGATGCGCCGGGTCACTCCCGGTGGTGGTTCGCCGCGGCACTGGGCGTGGCCCTGCTGGTTGCTCTCGGCCTCCGAGTCGGCACACGAATCAGCGCTCTGGGTCAGCGTTTCGACGAACCGTGGACGCGGCAGCCGATTGAGGCCATCGTCGCCGAAGGCTGGTCGGTGCGAACCGCAATCGACTTCGAAGAGACCAAGGGGCCCGCCTTCGTCTGGCCATACGCCGCAATGGCCGAGGTGCTCGGCGGGGAACTGGCTCGGCTTCGATTGACGACGGTCCTGTTCTTCGTGCTGGGCGCCATCCCGCTCCTCGTGATTGCTCGCCGGTGCGGCGTCACCGGGATCGGGCTCACGGTGGTCGCGATTCTCTACTGCCTGCTGCCGCAGCACGCGGTGCTCGGTCAATTGCTGATGAGCGAAGCGGGCTTCGTCCTCGGGTCGCTTCTCCTCACGCTGGTGTTTCTGTGGGGTTTCGGAGTCTCGGACGACAATTGGCATCCGCTCGCGGGACCGATCCTCTTCGGGCTTCTGCTCGCGGTGCTCCTGCACCATCGCATCCATGCGGTGGCTTTTGCGCCCGCGGCCTGTCTGCTGGCGTGGTCGCGGTTCGGGCGTGGGAGCTGGCCGTGGTGGTGCGCCTGTGCACTCGCCGGGGCCAGCCGCATCCCGCTCTGGATCCGCTGGGGAGGTCTGGTCAGTCCGGACTATCAGGACATGCACGCGCTGGCGGGAGCGAGTGGTGGGGGAGGAGCGCTCCTGTCGCTCGGGAACGCCACCTATCTGGCCGCGGCACTGGTGCCGTGGACGGCAGTCTTTCTGGTGCTGCCACGGCAGCGATCGAACCGAGTCTGGATCGCCGCCGGGGCCATCCTCGGTCTGGCCCTCGCGGTCGTTGCGCCTCCGCGCCTCGACGATCGATTGCCAACGCCCGCGATTCTCTTGGCCCGCGGCGATCAGGGGATGTCGCCATACCTGGGCCTGGCCTCGAGCGTGGCCCGCACTCTGAGCGACACGCCCATGGTCCAGTCGGCGATGCTCGGGGCGATGGCGGTGATCGGCCTCGCCGGGCTCGGCGCACTCGCGGGGGCGGCGTGGTCACGGCGCCGCGCCGATCAACCGCCCTTCGGCGACGAGCGCGGTCTGGCGCGGTTCGTGATCCTCACGCTGCTTGCGGGAATCGGCCTCTACGCCCTGACGCGATCGTTCGTGCTCGATCGCTACCTGCTGCCATGGGCGGCGGCGATGCCGGTTCTGTGGTGGCGGTTGCTGCCACGGGGGGTGACGGTGGCGTTGATCATCGCATTGGCGGCGATGACGGCAGCGGGCGTCGCCCGTTGGCTGTGGTAGCTGTCGCCGGGTGTCGCGGCCTCTGCTCGCTGCGCTCGCGAAGGCGCGGCACCCAGCTGTTGCGGGAACGACGCGCGGCTCGCACTATCTGGCCATCGGTCGATACTGGATCCGGTGCGGTTGATCGGCGCGGGTGCCGAGGCGCTTGTGCAGGTCCTCTTCGTACGCCGACCAGTTGCCGTTGAACCAGGTGACCTGCGAGTCGCCCTCGAAGGCGAGGATGTGAGTGGCCACGCGATCGAGAAACCAGCGATCGTGGGAGATCACCACCGCGCAGCCCGCGAAGTTCTCGAGTGCTTCCTCGAGACCACGCATGGTGTTCACGTCGAGGTCGTTGGTCGGCTCGTCAAGCAGCAGGACGTTCGCGCCCGAGCGCAGGATTCGGGCCAGGTGCACGCGGTTGCGCTCGCCGCCGGAGAGGGTGTCGACGAGCTTCTGCTGGTCGCTTCCGGTGAACCCGAAGCGGCTCACGAAGGCCCGCGAGTTCATCTTGAAGGTGCCGAGCATGATCTCCTCGTCACCGTCGGAGATCGCCTCCCAGACGTTCTTGCCCTTCGGCAGCGTGTCGCGGCCCTGTTCGACATAGGCGAGCTTCACCGACTCGCCCACGCGGATGGTGCCGCCATCGGGCTTTTCCGTGCCGGTGATCATTCTGAAGAGCGTGGTCTTGCCGGCGCCGTTGGGGCCGACGACACCCACGATTCCGCCCGGGGGCAGCGAGAACGTCACATTCTCGAAGAGCATGCGATTGTCGAACGACTTCGTCAGATCCTTGGCTTCGATGACCAGATTGCCGAGGCGCGGGCCGGCCGGGATGTAGATCTCGACCTCCTTCGCCCGCTTGGTGCTGTCCTCGTTGAGAAGCTTCTCGTAGGAGGCGATGCGGGCCTTCTGCTTCGACTGGCGACCCTTCGGATTCTGCCGGATCCACTCCAGCTCGCGATCAAGCGTCTTCTGCCGGACCGACTCCTGCTTCTCTTCGATGGCCAGACGCTTTCTCTTCTGATCGAGCCACGAGGTGTAGTTGCCCTTCCAGGGAATGCCCTGCCCGCGATCGAGCTCGAGAATCCACCCGGCGACGTTGTCGAGGAAGTAGCGATCGTGGGTCACGGCGATGACCGTGCCGGCAAAGCGCTGAAGATGCTGCTCGAGCCACGCCACGCTTTCGGCATCGAGGTGGTTGGTGGGCTCGTCGAGCAGAAGAATGTCGGGCTTGCGCAGCAGCAGTCGGCAGAGCGCCACCCGCCGCTTCTCGCCACCCGAGAGCGTCGACGCCGACTGGTTCATCGGCGGGCAGCGCAGCGCATCCGCGGCCATCTCGAGCTGGCTGTCGAGCTCCCACGCGCCGACGGCATCGAGCCTTTCCTGCACTTCACCCTGACGGGCAAGCACTCGGTCCATCTCGGCCGGCTTGAGGTCTTCGGCGAGCTTCTCGTTGAGTCGGTCGAACTCCTTCAAGAGATCGACGATGGGCTGCACGCCCTCCTCGAGGATCTCGCGCACCGTCCGCGTCTCGTTCTTGAGCGGCTCCTGCTCGAGATAGCCGATCGAGTAGTTCCCCGATGCCTGGACCTGGCCCTCGAACTCCTTGTCCTCGCCGGCCAGGATCCGAAGCAGCGAGCTCTTGCCCGAGCCGTTCAGTCCAAGGACACCGATCTTGGCCCCGTAGTAGTACCCCAGGGTGATGTCCTTGAGGACCAGCTTCTTCTCGTGCGATTTGTTCACCCGCAACATCGTGTAGATGATGCGAGTCGTTTCCGTCGTGCTGCTCATGGGGGTACTGGTGCTCCGAAGCGGCGACGATAGGTCCACTCGACGGCGTTTCCCCTGCCCACCCGGCTCCTTCTCGCACGTGCCCATCCGCTCCGACACGCCGCTTCCGATCCACGCCGTGGCCTCGCGCATCGTCGCGAGCCTGCGGGTCTCGAACCGGCTGGTGCTGGCGGCGCCGACGGGAAGCGGCAAGACCACGCAGGTCCCGCAGATTCTGCTGGGTGCGGGACGCAACGCCGGGCTTGCTCCGGGCAGGATCGTCGTCCTCCAGCCCCGTCGCCTCGCCACCCGCATGGTGGCGACGCGGGTTGCCAGCGAACTCGGCGCGACCCTCGGCGAGCGGGTCGGCTACCAGACCAGGCACGACTCGCTGATCTCCAATTGCACCGAACTGGCCTTCCTGACCGAGGGGCTCTTTCTTCGCCAGATGCTCGGCGATCCCACGCTCAAGGGAATATCGGCGGTCCTTCTCGACGAGTTTCACGAGCGCTCCGTCGATGCCGATCTGATCCTCGGGCTGGTCAGTCAATTGCAGCGCACGTCGCGCCCTGATCTGCGACTGCTGGTGATGTCGGCGACGCTCGACGTCGAGGGCCTGACCCGATTCCTCGACTGCCCGGCGGTCGTTGCGGAAGGACGACTCCATCCGGTCACCACCTCGCTCATGCGGGCCCGCAGCGCCTCCCCGGTCTGGGATCTCGCCGCCGAGGCCACGATCGAGGCCCTCATGCTCGACTCCCAGGGCGACGTGCTGGTCTTCATGCCCGGCGTCTACGAGATCAACCGCACCATGGAGTCGATCCGCCGCACGCTGCCCGCGACCCGCGACGTCGAGGTGCGGGCCCTGCACGGTTCTCTGCCTCCTCGCGAACAGGACGCAGCCTTGGCGCCCTCGGGCAGGCAGCGGGTGATCGTGGCCACGAATGTCGCCGAGACTTCGCTCACAATCGAAGGAGTGACCACCGTCGTCGACAGCGGGCTCGCTCGCGTGCATCGCTTCGAACCGCGCCGCGGCATCAACACCCTCGCGGTCGAGCCGATCAGCCGGGCCAGCGCCGAGCAGCGGGCGGGCCGCGCCGGCCGTGTGGCCCCAGGGCGCTGCGTGCGGCTCTGGACCGCCAGCGATCACGCCCAGCGCACCGAGCGCACGCCGCCTGAGATTCAGCGGCTGGAGCTGAGCGAGCCGCTGCTCTACTTGAAGTCCCTGGGACTCAACTCGGTCGGAGTCGGCAGCGCCGCGACCTTCCCGTGGCTCGACCCGCCCACACCCGAGGCGTTGGCCCTCGGGCAGGCGCTTCTGGAGCGACTCGGTGCAGTCGACTCTGCGGATTGCCTGACCGCCCTGGGGCGGCGGATGGCCCTGTTTCCGCTCCATCCGCGGCTCGGGCGGGTCCTCGCGGGTGCCATCGAACACCGCGTTCTGGGCCGCGCCATCGACTGGGTGGCCTTGGCCGCGGAACGGGACATCGTCGACGACACTCCCCTCGGTCGGCTGCTCTCCTGGACCGAGCCGGAGGAGCCACCGAGCGATCTCACGGTGCGGGCGAATGCCTGGCGCGAGGCAGCGCAGCGCGACTTCGACCCGCGCTGGTGCCAGGCGAATGGGCTCAACGCCCTCGCCTGTCGCGAGGTTGCGAGAACAATCGAGCAGCTCAAGTCGGTGGCGCGGCGGGAGCGGCTCGAGCTTTCGGTCGGAACCTTCGTCGATCTCGCCCGCTGCGTCATCGCCGGCTTCGAGGATCACCTTGCGGTGCGCCTCGATCCGGCTCGCCCGCACTGCGCCATGCAAGGGCGCCGTCGCGTGACTCTCGACGAGCGCAGCGTGGTGCGCACGGCGACACCGCTGGTGGCCCTCGATCAGCGGGAGATCGGTCGAGGCAATGAGGGCAACGTGGTTCTCGCCCTGGCGACGGCGGTGCCGGCCGAGCTCCTGTCGGAACTCCTGCCCGAGCGACTCACCACCGTCGTCGAGACCATGTGGAATCCTGCGTCGCAAGCCGTCGAAGCCATCGAGCGACTCTGTTTCGACGGCGCCGAGCTGCGCCGCACGGCCCGACCGGCCGGCGATCAGACTGCGGTGCGCTCGGTTCTCATCGAGCGGATTCTCGCCGAGGAACTGAAGCTCGAACGATGGGACGAGGCGGTCGAACAGTGGATTGCCCGAGTGCGTTTCGTGGCCACGCATCGTCCGGAGCGAGGCCTGATCACCTACGACGATGACCATCGACGCATCATTCTCGACGAGATCGTGGGCGACGCCGTCCGCGCCAGCCAGCTTCGCGAACGACACTGCCTCGATGCCGTCAAGAACGCCCTTTCCTACGACGATCGCCGCTTCGTCGAGCGGCAGGCCCCGGACGCCATCGCCCTCCCTCGCGGCAAGCGGATGCCCATTGCCTATTCCGGCGACGGACCACCGATCGGTCGGGCCAGGATCCAGGAGCTCTACGACCTCGTCGAGACCCCCCGAGTGTGCGAGGGACGCGTGCCGGTCCTGATCGAAGTGCTCGGCCCCAACCATCGCCCCGTCCAACGCACCACCGACCTCGCCGGCTTCTGGAAGACGCTCTACCCACAACTCCGCAAGGAGTTGAAGAGGAGGTATCCGAGGCATGAGTGGCGATAGGGGGGGCAGGGGGCAGGAAAGAGTGCAGGGGATTGCAGGACTGGATGCGTGCGCTGCCCGCGGGCACCAGACCAATGGCCATTCGTGCCCGCGGGCAGCGCACGATTGGAATCGTGCAACCCCCTGCACTCTTTCCTGCCCCCTTGCGCGTCTCCGAACTCGACTACCACCTCCCCGCACGATTGATTGCGACTTCTCCGGCTGAGCCGCGGGAGAGCGCCAGGCTTCTGGTCGTGGATCGGGCCTCGCGGACCATTGCCCATCGGCGCATCGGAGATCTGCCGCAACTGCTGCGGTCCGATGACACGCTGGTCTTCAACACCACCACAGTGCTGGCGGCGCGGTTGATTGCCCGACGCTCGAGCGGACGCTGCTTCGAGGGCCTGGCGCTGGGGCCCGTGGCGAGGATGCTGGCACATGGATCGGGGCTGGGGGAGGAGGCGGCGATGGGGGCGGAGCGAGCCGGTGCGCACTCTGCGGATCCTCGCTGGCGAGTGCTCTTTCGTGGCAGTTCGCGACTTCATGTCGGGGAGCGCATCGAGCTGGTCGCCGCGGATGGCACCACGCATGGCGACTGCGTCGAACTCTCCAGTCGCGACGGGGAAGCGTGGCTGGTCGAGTTTGTCGGAGGCGACGGCACTCGCGACGCCCGCGCCATCCTCGATCGCTCCGGCCGCGTGCCGCTGCCGCCGTACATTCGGCGGGCTCGCGCAGAGTCCGGTGTGCCGAGCAACGCCCAGGTCTCGGCTGACGACGAACCTGCAATTGCCAGCGCGGCCTCGGCGCAGGCTGACGATCCGCGCGATCGACGCTGGTACCAGACCGTGTTCGCCGATCCGAGTCAGGCTGGATCGGTGGCGGCGCCGACCGCCGGACTGCACTTCACACCGGAGCTGCTGCGGTCGCTGGCGGCCCGGGGTGTCGGGCGCATTGACGTCACCCTCCATGTGGGCATGGGCACGTTCAAGCCGGTGGCCTCCGAGACCCTCGAAGACCACCCGATGCACGCGGAGTGGTTCGAGGTCGGCGCCGCTGCGCAGCAGGCGCTCCTCGCCCGCAAGGCCGCAGGCACTCGTGTGATTGCCGTGGGCACCACCAGCGCTCGGGCCCTGGAGTCGCTGCCCGACGTGTCCTCTGGTTCGTCACTCGAGGCATTTGGCGACGCCGCTCCACACCAGCCAATCTTCGGTGAGACGCGACTCCTGATCGCCCCCGGCCATCGCTGGCAGCACGTCGACGGGCTCCTCACCAACTTCCATCTGCCGCGCTCGACCCTGCTCGCGCTGGTCGCCGGGCTGATCGATCTTCCGTGGCTCAAGGAGATCTACCGCGAGGCAATCGAACGGGAGTACCGGTTCTATTCGTACGGGGACGCCATGTTGGTGCTTTAGAGCGCTCCGT
>CAYXKH010000124.1:0-3739 GCA_964465255.1 uncultured Isosphaeraceae bacterium
GTGGTGGTGGTGGTGGACTGGTCTTCAACGGACCTCCGCCGATCACCCTCGAGATCCCCTGCGACAACTGCTGCATCAATCCCCCTTCGGACGAGGAGGACTGCTACAGCATTCCGCTGGGAGCGGTTGAAAGCGCCATCGAAGCCTGGATCACCGCCCAGACCAGTGGATTCCTCGACGCCGACGCCTCGGTCGAAGCCGAGTTCTGCATCTCCGAGTGCTGCAAGAGCGACTGCACCACGAGTTGGGAGGCCACGGCGACGGGTTCGGTGGAAGTGGAAGTGTCGCCGAACATCCCGAGCATCGATCTCGACTTCGAGCAGTCGCTGGTCGTCAGTGTCGCCGGGGTCCCCGGCTTCGACGAACCGCAGTCGGTGCAGTTCGACGTCGAGGCCAGCATCTTTGCCGGACTCAACGTGACCGCGACGGCCAGCGGTTCGGGTGGACTTCAGATCACCTGCGACGGTGAAAAGTGCGTCTTCGTCACCGCCGGCCTCGGACTGAGCGCCATCGCCGGATTCAGCTCCAGCGGCTCGGCGACCGCGACGATCCCCGGCTACGGCGAGGTCGGCGTGGCCCAGTACACCGTCACTGCAACGGTCAACGGTTCCGGCAACGGAAGCATGACCTACAACTCGTGCGAGGGAACCTCGAGCAACTTCTGCTTCACCGGGATCTACGTCCAGGTCGAAGTGAGCGCCACGATCTTCGGACAGGGCTTCGAGCCGGTTCCGTGCCAGCAGACCTTCATCGTCGCCGGCAGCGGGACATGCGATCCCTTCGGCTGCGACGCCGGTGGAATCGCCGGCGGAAACGGGGGTGGCGACGGGGAAGCCGAGGCCGCAATTGCAGCGCTCATCGCCGCATGGGAACAGGATCTTGATTCCGCCCTCGAGGCCGCACTGGCCGAGAGCAACGTGGACAACGAAGGCCCCGCCGCCGCCGGGATCTGCGCCCAGGTCAAGATCCAGCTCACCCAGGATGTGATGATCTCGCGCTCCGCCTTCGAAGCGAAGCTCGAGCTCTTGAACAACTCCGCCCTCGATCCGCTTGACGAGCTCTCGATCGAAATCTTCGTGAAGGACACCAACGGCAACGTGGTCAACGGGCTCTTCGGAATCGGCGACCCGGCCCTCGCGGTGTTCGACGCAATCGATGGCACCGGCTCGCTCGCCGCCGGTGCCACCGGTTCGGCGACGTGGACGATCATCCCAACCGACAACGCCGCGCCGCTCGAGCCGACGACCTACTACGTCAGCGGCCTCATGAGCTACTCGCTCGCCGGCGAGACCTCGACCATTCCGCTCTTCCCAGTGACGATCACGGTGCTGCCCAATCCGAGTCTGCACCTCAAGTACTTCATCGAGACCCTGGTCCACTCCGACGATCCCTTCACCGCGGAGATCGAACCGTCGGTTCCCTTCTCGCTGGGACTCATCCTCGCCAACACCGGTGCGGGCGAAGCCACCAACGTGAAGATCACCTCGGCCCAGCCCGAGATCATCGAGAACGAGCAGGGACTTCTGATTGCCTTCCAGATCATCGGCACCCAGATCGGGCTCGAACCGGTCACGCCGTCGCTTTCGGTCGATCTGGGCTCGGTTGCCCCGAATTCGAGCGAGGTGGTGCAGTGGCTGATGACCTCGACACTGCAAGGCGAGTTCATCGACTACACCGCGACGCTCCAAAGCCAGAACGCCTTCGGGCAGGAGGGGCTGTCGCTGATCGACAGCGTCGCCATCTTCGGCATGACGCACGTGGTGCGGGTGCAGACGCCGTCGGACGATCTGCTTCCGGACTTCCTCACCGATCAGCGTTCCGACGAGTTCAACCTGCCTGACCACGTCCATCGCAGCGACGGGCCGGTCGAGACGGTGACCGCGTTGACCAGCGCGGGCGTCAGCACCAATCCGGGCAACCTGAGCGCCGTCGTCTCGGTGGCGATGCCGGAGGGCTGGATGTATCTGCGGCTCGACGATCCCTTCAACAACCAGTACCAGCTCGCCCAGGTGCTGCGCTCCGACGGCTCGCCGGTTCTCGTCGGGCCCAACGCCTGGCAGACCAATCGCATCTTCCATCCCTTGAGCGGTCCCGACGAGCCGCAGCGCTATCTCCATCTCTTCGATCACCTCGGGCGCGGAGGCAACGGCGTCTACACGCTGCTCTACGAGGCAGACGCGACCGCGCCGAGTTCGGAAGACTGGTCGGCGGTGGCCTCTCACGAGGGAGTGGGTGAAGTTGCCCTGGCGCTCGCGGACGGTGTGGGAACCAGCGAGCCGCGCCTGGGCGGCGTGTCGACTCTCGAGGTCGCCTTCTCCGAGACCATCGATCCGACCACGCTGGTGCCCGCCGCGGTGCTTCTCACCGGCCTCGCCGGTCCCGATGGCGCACCGGTCGATCTCTCCGGAGTGTCCATCTCCATCCAGCCGAAGGAAGTCAGTGGGCAGTCCGGCGCACGCATCACCTTCACGCCGCCGCTTCCCGACAACGCCCGATACTGCGTGCGGCTCGACGGCGTCCGCGACGGGGGCGGCAATCTCCTCGTGATCGGCGCGTCGATTGTGATCGATGCTCTCCTCGGCGATGCCTCCGGCGACCATCGGACCAACAACACCGATGTCGGTGGCGTGCTCTCCCTGGTGGGTACGACACCGTTCGATCCGCTCAATCTGCTCCATGTCCGAAGCGATCTCGATCGCAACGGGCAGATCACCCTCGACGATGTCCTGCTGGCAAACGCCAACAAGGGCAAGGATCTTCGCTTCATCGCCTCGCCCTGTCCGCCGGCGGCAATCGACGGACCGGAGCGCGATCCCACTCGTCGCGGCGTCGTGCTTGGTCCGACGGTGACCGCGGAGGCAGGCCCGACCCCGCGCAATTCGGGCCCGCGCAATCCCGAGCGTCCGGCCATCAGTCGACCGGACGACCTCCTGATCCCGACCACGCGACTCGCGCAAGACCCGTCGGCGAGAGAGTCGCCGACTCCGTCAATCGACGGCAGGCGAACCGAGGAGTCCCGCGATACTGCCGAGCCGAAGCAGTTCAGGCCTGGGCTCGACACGGCTGCGGTGTCACCAGCCCCTCGGATTCTCGTGGGTGTGGCGGGACGCGGAGCGTTGGTTCGATCGCTCCTCGACGTGGCCTCGCTCGGTGGCGCGGTGGTTGCCGCGCTTCCGTCGCCGACCGATGAATCGTGGTGGCTGGTCGAATGGACCAGCGCCGCCCCGGCGAGCGAGGTCATGGCGGATGGGACTGCCGCGGTGGCTGATCGAGTCGCCGAGCGGGCGAGCGCCGCAGCGGCCGCGGAAGCGCTGCGGGGTCTCTCGCTCCAACTGCAGCTCGCCGGCGCCTACGTCGCCACGGTGCACGAGTCGGCCGAGGGGCGATGGTGGGCGGTGGCGCCGCGACTTGTGATTCTGCTCGATCCGGGGGTGCTCGCCCGAGTCGATCAGGAGCTGAGGCGTGGCGCCGTGGTCAGCGACATGCTCGGGGCCGAACTGGGCCAGTGCCTGGTGCTGAAGATCGACGCCTTCGGCGTGCCCGGTCTGGTCATCGTCGGTCTCGACGCCGATGACGACGAGTCGGTCCGCGATGCGGCAGCCCGGCTCGAACTGCTCCCGTGGGTGCAGTGGGCGGTGCCCGATGTGATCGACCCCCCTGAAAAGCAAGTGGACATTCAAGTGGACACTCAAGTGGACACTCAAGTGGACACTCAAGCCGGGACTCAAGCCGGGACTCA
>CAYXKH010000124.1:3839-7293 GCA_964465255.1 uncultured Isosphaeraceae bacterium
ACTCAAGCCGGGACTCAAGCCGGGACTCAGGTTGGGACGTGGGGTGCTCCGATGGCGGAGAAGGAGATTCGACAGTGAACCGGTTGTCTCGAACATTCAGCGTGGCTGTCGCGACAGCCTTTCTCGCAGGCGCAGCCCACGCCGGCTATGTCATGTCGGCCAGCAGCGGCGGCCAGTCCTCGGTCACCGTGGGGCTGGGCGAGAGCTTCACGCTCGATCTCTTCCTCGACTCGAACGACGGCGCCGTCCACAACTCGGCGATCTTCCGGATCGAGTTCTCCGACGGAGGCATGCTCTACGAGAACTACGTGTGGGGCGGGCCGTACGAGACCGGAGGGCTCTTCGACGACAGCAATCCCTTCATCGACAATCTGCCGGTATTGCTCGATGCCGGACTGGTGGCGGGGGTCGGCTTCCCCACCGACGTCGTCGACATCGAGATGTCGAACGTCTCGTTCGCCGGCCCATTCTCGACCGGGCTTCTCGCGTCGCTGACCTTCACGGTTCCACTCGAGTGGAGCGGTCCGACGACGGTGTCGATTTCGCTCGTCAACGACACGATCGCCAACGGCTTCGAGATCGTCGACGTCGACATCGCCGGCGACTTCCTGGTCAACATCGTGATTCCGGGACAGGGGTCGCTGGCACTGCTGGCAGTTGCAGCGCTGGCCTCGCCCGGCGCATCGCGTCGTCGTCGGGCGTGATCAGGGTCGCTGGCGTGATAGGGCAACCGCCCCAATCGGCGGGTGCGACCGTGGCGACAACGATGTTCCGTGCAATCCATGCCGGGCTTGCCCAGCGCGGGCTCTAGCATCGGCCCGCACGCTCTCGTGAGAGACGCGCTTGATCGGGTCCACACGAGGTCGAGCGATTCGATTTCGCCGGCGCTGAAGATCGCTGCATCCGTCGCAAGTGACGTGAGCAGTCCTGTTCGGAGCCCGTCCGTCATTCTCGTCTCTTCGCGAGAGCCGGACGGGCGTTGTCGCTGTCGGCTGTGAATCCCACAGTTCGAGTTGCACACTGGAGGAGCCACCGATGGTCCACGGCGATACCGCCTTTCTCAGCACCTACCCGCCCCGTCGCTGCGGCATTGCGACCTTCACCAGCGATCTGGCCCGCTCGATCGCTGCGGCCGAGCCTTCCTCCGGCACCGCAATTCTGGCGATGACCGACGATGTCGATCCGCAGGTCTACCCGCAGTGCGTGCGCGTCGAAGTGCGGAAGAGCGTTCGCGGCGACTATGGCAGCGCAGCCAGATGGGTCCACGAATCGGGAGCCAGGGCGGTCTCGATTCAGCACGAATACGGCATCTACGGAGGCGACGACGGCGAGCATGTCCTCGACTTCATCTCGGGCCTCGACGTTCCGGCCATTGCGACCCTGCACACGGTCCTCAAGTCGCCGTCCGCTCGTCAGCGATCGATCATCGAAGAGATGTCGCGTGGCTGCGCCCGTCTGGTGGTGATGAGCGCAATCGGTGCCCGACTGCTGGAAGAGTCGTACGGCATCGCCGGCGACAAGGTGGTGAGTGTGCCGCACGGCATCCCCGATCTGCCCCGTGGCGACAGCGCTCCGCACAAGGCCAGGGTGGGGGCGGCGGGGAGACGGCTGCTCCTGACCTTCGGGCTGCTCAATCCCAACAAGGGAATCGAGACCGTCATTCGGGCCATGCCGCGACTGGTCGAGCGATACCCCGATCTGCTCTACATGGTGGTGGGGGCGACTCACCCGGAGATCAAGCGGCGCCACGGCGAGACGTACCGGGAGTCTCTCGAAGCGGAAACCCGCGCCCTCGGGGTTTCCGATCACGTCGTGTTCCGAAACATGTTCGTCGAGTTCGACGAGCTGTGCAGCCATCTTCAGGCTGCTGACATCTACGTGACCTCGTACCTCAACGAGGCCCAGAGTACGAGTGGGGCCCTCGCCTACGCGATGGGTGCGGGTGCTGCGGTGGTCTCGACCCCGTACTGGCACGCTCAGGAGTGGCTCGCCGAGGGTCGCGGTCGGCTCTTCCCGGTCGGCGATGTCGAGAGACTCGTCGAGACGATCGATTCGCTCTTCTCCAACGAGTCGGAACTCCAGGCCATCCGGAGCGCGGCCTACGCGTTCACTCGGCCGATGACCTGGGCGAGGGTCGGCGAGACGTACGCCCGGTTGATCCGAAACGTGACCGGGGAGGTCTCCGGTACGGTGGCTCTGGAGGCGGCGGATGAACGGCGTGGACGCCGAGTGCCGGCCCTGCTGCCGCGACCCGAATCGGTGGGGGCGCGGGTCCTGCCCGAGCTTCGCCTCGATCATCTCCTGCGACTGACCGATGACACCGGGATCATCCAGCACGCGACCTTCTCGGTGCCGTCGCGGGTCACTGGCTACTGCGTCGACGACAACGCCCGAGCGCTCCTCGTGGTGCTGCTCGCGAATCGACACCAGCCATCTCCTTTGGCTGAGCGACTGGTTGCCCGTTACGTGAGCTTCCTGCATCACTGTCAGCGGGAGGACGGGCGGTTTTACAACTTCGTCGACTACAGCCGGGTGGTCGAGAGTCGCATCGGCTCGCAGGACTGCATCGGGCGAGCCCTGTGGGCGCTTGGCGCCACTGTCCGGATGGCCGCCGATCAGGGGATCCGAAGCCTCGCCCGGGACATGTTCAATCGTGCCATCAGGCCCGCGGTCGGGTTCGGTCCGCGCGGACAGGCCCTGGCCATCCTCGGACTTGCGGAGATTCACCGCGGCGATCCCACGAGCCACGAGACTCGGGCCGACCTCGGTGCACTCGCCGACGCCCTGTGCGCACGATTCGAGCGAGAGGCCGACGAGGGGTGGCGTTGGTTCGAGCCGCTTCTCACCTACGACAACGCCCTCATTCCGCTGGCGCTCTTCTCGGCCTTCGATCTCCTTGGTGATCGCGAGCATCTGCGGGTCGCGAGCGAGTCGCTTCGGTTCCTCGACGAGGTCTCCTTCCGCGGCGGCAAGGGGCCGCTGCGCCTGGTCGGCAATCGGGGGTGGCATCAGCGTGGTCGTGCCGAACTGCGCTCGGAGTCGGATGAACAGCCCATCGACGCCGCCGCCTTCGTGCTGGCGTTCCGAGGAGCGTTCATCGCCACCGGAGATCAGCGATATCTGCGGCGCATGCGCGAGTCCTTCGATTGGTTCCTCGGCGGGAACCGCCTGGGACTGCGGCTCTACGACGACTCCACCGGAGGGTGCCGCGACGGACTGGGCATCAGCGAGGCCAGCCAGAACCAGGGTGCGGAGAGCACGGTGTCGTTTCTGATTGCCCTGCTGACCGTGATCGAGAGCAGCACGCTCGACCGTTCGCGAGACCTCCTGGTCGGGGAGGAGCGCGGGGAGCGGGCCAAGCGCCGGGTGACCACCCAGCGCAACGGCGTGGCGGCGCCAGAGGTGGTGCGGTCCTTCACACCGCGCCCGCCCGGCACGTCATGACCCACTTTCC
>CAYXKH010000124.1:7393-9034 GCA_964465255.1 uncultured Isosphaeraceae bacterium
CCATGACACCATGACACCATGACACCATGACACCATGACACCATGACACCATGACACCGCCGCGACTCCCGACCGTCATACGGACCACTCATCGATTCACCCCAGACCCGCGTCGCGTCGTGGCCAAGCCCCACCTTCCCGGCGAGGAGCACTATGCGCCGTGCACCAAGTCGCGGGTGCGAGTCATCCTCGAGCGCATCCTCGCGATCCCCGACGACGAAGCCTCGGGCATCGTGGCCGAGGTGCTGAGCGGATTCAGCCATCGCCATCGCGAGTTCACCCGCGTGCTCGGTCACCACTTCGATCTGGTGTCGCATCATCTCGACCCCCACGTGGCGATCTCGGAGGAGCGGCGAATGCTCATCGGGGCGTACTTCACGCTCGAGTACGCAATCGAAGGAGCGGCGCTCTTCAATCCCTCGATGGTCCCCTCGCCCGATCAGAGCGGACTGCCGTCGGCTCCGGGCCTCGAGCAGCGCTTCATCATGAGCGTGCGGACGGTGGGGGAGGGTCACATCTCCTCGATCGGCTTCAGAACCGGGATCATCGACGAGCGCTGCAACCTCACGTTCGATCAGGTCAGCAACTACGCCACCCTTGGAACGCGGGAGACACCGCTCTACGACAAGGCCCTGTTCGTCGCCAAGATCGGGGAACTCGAAGCCAGCAACGAGATCAGCACAGCGGTGCTCGAACCGTTGCCGGCGCGCTTCACCTTCGCGGAACTCAACGCCAGTCTGAAGACCATCGATGCGATCCCGGCGTTCGCCCCGGTCATCAGCTTCGAGACCACCAGGATCATCCACATGCTGGCATCGTCGAACTACATCGCGAGCTATCCGCGGGAGTCGTCGATCTCGGAGCGGGTGATCTTCCCCGCAGGACCGCTGGAGAACCAGGGCATGGAGGACGCACGCTTCGTGCGCTTCGTGCACGACGATCGTTCGGTCGTCTACTACGCGACCTACACCGCCTTCGACGGCGTCGAAGTGCTGCCGCAACTGATCGACACCACCGACTTCCTCTCGTTCCGCATCGGCACCTTGAACGGAGTCGAGGCCCGCAACAAGGGCATGGCACTCTTCCCGCGGCTGATCGATGGGAAGTACTGCATGCTGTCGAGATCGGACCGTGAGAATCTCTACCTGATGCGCTCCGACAACGTGCGCCTCTGGAACGAGACGACGCTGCTCCAGACTCCGCAGCAAGCGTGGGAGTTCATCCAGATCGGCAACTGCGGCTCGCCCATCGAGACCGACGCCGGCTGGCTGGTGCTGACCCACGGGGTCGGACCGATGCGGCGATACGCACTCGGGGCGATGCTTCTCGATCTTGAGAATCCACAGCGCATCATCGGTCAGTTGCGCCAGCCGCTCATGGTGCCCGAACCGGACGAGCGCGAGGGATATGTTCCCAATGTCCTCTACTCCTGCGGCAGCATGGTGCACCGCGACCACCTGGTGATCCCCTACGGCTTCTCCGACAGTGGGATCCGCATCGCCCTGGTGCGGATCTCGGAGTTGATTGAGGCGATGGAGGGGGATCAGCGATGAGGGAGCAGGGAGCAGCAGGGGGTTGCACGATTGTGTGCGTGCGCGGGGATGCGATGCGGTGCGGTGCGAGGATGACTTCCGTCAGGTG
>CAYXKH010000125.1:0-8950 GCA_964465255.1 uncultured Isosphaeraceae bacterium
CGCGCCCCTGCGCCGCCTTCGCCAGCGCCACCCGAGCCCGCGCCAGTTCGGCCCGCCGGGTCGCGGCGTCGCGTCCGGTGCCCGTGGCAACTTCGGCGACCGCAGCGGCAAGCTCGGCTTCGGAGTCGCTCACCGAGAGGCTCTCGGCGGCAACGGCGCGGTCGGTCAGGATCGTGAGCACGTTGTTCTGCATCTGGGCGAAGCCGCCCTCGATCAGGTACCAACGGTTCGCGCCACCGGGCAGGTCGACGCGCATGGAGCCGAGTCCCAGCTTCGCCAGAAACGGCGAGGCCGAGGGCATGACGCCCTTCTGTCCATCCCATGCCGGGAAGGTGACGTAGCTGACCTGCTGGTCGAGGACCGGCTCGGTGGGAGTGACGATGTGGCAGCGGAAAGTGCTCATGGCGGAAGGGGCGGAGTGTATCCGTCGCCAAGGCAGTTCGCCCCCGATGGTGCCTTCTGTCGCGATCCTTCGGGCAATGGTCTCAGCGGCCGGATTCCTGCGAGGCATGCCCACGGTCGCGGCCACCCGAGTACACCCTGGGTCAGCTCCACGCGCTGAGCAGAATCCCCAGATCCGCGCCGTTCACCTCGCCGTCACCGTCGAGATCGGCGATGCATCGGGGGCATCGGCCCCACGCGCTCAGCAAGAGGCCGAGATCGGCTCCATCGACCGTGCCGTTTCCGTCGAGATCGCCGAGAAGATCCTGCGCCTCGACAAGGACGTCGAGAAGGATGCCGAGCACCTGGAAGGTTGCGCCCGGAAGGTCCTCGTCGGTCACCACCAAGGTCAGCGCCGCGGCGTAGGCGCCGCGGGCACCGGTGGTATCGAAGGTGACGCGGAGGTCGCCGGGGACGGCGCCAATTGAGGTCGGGAGCGGCGGCACCAGATCGAAGCGGTCACCCAGCCCATCGATCGAATCGACGTCCAGGAGCGCCTGGGCATCGGGCGAGTCGAAGCCGAAGTTGTGAATGGGCAGCACGATCTCGACGAGTCCGGAATCGGGAGCGACCGACACTTCGACCGCAGCCACATCCACATCGTCACCGGCGACGACCGAGCCATTGGCGTGTCGCAGGACGTATCCGCTGGTGAAGAGGATGAACGATTCGTTCGCGGCCGCCTCGCTGGTGGCGGTGACGAGGGCCACGCCGTCGACGAAGCCCAGGCTCGAGGCATCGACGCCGAGCTCGACCGAGGCCAGATCCGGAAGCGCCTCGACGCTTCCCGAGACGCTCCCGACGACGGCTCCGCCGACTCCCTCGGCGGTGAAGGTCAGCGTGTCGACGCCGAGTGGCGTGGCCACCAAGGCGATGTTGGCCACCAGCACCTCGACGCCGGTGCTCGCCCCGGTGATCACCCGGCCGAAATCCTCCTGGATGGCAGCGCTCATCACCGCCGGAACCTGGTACTCGACCAGCACCGGAATGTGATCGGAGGCGTCGAAGAGATCGTCGGCGATCGCATTCGAGCGGGCGATGTCGCCGGGGAAGTAGACGTTGTTGCCGGCATTGATTGCGGTGTTGTAGTGCTGACCGTCGTTGCCGAAGCTGCGATAGGTGCCGCTGATGATCGAGAGCCCCTGGCCGTCGCCGAGTTCGGTGGAGGGAAGCTGGAAGTCGAAGCGATCGTCCATGCCTCCGCCGATCAGTCCTCCGTCGATGATGTCGCGCGGCGACTGGGTGTGCTTGATGGCGTTGCCGACTCCCGACCACGGCCCGGTTCCGAGGGGATCGAACGCCTGCCCGGCGCCGATGGCGAGGAACTCGAAGTACGCCGGTTCGGTGTTGTCGGAGAGGTTGAAGTCGCCGCTGTAGAGGACGTGGGCGCCGGCCGGAAGGAGGTCGGCGTTGTCGCGGATGGCCTGGGCCCCGGTGAGTCGAATCGCCTTGTCGCTGGCACTGCTGCCGGCCTTCAGGTGCATTCCGTACACCCAGAGCGTGGCGAGCGGCGAGTCGTATCCGTCGAGCCGCAACTGCCAGCGATCGGCGCTGCGCCCGGCGCCGACGAAGATGTCGGCGTGACCGGCGACGACTTCGTTCAGCAGATCGGCGCGATACAGAAGCATCATGGCCCCGCCCGCCGAGTCTTCGCTGGGCGAACTGGTGAAGGTCGCGGTGGCGTAGGTGACGCCCGGGAGTGCGCTGGCGATGAGCGCTTCGAGGATCGGCCGCTCCGCGGTGCGGACCTCCTGAAAGGCGAAGATCGCCGGGGCCAGGGCGTAGCCCTGCTTGTCATCGTCGGCGATGGCGGTGAACACCTCTTTCATCGCCTGCGTATCGCCGATCAGTCGAGCGACGTTGTAGTTGACGACGCGGAGCTGACCGACCGCCGTCGACGCGAGGCCTCCGAGAGCCGCGATGACGGCGAGCCCGCTGCCGAGCCCGCTGCCGAGCCCGCTGCCGAGCCCATGGCCGAGCCCATGGAAGGAACGCCCGCGAGGCGAGAGCCGGCGATGAGATGTTCGATGAAGTCTGAAGCGCACCCGACCAATCTACTGATCGCACCCCCCAACTCCAACGCTCGCGGCGAGCATCGCGGTCTTTTCGGTGCGATTGACTGGCAAAGCCGCCGATTGATGCCCCCTTCGGGACCAGAAACGCCGTTGTGATTCGCGGTCCCGCCTCCCGGCTGCGTCGCGGACATCACGCCCGGGATCTCTACACTGCACGCCTACGGCGCCAGTTGCCCTTTCGACCCAGTGCGCGGCCTTCGCGCCCGCGCTGGACCCGCCCGCATCCTGTCCCTCAGCGGACGCGGAGCGGGAACCCTTCGCCGAACCCCAGGAGTCTCTTCGATGCATGCACTCTTTCGTCCCGCACGTCTGATCGTCGCGAGCCTCGCGGCGGCGGGGGTCGCCTCCCTCGCCCTTGCCCAGCAGGTCAAGGTCGAGTCCTTCACGCTCGACAACGGCATGGAGTTCCTCCTCGTGCCGCGCAGCGACCAGCCCAACGCCATTGCCGCCGGCTGGCTGGCCAAGGTCGGCAGCGTCAACGAGCGCCCGGGCATCACCGGCATCAGCCACTTCTTCGAACACATGATGTTCAAGGGGACGAAGACGATCGGCACCCGCGATCCCGCGAGCGACAGCGAGTTCATGAAGAAGCAGAAGTCGGTGCGCGACCGGATCAACGCGATCATCTGGAGCGACCAGTACCGCCGATTCTTCAACGGCGAGATCGACGATCCCTGGAATCCCGCAAACGACACGCCGGAGCTGAAGACCGCCCGCGCCGAGCTCAAGCAGCTCATGGACGATCACCGCCAGGTGATCGTCAAGGACGAGTTCGATCAGGTCTACACCAAGAGCGGCGCGTCGGGGATGAACGCGTTCACCAGCTACGACCTCACCTTCTACTTCATCACCGTTCCGAGCAACAAGTTCGAGCTCTGGGCGTGGATGGAGTCGGATCGCCTCAACGACTCGGTCTTCCGCGAGTTCTACTCGGAGCGCGACGTCGTGCACGAGGAGCGGCGTCTTCGCACGGAGAGCACGCCAACCGGCATCTACCAGGAGCAGTTCGAGTCGCTCTTCTGGGTGTCGAGCCCCTACTCCTGGCCGGTGATCGGCTGGTCGAGCGACCTCAACTCCTACACCAAGGAGGAGGCCGAGCGCTACTGGAACATCTACTACCGCCCGAACAACATCGTGGGCTTCGTGGTCGGCGACTTCAATCCTGAGGAGGTGAAGCCGATCATCAGGAACTACTTCAGCCGCCTCCGACCGGGCGAGACCACTCCCCCGCCGGTGGTGACGCTCGAAGTCAAGCAGATCGCCGAGCAGCGGATGTACGCCGAGTGCGATTGCCAGCCGCAGGTCGAGGTCCGCTACCACACCGTTCCGTTCAACCACACCGACAGCTTCGCCCTCGACATCCTGAGCGAACTGCTGAACGGTCGGACGGGCCGCCTCTACAAGTCGATGGTCGAAGGCAAGGAGATCGCCTCCAGCGCGGGCGCCCAGCAGGACAGTCGCAAGTACGCCGGCGGCTTCTCCTTCTCCGCCGAGATCAAGGGTGAAGGCACGCCCGCGCAGCTCGAGGAGGCGTGGTACGCCGAACTCAAGAGGCTCCAGGACGAAGTGGTCCCGGCCGAGGAACTCCAGAAGGTGAAGAATCGTCTCGCCGCCGACAACTACCGGCGGCTTCAGAACAACTTCTTCCTGCTGGTGCAGCTCGGCTACATGGAGGGGCTCGGCGGCTGGGAGTACATCAACGAGTCGCCCAAGAAGCTCGCCGTGGTGACTGCCGAGGACGTCAAGCGCGTCGCCAACGAGTACTTCGCGCCGACCAACCGGTCGGTGGCGGTCTACACCCGCAAGGCCGGCGCCGCCTCGCCCGATGCGGAACTCGCCGCCCTCGACCCGCAGGCCCAGGCCTTCGTTCGCCAGGCCGTGCAGGGAATTGCCAAGGAGACCGACGCCGACAAGCTCCGCGAGGGCATCGCCCAGATGGAGACCCAGGCCGCTCAGGTTCCTCCGCAGTTCAAGGCGGCCATCGAGTACATCACCAGGAAGGCCAAGGCTCGCCTTGAGGAGCTCGAGAAGAAGTGACGCGAGACCTCCACGCACGACACTCCTCTCCTTGAACCCCATTGCGCACGTGCGCGACAGAGACATCCATGATCCACTCACGACTCATCTCGCCCGCAGCCTGCTCGGCGCTTGGACTTGCACTCCTCGCCGCCTCGGCCCACGGCATCGCCACCCCTGATCTTCCCGATCGTCCGGAAAAGATCACCTTCGCACCACTCAAGTTCGAGCCGCCCAAGTCCACCGAGTTCCGCCATGAGCTCCCCTCGGGCGTCGTCGTTTATCTGGCTCCCAGCAAGGAGTTCCCGCTCGTCAACATCGCCATGACCTTCAAGGGCGGCGCCAATCTCGATCCGCCGGAGATCGTCGGGCTTGCCAACGCGACCGGGGCCATGATGCGTCGCGGCGGCACCACCACGATCAAGCCCGAGGATCTCGATGAGAAGCTCGACTTCCTCGCCGCCCAGGCCGGCACCAACTGCGGCTCGACCACCTCGGGCGCGAACCTCAACACCCTGACTGCGAATCTCAACGAGAGCTTCGCCCTGTTCATGGATCTGCTGCGGAACCCCGGCTTCGTCGAGAGCAAGCTCGCCATCTGGAAGGGCGAGGCCCTCGAGGGCATGAAGCAGCGCAACGACGACGCCGGTCCGATCCTCTCGCGGGAGTGGGAGGCGCTGCTCTACGGACGCGAGCACTTCGAAGGCCGCCAGATGACCCAGCAGTCCGTCGACGCAATCACCGTCGTGGGCCTGCGGCAGATGCACCAGCGGATCTTCCACCCGGGCAACCTCATCGTCGCCGTCACCGGCGACTTCGAGAGCTCGGACATGCTTCAGCGGCTGGAGAAGGCCTTTGCCGGCTGGCCCAAGGGCCAGCCCGTCGCCGATCCGGAGAAGCCGACCGCCACGTTCGAGCCGGGCATGTATCACGTCGAGAAGGACATCCCTCAGGGGAAGGTCTTCATCGGCCTGCGCGGCATCCAGCGCGACGACCCCGACTTCTTCCCGATGCTGGTCATGAACGACATCCTCGGCGGCGGCGGCTTCACCAGCCGCATCACCAAGCGGGTGCGCAGCGACGAGGGACTCGCCTACTCGGCAGGCTCCGGGATGATTCCCGACGTCTGGTACCCCGGCGAGTTCCGGGCCTCGTTCCAGTCGAAGAACGCCACGGTCGCCCTGGCGACCAAGATCATCTTCGAGGAATTCGAGCGGATCCGCACCGAACCGGTCACCGACGAGGAACTCGCCACCAGCGTCAACCAGTTCGTCGAGACCTTCCCGCGGACCTTCGAGAGCAAGGCCGGCATGCTCAATGTCTTCGTGAGCGACGAGTGGACGCGGCGGTCCGCCGACTACTGGCAGACCTATCGCGACCAGGTGCGCTCGGTGACCAAGGAGGACATCATGCGGGTCGCCCAGAAGCACCTGACCTCGGAAAACATGGCGATTTTCGTCGTGGGCAAGTGGGACGAGATCTATCCCGGCGACCTCGAAGGTCGTGCCAAGATGAACGAGTTCTTCGGCGGCGATGTGAACCATCTGCCGCTCCGCGATCCTCTGACGCAGAAGCCGCAGTGATGCCGCGCTGAGCGCGTCCGCTCGACCAGTTCCGCCACGACCCGCACGGGTCGTGGCTTTCTTTTTGAGTGCGTGGTTGTGGAGTGCGCCATCCCGCGACACAATCCGCTCTGTCGGCGTCCAAGGTGGGGAGCCCTCTTTCGAGGTCAACCGTGGCGCAGCGTCTCGAGTCGGTCGTTCAAGTCGTCGAGGGTTCCGCCGGCCCACGTCAGACGAGCAATCACTCGCCGGACGCCCTGCCGCTCGATGAGGTCTACGCCGAGCTGCGGGTACTTGCCAATCGCTGCATCCGCGGCGAGCGTCCGGGGCACACCCTTCAGTCGACGGAACTGGTCCACGAGGCCTATCTCCGCTTCGCCAACGACCCGTCGATCCGATCCCGGGGACGGCCCTTCCTCTTCGCGGTCGCCTCGAAGGTGATCCGCGACGTGCTCGTCGACCATGCCCGACGACGGAACCAGCGCAAGCGCGGCGGAGGATGGCGGCGCGTCGAACTGGAGCCGAGCGTGCCCCGGGCCGAGCGCGGGTCGCCCGCCGTCGATCTCCTCGATCTTCACGCGGCAATGCTGGAGCTCGAGCGGAGTGCGCCTCGGCAGTCACGGATCGTCGAGATGCGCTTCTTCGGCGGAATGACCACGGCCGAGATTGCCACGGTTCTGGGTCTGTCGCTTCGCACCGTCGCCGACGACTGGACCGCCGCCCGCCTCTGGCTGCATCAAAGACTCTGCCGCGGACTCGCGTGAGCCGGCCACACTCCGTTTCGTGCCGCCGACCCGCTCGGTGCCACGGTCATCGTTGCTCCCGACGCGGCCATGGACGAGGATCTTCCACTCGAAGCATTTCTTGCCCACCCGCTTCTGGGTGAAGGGTTCCACGTCGGCGCCCTCCTCGATGTCGAGGCGGCTGAGGGAACGCTTCCGCCGACGATCGGCGGGTACAGGATCGAGTCGGTGCTCGGCCACGGCACTTTCGCGTTGGTCTACCGGGCGGTGAACACCCGCATCGATGCGCCGCCGGTTGCGATCAAGCTGCTGCGGGGCGGCGCGGCCACCCGCAGCGTGGTCGCCCGCTTCGAGCGAGAACGGGCCCTTCTGGCTCACTTCTCGCACCCCGGAATCGCCCGTCTTCACGAGCTCGGCGTGACCGAGGACGGGCGGCCGTGGTTTGCCATGGACCTGGTCGACGGTCCGACCATCACCGATTTCTCGCGACTTCACGAGCTCGATCTTCGAGACCGCGTTCGGTTGCTTCGAGCGGCATGCATGGCCGTTCAGCACGCCCACGCCAAAGGCGTGATTCACCGCGATCTGAAGCCCGCCAACCTCCTCGTGACCGGCGATCGGACTTCGCATCAACCGACCGTGATCGATTTCGGAATCGCCAAGGCGCTCACCACGCCCGAAGACGACGGATTGCTCCGCACCCGCGTGGGCCAGCTCGTCGGAACTCCCTCCTACATGAGTCCCGAGCAGCTCGAGGGCCGAGTCGGAGACGTCGACATCCGCAGCGACGTGTACGCCTTGGGCGTTCTCCTCTACGAGCTGCTCGGCGAGCGTCGCCCGCTCGATCTGGAGGGCCTCGATCCGCATCTTGCGGCCATCCGAGCCCGCAATGGGGACTACCCGCCGATCTCGCGGCTCTGCCGAGGGGCTCGCGGCGATCTCGCGACAATCGTCGAGCGTGCCATGGCCCCAGCCCAATCCCAGCGCTACGACTCGGCCGCGGAACTGGCCGCGGAACTCGATCGCTGGCTGCGGCGCGAGCCCATCGCCGCGCGACCGCACCGAGTGAGCGACGTCCTGATCAAGGCGGCGCGGCGAAGGCCACTTGCCGCCGGATTGGTCTTCGGGGCCATCGGCATCCTGGTGATGGCCCTGGTGCTTGTGGTCGTCCTCGAGCGGGCCTCGCGACGCCAGATCCAACTGCTCTTCGAGGCCGCCACCTCCGACGTTTCGGTCGCGACCGACCTGACCATCGTCTCGGGCACGCTGGACGAGAGGCGAACCCTGCTCGCGGCGGCCCTCGCCCAATCGCGGCTCGTGCTCGATGCCCGACCGCGTGAGCTCCAGGTGCTGCGGCTGCATCGGACAGTGCTGTGGCGGCTCTCCGAGGTCGACGACGAAGTTGGCGCCGTCGACTCGGCCCACGCCCTTCGCACCGAGCTCCTGACGACGGCCCGAGCGATGGTCGCCCACCCGGAGGCGATGTCGGATGACGGCCATGCCCTCATCGCCGCCCTCGTGCTTCTGGGCGACACCGAACGACAGCGCGGGGCATCGCAGTCGGCGGAGCGCTGCTACCTCGAGGCGATGTCGCTGGCCGAGGCGAGCGGACCGATCGCACGAGATCCGTACCACCGCCTCACCGGGGCCCACGCGATGCAGCGGATGGCCGAGCTTCGGCGCCAGGATGGCCGGGGTGACGAGGCGCGGCATCTCTTCGACTCGGCTCTTGTCATCCACGACGATCTGCTCCGGGCCTTTCCTGATCGTGCGGCGTTCCTCGGGCAGCGATCCCAGGCCCGCGCGCATCTCGTCGAGATCGCCCGACGCCAAGGCGATCTCGAACTCGCGCTGGTCCTGGCCCGCGAGTCGCTCGCGGACGCCCAGGTCGCCTTTCGACAGCGGCCGTCCCATCGCATGCTTCGCAACGAGCTCGCCGCGGCCTACCTCGAGATCTCCCGCGTGCACCTGGCCTCGGGCGAGCTGGAGCGCGCCGGCAGCTCGATTCGCGCTGCACACGATCTGGCCGAAACCCTCTCCCGCGATGATCCCGGGAGCATCCCGGGAGCATCCCGGGAGCATCCCGGGAGCATCCCGGGAGCATCCCGGGAGC
>CAYXKH010000126.1:0-8899 GCA_964465255.1 uncultured Isosphaeraceae bacterium
GGTGGTGGTGGTGGTGGTGGTGGTGGTGGTGGTGGTGGTGAGTCGAGCGGTCCGGCCTGATCGCCGCGGCAGCGACCGACTGACCCCACTTGCAGTGAACGAGAATGCTTCGGATCGGGATTCATCCCTGCCCGCGAGCCGTACGAGACACTTTCCGCGGCGCTGAGCGCCGCTTGACTGGCCAGAGTGCCGGAGACAGATTCGCCATGATGATCCATGAGATCACCGAGCAGGTCGGAGCCCACCGTCGTCGCAAGCGCATCGGTCGCGGTCGCGCAAGCGGAAGCGGCAAGACCTCCGGTCGAGGTCAGAAGGGCGCGACCTCGCGCTCCGGTTGGAGCTTCCGCGCCGGCTACGAGGGTGGACAGAAGCCCTTCGCCCAGCGCCTTCCGAAGCGCGGATTCAACAACTCGGCCTTCGCCACCGAGTACCACGTCGTCAACCTCAAGGCCCTCGAGGCCCGGTGCGAGGATGGCGCTGATGTGACTCTCGAGAGCCTGGTGCGAATCGGTCTCGTGCGCGATGTCAACAGGCCGCTCAAGGTGCTCGCCGAGGGTGACCTGACCAAGAAGCTCAACATCGTCGCCGCCAAGTGCTCGGCTGCGGCGAAGTCCAAGATCGAGTCGGCCGGCGGTACGCTGACCCTGAACGCCCGGGCCACCTGGAAGCGGGCTCCGAAGGTCGCCGCTCCCAAGACCGAGGCCAAGACCGCAAGCTGATTCGATGCGAGTCAGGGTGACGAGCCTCCGCTCGATCGCCCCCCCGTGACCAGTCGTGAGGTGACATGCTTCAGGCGTTTGCGAACATCTTCCGCGTCCCCGATCTGCGCAACCGCGTGCTGTTCACGCTTGGCATTCTGATCGTCTACCGCCTTGGGTTCTGGATTCCCATCGTCGGCGTCGATCAGGGCGAACTCGCCCGCTCCGCAGCCAAGGCTGCCGAGGCCGGCACCGGCTTTGGTCGTCTGGTGCAGTACGCCTCGATCTTCTCGGGCGGCTCGCTTTCGCAGTCGACCATCTTCGGCCTGGGCATCATGCCCTACATCACGGCCGGCATCATCTTCCAGCTCCTGCAGACGGTCATTCCGTCGCTTCAGGAGATGAAGAAGGAAGGCGCCTCCGGTCAGCAGAAGCTGATGGAGTGGACCCGCTACGCGACGGTGGCCCTGTGCTTCATCCAGGGTGGCATGTGGCTCAACTCGATGCGGGCCCAGGCCCTCGTGCAGCCCGCATTTCTCGAAGGCAACGGCCTCATCCTCTTCTTCGCCGCGGGCATCGCGGCGCTGACCGCCGGCAGCATCTTCCTGATGTGGCTCGGCGAGCAGATCGACAAGTACGGAATCGGCAACGGCATCTCGATCATCCTGACCGCCGGCATCCTCTCGAGAATGCCCCACGCCGTGCAGTGGGTGTGGGAGAACTTCGACCCCAGCACCCAGGCGCAGGACGCCGGCATCGGCGTGATCGGCGTGATCTTCCTCGTTGCCGCCTTCGTCTTCGTGACCGCTGGCGCCATTCTGATCACGGTCGCGCAGCGGCGCATTCCCATTCAGCAGGCCAAGCACACCCGCGGGCGACGAGTCTTCGGCGGTCAGCGGCACTACCTGCCCCTGCGAGTCAACCATGCCGGTGTGATGCCGATCATCTTCGCCAGCTCGTTGATGATCTTCCCCTCGGCGATCTTCGGCTGGATGGCAAGCCGCGCCGCCCTCGGCGCTCCGGAGTGGTGGGCCAACGCGACCAGCTTCCTGGCGTACCACTTCAACTTCGGACGCTACCCCTACATCATCTGTGAAGTGCTGCTGATCTACTTCTTCAGCTACTTCTGGACCACGGTGCAGTTCAGCCCCGAGGACATGGCCAAGAACCTGAAGGACCACGGGAGCTTCATTCCCGGGCTCCGACCGGGACCGCGAACGGCCGAGTATCTCGAGACCGTGATGGAGCGCATCACCTATGTCGGCGCCGGCTTCCTCTCGATCATCGCGATCATCCCGACGATCATCGCCGAGAGCATGAACATTCCGCCCTTCGTGTCGGCGTTCCTTGGCGGCACCGGACTGCTCATCGTGGTGAGCGTGGGACTCGAGCTGATTCAGCGGATCGAGGCCAACCTCCTCATGCGAAACTACGCGGGCTTCCTCGACACGGGCGATCAGAACCGCGGCGGACCACGGATCCGAAGCGCCCGCGGTTGAGTGAGCTTTGAACCGGATGTCGTACTCGCCTCTGCCGCGTCCTCGGACACCCGCGATTCGGCGGGCCAGTCTTCGCGACGCTCGCCGCGACGGGGTTCGGGCGCTCAGGATCCCGCTTCGCACGCAAACCGAGATCGACGCCATCCGCGCCGCGGGTCGCATCGCTCAGCAGGCCCTCGCCGCCGCGGCGGCGCAGTGCGTCGCCGGCGCGACCACCAGCGACCTTGCCGATGCGGCCGCCGAGTGCATCGATCGCCTCGGTGGTGAAGCGCTCTTTCTCACCCGCGGCTTTCCCGCCTGCGCGTGCGTGAGCGTGAACGAAGAGGTGGTGCACGGCGTGCCCGGGTCGCGGCGACTTCTCGATGGCGATCTGGTGACCATCGACTGCGGAGTTCGACTCGACGGGTGGTGCGCCGACTCGGCGGTCACCTGCGGCGTCGGCGAACTCTCTCCCGTACTCGCCGATCTGCTGCGGACCACCCGCGAACTGCTCGGACTGGCCATCGCGGAATCCCGGCCTGGTCGCCTCTGGAGCGAGATCGCCGGGGCGATGGAGTCGACGGCCTCCGCCCGCGGGTACCGGATCGTCCGCGACTACGTCGGGCACGGCATCGGCCGCGAGCTGCACGAGCCGCCCGAGGTCCCCAACCACGCAGCCCCGGCGGGCGGCGGACGGCAGGACGACTTCACCCTGCGACCCGGGATGACCTTGGCGATCGAGCCGATTGTCGTCCTCGGCAACGCGGAGACGATCGAGGCCGGCGATGGCTGGACGGTGGTGACCGTGGACGGGTCACCCGCCTGCCACTTCGAGCACACCGTGGCCATTGCCCGCGACCGAGCGGACGTGCTGACTGATGACGGCGACAGCGAGTCGCATGATTCGATCGATCTGTCCGTAACGAAACGGTCCTGATTCGGCTAGGCTTGGCGTCGCTGGGATGGAATCCCGGCATTCCACCACTCACTCTCACGAGAAGATCCGAACCACCGCATGGCGAAGGAAGACAAGATCAAGCTCGACGCCGAGGTCACCGAGGCGCTCCCCGACGCGATGTTTCGCGTGCGGCTTCAGAACGACCAGCAAATCCTGGCCTACGTCAGCGGCAAGATGAGGAAGTTCTTCATCCGCATCCTCCCCGGCGATCGCGTGACGATCGAGCTGAGCCCTTACGACATGACCAAGGGGCGGATTGTGTACAGGTATTAGCGGGTCGGCTGCGCCGACTCGGTCGTCGTCGGCTGCGCCTCCGACTCATGAGGTGTGCCGCTGGCGCGGGACCTTTTTGAGCTCGGCACGGTCGACGGGGCGCTGACTTCGTCAGCTTGGTCGATCGAGCCGAGCACTTCAGGGGGGCCGTTCGGCAGCCCCAACTGAATCGCCGGACTTGCCGCCGCGCACGTGCGAGAGAAGTTCATCCGCCCCCTGTCAGCGGCGGCATGGCCGGCCTGAAACAGGTGCCGCGCATGCGGCACACCGCCTAAGCGTCGGCGAAGCCGTCGAACCCAGTCGGCCTCAGCCGACGAGGCCCCCCGTTCGGGTTGATTTCGGGGTCTGTTTCCGGCTTCGGGTCAGAGACGTTGACCGGGGCCGGGACGCTCGGGAGAGGAAATGGGGCAGGAGGTGCCCCCGAGCCCCTCGCTTTCTGGACGGTTTTCGCCTACATTTGTGGTCTTTCGAATCCGGAGCTTCAGCTCGCCCCGGAACCTCACATCGCTCGCAAGGTCTGCGGGATTTCGCTCGAGTCGATTCGAGCGCGTCCCACGCGAGTTCGTCCCGTCGAGTCACGTCGTTGATCCGGCGCGGCGCCCTCGAACATCGCTGTCTGTTTCGCTCGTTCGTTTCCCCTCGTGCAGTAGCCCGACCCCGTTCACTGAATTAGGCGTGTCGCCATGAAGATTCGCAGCAGCATCAAGCGCAAGACCCTCGACTGTCAGATCGTGATCCGCAAGGGGAAGCGCTTCGTCATCAACAAGAAGAACCCGCGCCTCAAGCAGCGTCAGGGCTGATTGCGCACTTCGAACGTCCGAACGGTCCGACGCTGAAATCGCCTCGCATCGTCCGTACCCACCTCCGACTCTCATTCGATTGGATCAGGTCCTCATGCCCCGTCTCGCAGGCATCGATATTCCAGAGAAGAAGAAGATCGTCTTCGCGCTCCAGTACATCCACGGGATCGGCGAGAAGTTCGCCGCCGAGATCCTCGCGAAGGCGGGCATCGACGTTGATCGTCGCGCCAGCGACCTGAGCGATCAGGAACTGGCCGCAATTGCGCAGATCATCGACTCCGGCTACATCGTCGAAGGCGCCCTGCGACGTCAGGTCGCTCAGGACATCCAGCGACTCAAGGACATCCGTTCGTATCGCGGCGAGCGTCACCGTCGCAGCCTTCCGGTCCGCGGCCAGCGCACCCGCTGCAACGCCCGCACCCGCAAGGGCAAGAAGAAGACGGTCGCCGGCAAGAAGGGCGTCAAGGGCTGAGTCGTCGGCGGGGCCGTTCGCCTCGCCGCATCGATCTCGTCCGGCATGTTCCTTCTTTCCTCCGGTCCTCCGGTCCTCGCACTGCATTCGTTTCGTTCGTCTGCTCCGTTCACGCACTCGTCGGCCGCCTCACGGCGCTTCCTCGACGTCTCTCACTCCCGGTTCACCCCATGGCCAGCAAGAAGAAGGTTCGCAAGAACGTCATCAAGGGCATCGTTCACGTGCACGCCACGTTCAACAACACCCTGGTGACGATCACCGACATCAACGGTGAGACCCTGTGCTGGGACTCCGCGGGAACAGTGGGCTTCAAGGGCGCTCGCAAGAGCACGCCGTTCGCGGCGAGCCGAGCGTCGGAGAAGTGCGTCTCCAAGGCGCGTCGCCTGGGCATGAAGGAGGTCGAGGTTCGCGTCAAGGGCCCCGGCCCCGGTCGCGAGTCGGCGGTCACCGCCCTCCAGGCGAACGGTCTCAAGGTCACTGCGGTCGAGGATCACACCTCGATTCCGCACAATGGTTGCCGTCCTCCCAAGCGTCGCCGCGTCTGACGCGCCGACCCGAGTCGGCGAGCGAGCTTCTCCTCCCCATCCGCGCCCCTGCTCGCCACTGCTCGCCACTCATGGTGGCATGGCCGCGAACGGGGTTCCGAATGGGGGACGAGGCCGAGGCTCGAACGACCGGGGCGGATCGCCGCTTGGCAGGACATCGTCTTTCGTTCTTCCCCGCCGCCAGCAGGGACGCCTCGGCCATCAGCAGGGCCGATTCGCTTCCGATCGCGGCGGGGGTCGCTTCCACCGGAACCACGACCGGTCCGCCGGTCCCGTTGCGGGGCACTGCTGAATACGGAGTCTCTTTCATGCACGTTCGATGGCGAGGATTGGAACTTCCGGCGCGAGTGACTGTCGATCACAAGTCACTGACGCCCACTTTTGGTCGCTTCATCACGGAGCCGTTCGAGCGGGGCTTCGGAACCACCGTCGGCAATGGCCTGCGGCGGATCCTGCTCTCGTCCATCGAGGGCGCCGCGGTCATCACGATCAACGTCATCGAGGTCCGCAAGGGCGCTCAGAAGACCAAGGTCACCCACGAGTTCTCGACGCTTCCGGGCGTCCTCGAGGATGTCACCGACATCGTGCTCAACGTGAAGGGGCTGATCGTCAGCACCGAATCGGACGAGCCCAAGCGGATGCGGCTCAGCGCCCGTCACGACGGTCCCGCGGGTTCGGAAGTGGTCGTCACCTGCGACCTCATCGACGCCGATCCGTCGGTCAAGATCCACAACCCCGATCACGTTCTGGCGACCCTCACCGATCGCGGCGCCGAACTCGACATGGAGTTCACCGTGGTCCGTGGTCGCGGCTACCAGACCGCCGTCGCCCAGATCAAGCGCGGCGAAGACCAGATCATCGGGGAGATTCCGGTCGATGCGATCTTCACCCCCGTCACTCGCGTGCGTTACCGCATCGAGGACACCCGAATCGGTCAGCGCACCAACTACGAGCGACTCGTCCTCGACATCTGGACCAACGGCACGATCTCGCCCGAACTCGCGCTCGTCGAGTCGGCCAAGATCCTGCGCAAGCACCTCAATCCGTTCGTCCAGTACTTCGACCTCGGTCGCGACACGGTCTCGGCCGAAGCCAGCGCCGCAGCGAGCGTGGATGACGATCTCATCCGCAAGCTCTCGATGCCGGTCGGTGATCTCGAACTCTCGGTCCGGGCCAGCAACTGCATCGAGTCGGCGCGCATCCGCACCGTGGGCGAACTGGTCACCAAGACGGAGAACGATCTGCTCGGCGTCCGCAGCTTCGGCCGCACGTCGCTCCGTGAAGTGAAGCGGAAGCTCGAGGAACTCGGGCTTGCGCTCGGAATGCCGCTGCCCGAGGGCTTCACGCCTCCGGCCGCTCTGGAAGATGAAGAGGTTGAAGCGGAGGCGTGAGCCCCGCAGTCGATTGCCCGCCCCCGTGTTGGGGGATCTCACCCGGCCTCGCATGAATGCCCGACCCTTCGTGGTCGGGAGCGAGGCCCGATTCTCTGGAACCTACCCATGCGTCATCGCGTTCACGGATACCAGTTCTCAATCGACTCCGACCATCGGCGGGCGATGCTGCGGAACCTCGCAGCCGGCCTCTTCGAGCACGGTCAGATCGAGACCACGCTTCAGAAGGCGAAGGCCGTTCAGCCCTTCGTCGAGAAGATGATCACCCTCGCCAAGCGGAAGACCTTGGCGACGCGCCGCCAGCTCACCAGCAAGATCAACGATCGACGCATTCACGCGTGGGTTGCCGATCCCAACACCAAGGCGGAGCAGAAGTCGAACCCCTGGTTCGAGCTTCCCGACGCGGAGTCGATCGAGTTCAACCGCTACGGCGAGCTTCGCAAGGCCCCGCGCCTCATCCAGCACGTCATCACCAAGGTGGCCCCGATGTACGAGGGTCGTCCCGGTGGATACACGCGGATCGTGAAGACCGGTCGGCATCGTCTCGGTGATGCCTCCGACATCGTGATCCTCCAGCTCGTGGGCAAGGAAGAGGGGCCGACCGTCGGTGGTCGCGGCCGCTCGACCCGTCGCCGCGCCGCTGATCGACGCACGGCGTTTGCCGCCAAGCTGCGCAAGGGCGCTGCCGCGGCAGCACCTGCGGCCGAGTGATCGAAGTTCAACGTCCATTCGAACGCGTGACCGGTCCATTCCGGTCACGCGTTTTTCCTATCACGCGTTTTTGTTGGTTCGGACGCCCGGTACACTCGCCGCCATGCTCCCGGAACTCGACTCGCTCGAGCGTGAAGCCCTCGATGGACTGCGCTCCGTCGCCGATGCGGCGCTCCTCGAACGGTGGCGCGTGCAGTGGCTCGGATCCAACGGTCGACTCAAGTCGGTGATGACGGCGCTCAAGGATGTGCCCAGGGCCGACAAGCCCGCCGTGGGCAAGCGTCTGAACGAAGTGAAGGGAGCCATCGAGGCCGCGTTCGCCCTCGCCAGGGAGCAGTTCGCCGCGGTCGAGACCGGCCCCACGGTCGACGTGAGCGAGCCAGGACTTCCCACCGGACTCGGTCGCCGCCACGTCCTCAGCCGCACCATCGACGAGATCACCGACGTCTTCGCCCGCATGGGATTCGCAGTCGCCGAGGGACCGGAGCTCGAGGACGAGTTCCACAACTTCATCGCCCTCAACATTCCGGCAGGTCATCCCGCCCGCGATCCCAAGGACAACTTCTACATGGGCGGGACCGAGGACGGTTCGAAGCTCCTGCTTCGCAGCCAGACCTCGACCATCCAGATCAGGGCGATGGAGAAGTCGAAGCCGCCGCTCAAGATCGTCGCGGTGGGGCGGGTCTATCGCCCCGACACCCACGACGCCACGCACTTCAGCATGTTCCACCAGATCGAGGGGCTTTACGTCGACCGCGCCGTGACCATGGTCGACCTGAAGACCACGCTGATCCAGTTCGCCCACGCCTACTTCGGCCCCGAGGCGGAGGTGCGCATGCGCCCGAGCTTCTTCCCCTTCACCGAGCCCAGCGCCGAAGTCGACATGAAGATGAAGATCCGCGGCGAGTGGCGCTGGGTCGAACTCGGCGGCTGCGGCATGGTCGACCCCAACGTCTTCGAGGCCGTCGGCGTCGATCCCGAAGAGTGGAGCGGCTTCGCCTTCGGCCTCGGCATCGAGCGCATCGCCATGCGTCGATACGGGATCAGCGACATCCGATGGCTGTTTGAGAATGACGCAAGGTTCTTGAGACAGTTTTAGCGCGGGGACGGGGGGCGGCGGCGCGGGGAAGCGGGGGACGAGTTCGACGTTGGCTGCCGCGTGGCTCCCGGTTCGCTTCACGAGCCGGAGGGATCAGGAATCAGCAGGGGGTTGCACGACTGGATGCGTGCGCTGGGCACCGCGCTGATGTGCTGCTCCCAGTGCTGGCGACGGACGTCGGGTTGCACGACTGGATGCGTGCGCTGGGCACCGCGCTGGCCTCGCGCCCCGCGCGTGTGAACATCCCTTCTCCCGCCAGCGCAGCGCCGCGGCAGAGGGTGGCGAGCCGAACGAAGTGAGGCTCGACGGGTGAGGGTCGTCGTTCGTCCCCACGCGTCACATCGCGCCCCCTGGACCGCCGAACTCCAGCTCGGCCGAAGTGTCACGTGTGCAACGAAACGCTCTCGCAGTCGGTCACGTCGCGCGCAGAAGGTTCGTGACACGGAGGACACGGAGGACACGGAGGACACGGAG
>CAYXKH010000127.1:0-4009 GCA_964465255.1 uncultured Isosphaeraceae bacterium
TCTGCCGGTCGCTTCGCTCGCGGCTCGTCTCGGAGGGCCGGAGCGCCGGAGCGCCAGAGCGATAACGCGATTGAGCGCGCGGGCGAGTGGAACGGTTCAGCGCGACCAGTTCGCCAGCAACTCGCCGAGGTCGGCGCCCTCGATGACTCCGTCGCCGGTCAGGTCTGCCGCGCACCCGGAGCACGCGCCCCAGCCGCTCAGCAGGATGCCGAGATCGGCGCCGTCAACCAGGCCGTCGCCGTCGAAGTCGCCGGGAACGCCGGGGAGGGATGACGCGTCGATTGCCGCCCGCATCGCATCCGCGTCGACCCAGCCCTGGCGAGTCCGGACGATGCCTTCGGCATCGATCAGGAGGCCGAGGTTCGGCGCGGAGCCGAGGGCCTTCCAGGACGAATTGTCCATCCGGTCGATGAGCACGGTGGCGCTGTCGCTGAAGCGGTGCTGGAAATCCCGGGCGAGCGCGAGTCGCTGCTCCATGTCGGTGGGCTGACGAACCAGCACCTGGTCCTTTTCGTTGTCCTTGGGAACCCACTCGGTCCCGGTGTAGGGACAGACATCGCCCTGGGGATGGGCGTCGATGGTGTAGATCACGATCACTTCGGCGGTGTCGCCGAGCGACTTGGCAAGCTGATCCACCGCGGGCTGATGGTGCCGGGCGACGTTGCAGGTGAGCGAGGCGGTGACCAGCACCAGAGGGCGGTCGCCTTGCAGCGCATCGAGCGACACCGGCTGACCGTCGAGGGCCACCAGATCGAGCTGCGGCAATGGTTCCCCCGGCTGGACGCCGCGCGACTCGAACATCTCCCGCGCTTCCTCGTAGCCGAGGCGCGGTTCGCTCGAACAGCCCAGCGGAAGGGCGGCGAGCAAGGTCGCGACGAGAACGAGCAATGATCGGCACGCGGAGGTCGTCACGGCAGGGGAGCAGGCGGACATGTCGGCACGGTAGCTGCTCGTCGCTCCGCCCGACGTGGTTGATCGCCATCGGGCCAACGCTCGCATCACCCGCCGGCGATCACTCCCTGCAGTCGCATCGCCAGTTCGATCGGTGGCCCGAAGAGCACGCTGTCGAGGCCGCTGCGAAAGAAGATGAGCAGGCCGGCCAGTCCCGCGAAGGCGGCGTAGGGATGCTGGCACCATTCGCCGAAGCGCCGCCAGAGCGTGCCCAGAATGGCCGAGCCGTCGAGCGGCGGGATCGGCAGCAGGTTGAAGATCGCAAGCTGGATGTTGAAGGCCATGCCGACGAAGAGGAAGACGATCAGATTCTCAACTGTCTGCGAGTCGCCTGCGGCGAACCGGGCGACGAGACCACCGGCGACGAGCGCGAGCAGCGCGAGCAGCACGTTCATCGCCGGTCCAGCAGCGGCGACGACGATTCGGCCGTAGCGCCGCCATCGGAAGTTCGAGGGATTGACGGGCATCACGCCCCAGGCCATGCCGATCACGGCGAAGACGAGAAGCGACGCCGGTCCCATGTGCACCAGCGGATTGAGGGTCATGCGGTCGAGCCGGCGGGGCGTGTCGTCACCCTGCCAGATCGCCGCGTATCCGTGGGCGAGCTCGTGGAGCACGATGGCCATGATCACCCAGAAGACATGGGCGAAGACGAAGACGGGGCCGAAGTCCTCCCACTCGCGATGAACCCACCAGGCGCTCATGCGGTGGGCTCCTCGGCGTCGTCGCCAAGGCTTGCCCCAACGGAGGCCTTGCGCTTTTCGAGAAGTCGAATGGCGTCGATTCGAAGCGAATCGTCGACGGCCTTGGTCATGTCCCAGAGCGTGAGCGCAGCGGTGGACACGGCGACGAGCGCCTCCATCTCGACTCCCGTGCGAGCGACGGTCGAGGCGGTCGCGGTGATTCGAAGCCGATCGGGCGCCACCCGTTCGAACTCCACTCCGACCTGGTCGAGGGGCAGGGTGTGGCAGAGCGGAATCAGCTCGTCACAGCGCTTGGCCGCCAGGATTCCGGCAATCCGCGCCGTGCCCAGGGCTTCACCCTTGGGGAGCTGCCCGGCGAAGAGTCGATCGAGCGTCTCCCGACGGGCGACGAAGTCGCCGCAGGCGGTCGCCCGCCGAACAATCGGTGGCTTTGCGCCGACATCGACCATGCGGGCATGGCCGTGAGCGTCGAGATGGCTGAGCGGGCGGGGCTCGGTCATAGGGGCCACGGTAGCGCGCAGTGTTGCGGCCCACCTGCGACCGTCGCGGATGACTTCAGAGCCGCCGTTCACCGCGGGGCGTGCTGGTGGACAACCACGCCGCCGACGATGGTGGCCACCACCGTGGGTGGGTCGTTGATCCAGTCGGCGGTCATCGGGTCGTGCGAGAGGATCGTGAAATCGGCCAGGGCGCCGGGGCGGATGACGCCGCGATCCTCGCATCGCAGGCACGCGGCAGCGTCGCGCGTGTAGGCGAGCAGGGCCTCGACGGGTCGCAGGTTCTGCCGCGTGGCGACAGGCTCTCCCGCCAGCGTGAGACCGGTCACCGCGGCTCGGACTCCACGCAATGGATCGGGCGAGACGATTGGCCAGTCGCTTCCGAAGGCCATATGCGCGCCGGCGGAGAGGAAGTCGCGAAAGACGAAGAACCGGTCCATCCGCTCCGGACCAAGTCGATGGTGCGCATACCGACCGTCGTCGGCCTTGTGCAGCGGTTGCATGCTGAGCCATCGCCCGCGCGATCGAACCACATCGCGAGGATGGGCCGTCTGGGCGTGTTCGATTCGGACATGCGCCTCCGGCACGAGGTCAGCGGCGTCGAGGGCGAGGCGCAGGGCGGCGTCACCGATTGCATGCATGCTGGGGGAGAGGCCGCACTCGGAGACGGCGCGGATCCATTCGCCGAGTCGGCCACTCTCCGCGAGCTCGACAAAGGTGCCGTGGTTCGAGCAATCGTCGCTGTAGCCATCGAGCATCCGGGCGGTCCGCGACCCGAGCGTTCCGTCGAGGAAGGCCTTGAAGCCGATGATGGCCAGCCATTCATCGCCGCTGACGCACGCCGCGAGGGCCAGACCCGCGGTGCGGGCTTGGGGATGGGCCTCGGGATGGGCCTCGGGATGGGCTTTGGGATGGGCTTGGGGCGGGGCGCCATCAAGCCAGTTGCGATCCATGAGCGTGGCCTGGATGCGCACCGACAGTTCGCGGCGCAGCGGGTCGATCACCGTTCGAAGATCCTCGGCGTTCTCCATCGAACCGACGGTGGTCAGGCCGACGCGATTGAGAAGTCGCTGGGCCGCCAGTACCGCGACTCGCTTCTGCTCGACCGTCGGCGATGGGACACGCGGTCGGGCGAGATCCCACGCTGCGGCTTCCTGGAGGAGGCCGGACGGTGATCCATCCGCTGCGCGAACGATGCGACCACCGGGTGGATCACCGCGGAGGTCGAGCGCCTCGAGGACCGGTCGATTGACCAGGCAGGCGTGGTGGTCCATTCGCCAGGCAATCGCAGGTCGATTGCCTGCAGCGGCGAGCCAGGTGTGATCCGGCGCTTCTCGTCCCGGCCAGTTGGCCTCGCTCCACCCGATGGCTTCGAGCCACGCTTGGGCGGGAAGCTCGGCGTGCCGCGCCGCGATGGCGGCCTCGAACGCAGCTCGAGAGGTCACGCCCGAGAGGTCGAGCGCGGTCAGCGAGAGGCCCCCGAGAATGAGATGGAGGTGGGCGTCGATCAACCCCGGCAGGACGACGCCATCGCCAGCGACGAAGACCTCGTCGCTCGCACCTGAGCCCGCGCCCCGCGGCAGATCAACGCCGTGGATGCGACCATCGACGATGTCGACCGAGCTGCAGGTCGGACCACCGTCCCGATCGTCGAAGGAGAGAATCGTCCCTTCGACTCGGCGTATTCGTCGCGGAGAGCTCGGCGCAGGCACGTTCAAGAGTAGAGCAGAGACCGGGGGCAGGGGGCAGCAAGGATCGCAGAGGGTTGCACGATTCGGGGCTGGCGCGCGGATGAGGCCACAAAGTGCGGGTACCCCGCGCCCGTATCCAACCGTGCAACCCTCTGCGATCCTCCCT
>CAYXKH010000127.1:4109-8885 GCA_964465255.1 uncultured Isosphaeraceae bacterium
GCGTCGGCTGCGCCGACTGGGGCGCGTCGGCTGCGCCGACGGGGAGCAGGGAGCAGCACAGATCGCAATGGGTTGCACGGTTGGGTAAGTGCGCGTCGCACGGCGCCGCTCGGCGGCGCTGAGTCCAGCTCCCCCGCGCACGCACCAAGTCGTGCAACCCATTGCTGCTCCCTGCTCCCTACCGCGTCCGCGTCACTTCCCGCCCGCCGCCGCGAAGCGCTTCGCCACTTCGCTCCAGTTCACAATGCTCCACCACGCGGTGATGTAGTCGGGGCGGCGGTTCTGGTAGTGGAGGTAGTAGGCGTGCTCCCAGACGTCGAGGCCGAGGATCGGCACGCAGACGCAGTCGACCACGCCGGTCATGAGCGGGTTGTCCTGATTCGGCGTCGAGCAGACGCAGAGGCTGGCGTCGGGCTTCACGCCGAGCCAGGCCCAGCCTGAGCCGAAGCGGGTGGCGCCTGCGGCGGCAAAGGTCTCCTTGAACTTGTCGAGGGAACCGAAGGCCTTGTCGATGGCGGCGGCGAGCGCGGCGGTGGGGGCGCCGCCGCCGGCGCCGTTCGCCGCGGCGTGGTTCGGAGCCATGATCTGCCAGAAGAGCGAGTGGTTGTAGTGACCGCCGCCGTTGTTGCGAACTGCGGTGCGGACTGCCTCGGGCACCGAGGTGATGCTGCCACAGATCTCCTCGATCGACTTGCCGGCCCAGTCTGGGTGCGCCTCGAGGGCCTTGTTCAGGTTGGTGACGTAGGCGTTGTGATGCTTGGTGCGATGGATCTCCATCGTCCTGGCATCGATTGCCGGCTCGAGTGCGTTGGCGGCATACGGAAGTTCGGGAAGCGTGAAGGGCATGGTGGTGGGTCTCCCGTTCGAAGGTGAAGTCGCAGTTGGGGTGTCAGCCGCGGTCAAGGGTCGAGTCTATCGCCGGTCGAGCGTCCCTCGTCGAGTGCCTTGCGTAACCGTGCAATCACCTGACCCGGATCGCTCGCCCCGCAGACGGCGCTGCTCACGGCGATGCCCCGACCGCCGGCGCCGACCAGTGTGGAGACGTTGTCGGGAGTGATGCCGCCGATTGCCAGATGAGGCGTGTGCGGGTGAGCGGCGATGAAGGTTCGGAGGAACTCGACGCCCGAGGGCACCCGATCGGGCTTGAGCCCGGTTGCGAACATTGCGCCGACGCCGCAGTAATCGGCCCCCGCGGCGATGGCCCGCGCGGCCTCGCCGTGGTCGTGGGTGCTCACGCCAATCAGCAGCCGTCGACCGACGAGTCGACGAACCTCGGCAATCGCCAGATCGTCCTGGCCGAGATGGACAGCAGCGGCGCCGCAGAGGAGGGCGATGTCCGGTCGATCGTTGATGATCACCGCGCAGGTCGATCCGGCGAGCCCCACCAGCTCGTGCGCCCGTGTCAGCAGCGCCGCGTCGGTGAGAGACTTCTCCCGGAGTTGGATGGCATCGACGCCGGCGGCGACGGCCGCGACCGCGACCTCGCGCCATGAGCGATGGTCGCAGAGCGATTCGGTCAGGAGCAGGCAGACCTTCCACTGCGGGGCGCCCATGGGAACACGAGCGACGACCTCGGCTTCGACGTCGTAGCTGGTGTAGCGAAGCTGCTTGATCGTCGCGGCGAAGTCGGAATCGACGAGCTTGCCGTATTCCTCGAGCGAGCGGAGGGCCTCGCCGAGGCGCTTGGCTGCGGCGATGACGACGTCTCGAAGGCCGCTTCGAGTGCGCTCGCCCGAGGTGGTGAGGTCCGTCCCGACATCACCCGGAGTGTCTCTCGCGCCGGTCAGATCCGGCAGCGTTTCGGCGGCCTCCGTGAGCCGGTGCCGAAGCGACTTCAATCGCATGGTGAGCGACTGGTCATCGAGCAGGAACCGGGCGGCGTCCTCGAGCACGCGGATCGCCTCGCGGGCTCGATTCAGATTGACGTCGAGAATGCGAAGAACGTCGCTCACGCGCGCGAGTCCTCGATTCCTGCCAGCGGTTCGACGCAGCGGGCGGCGTGGGCCATTGCGTCGGTGCGCGAGCCGGCGCAGGGCAGACCGGGACCGCGCCAGCGCCGTCCGTCGTGGACGAAGGCCACGTAGCCGAGTCCCTGCTTGTCGGTGTGGTTGTCGAGGATCACCACCGGCACGAAGCCGAGCTGGATCTCGTTCACCCGAGCGCTGAAGGCGTCGCGAGTGCCGTGATCGGGTCTGACCGAGTAGCGGTACTTCATCTCGCGAAGCTGAAGACTCGTGCCGCGCACCAGCTCGAGCTGACGATTGCGGTCGAGCGAACCGATGTCGTCGCTTTCGACCAGAGGCATCGGCGCCGCCGGCCAGAGGAGAAGGAAGATGCTCGCGGCGACGCTTGCGGCAATCGCCGACATCCACGCCCAGGGCACCTCTCGCAGCACGAATGCGATGACTGCGCCGCTCACGAGGATCACGGCGACGAAGAGCAGTCTGCGCACGCTCAGCGTCATGGGGCGGATCGTAGAGCAGTTTCGTTCGGGCGGTGGTCCCCCAAGGCCCGATCAAGACCTGAACCGCACTCCCTACGCTCGCGCGTGATTCGCGACGTCGAACTGACCATTCTCGGTTCGGGCACCTCGGCGGGTGTTCCGCTGATCGGCTGCGACTGCGCCGTCTGCACGTCAATCGATCCGCGGAACCGTCGGCTGCGGACCTCCGCGGCCCTGCGCTTCGTCGACGCGGTGGGGCAGGCGCGGGTCATCCTCCTCGACACATCGCCGGATCTCCGCGAGCAGGCCCTGCGCGCGAAGCTGGTCCGCTGCGATGCGGTGCTCTACACCCACAACCACGTCGATCACACCTTCGGGCTCGACGAGGTCCGCCGATTCAACGCCCTGATGCGAGCGCCGATTCCGGTCCACGCCGACCGCAGCACGATGGAGCATCTGCAGCGGGTCTATCGCCACATCTTCGAGCGCGATCGCAATCCCAACGACTCCTTCGTGGCCACCCTGATTCCCGTCCTGATCGAGGCGGGCACCACCATCGACCTTCACGGAATCCGCGTCCTGCCAATCGAACTGCTGCACGGCAATCTGCCGATTCTTGGATTTCGCATCGAGGCGATCGACGCGAATGGAGGAATCGCCGCCGAGCAGCCGGGGCCATTGCCGCTGGCCTACTGCACCGATGTCTCGGCGATCCCAGCGGGCACGTGGTCGGCGCTGACCGGGCTGCAAACGCTGGTGCTCGACATGCTCCGCTATCGCAAGCATCCCACGCATCTCACCGTCGACGACGCGGTGAACATCGCCGCCGAGGTCGGCGCCGAGCAGACCCTCTTCGTGCATATGACCCATGACATCGATCACGCCGATCTCGACGCGAGATTGCCGGGTGGAATGCGGCTGGCGTGGGATGGCATGAACGTGCAAAAAACGAATGAGGGCAAGGTTTCTCACCCCGCCCCTCATTCCTAGTTCCTGTTTCCTGGTCCCTGCTCCCGCCCCACTCACCACGCGAAGTGCGCAAACGCCTTGTTGGCGTCGGCCATCTTGTGGGTGTTCTCGCGGGTCGTGCAGGCCTTGCTCTGTCCGAGGGCTGATTCGTACAGCTCCTTGGCGAGACGCATGGCCATGGGCTTGCCCTTCTCGTCGCGGGCGGCGCCGATGATCCAGCGGAAGGTCAGCGACTGCTGACGGCGCTTGTTGAGCTGCATCGGCACCTGGTAGTTGGCACCACCGACGCGCTTGGAGCGCACTTCGACTTCGGGGCGAACTCGCTCGAGGGCCTTGTGGAAGACCTCGATCGAGGTCTTTGGCAGATTCTCCGGCTTGTCCTTGTCGAGGCGCCGCTGGATCTCGTCCATCGCGTCGTAGACGACGCGGATCGCGACTGCCTTCTTGCCATCGCTCATGACGCAGTTGATGAACTTCGAGAGCGTCTTGTCCGCGAAACGGGGATCGGGACGAAGCTGCTGATCGCTGCGAGTGATTCTTCCGGCCATTGCTGAGGTGCTCCTGGGCGACTCTTCACCGAAGCGCGTCACCAGTGTGAAGTGGTGGAGCAGGCGCTTCGATTACTCGCCAAAATTGAGGGACAAACGCGAGAAAACGGGGGACAAACCGACGAGGACGGTGGACTGGCGAACGGGGGCGACGCGGAGGCGGAGCGACGAATCGCTCGCCAACTCACTTCTTCTTGCCGCGCTTGACGCCGTAGAGCGAACGGCCCTTCTTGCGGCCTTCGACGCCGAGGCAGTCGAGCGAGCCGCGGACGACGTGGTAGCGCACACCCGGGAGATCGCGGACGCGACCGCCGCGAACGAGCACGATCGAGTGCTCCTGGAGGTTGTGGCCTTCGCCGCCGATGTAGGCGGTGATTTCCTTGCCGTTGGAGAGGCGCACACGGGCGACCTTGCGAAGGGCCGAGTTCGGCTTCTTCGGGGTGACGGTGCGCACCTGGAGGCAGACGCCTCGCTTCTGCGGGCACGCGTCGATGTCCTTGACCTTGGACTTGGCCTCAGGCTTCACACGCGGCTTGCGAACCAACTGGTTGATCGTCGGCATGGACTGACTGACGTCGAGAGGGCGAAAAAGAACACGGACCCGGAGACGTTCCGGGTCGCGCGGAAGGGACGGAGGATAGCGGGGAGACTCACCAGGGGCAAGGGGTGGTGCCGGGGGGAAGGGAGCAGGGGGCAGGGAAAGATTGCAAGGGGCAGGGAGCAGGGAAAGATGGCAAGGGGTTGCACGACATGATGCGTGCGCTGCGGACTGGACCGGACCTGGACCTGTCAGAAATTCTGTGTGCGAGGCATCGA
>CAYXKH010000128.1:0-5278 GCA_964465255.1 uncultured Isosphaeraceae bacterium
GGATGGGATAGACGCGTCAGGGGGCAGGGAGCAGGACGGATGGCAGCGGGTTGCCCAATCGCGTACAGGCGAGGCGTTCGGGGCCTTTGACTCCGGAACTCCGAGGTGGCATCCAATCGTGCAACCCGCTGCCATCCGTCCTGCTCCCTGCCCCCTGACGCGTCTATCCCATCCCTCCCAATCCCACGCGGCGCAACGCGTCCCTCATCTGCTCCGCCGTATCCACCACTGCGGGATCGATGCGCACGGCGCGCCAGCCGATTGCGGCCGCGGAATCGACGTTCTCCGCTAGATCGTCGAAGAAGAGAATCTCACTCCCGCAGGCGCCGACCAGCCGCTCGAAGGCCCGGTGGATCTCCGGATCGGGCTTGTGCAGTCCGAGGAGATGGGACGCGTGTCGATTGCGCAGGGCGAGGAATGAGCCGAAGCGCTCCAGATCGCTCCAGTGTTCCGAGTTGGTGTTCGAGAGCACGCCCGTCTCGATGCCCTGAGCGTGCAGGGCTTCGATCACCGCCCCGACTCCCGGGTACTCGCCGAGGATCCACGCTCGGTGAACCGTGAGAATCTCCTCCGCGGTGTAGGCGCCATTCAGGATTGCGCTGATCCGCTGGGCGAAGGTCGGCCCATCGATGCGCCCGGTCTGGAACTCGACCACTGCCGCATGCCGCGCCGCCCGCGTTGCCTCGCGCTCTTCCATGCGGCGACGCGGAAGGCCCGCGGCGGCGCAGCCCTCCTCCCAGGTGCGGCAGATGCGCACGACCACACCACCGAGGTCGAAGCAGACGAGGCGAGGGGGACGGGCGTTCGCAGGCGTTGACACGCAGAGGAGCTTCGGACGATCGGACCACGGCGTCAAATCACCCCGGAAACGTGACACCCGTCAGCCGGGAGATGCCACTCCCGGAGACTGCGAGAGGGGGATTCATCGCGTGGTTGGCGGATCAGTTGACAGCAACTTCCTCGGCCCGTCTCATGCCCGCATGGCCGCGTCCTGCCGTCAGCCGAGCCCCCGTAAGTTGCCATTGACTGGATGGCCCGCCTCTGCGGGCCGGGCCACCATCCCGACCGACGCTGTCTTCACGATCGACGAGCTCGTGATCGCCCTGAAGATCGCCAAGCGGACGATGTACACGCTCGCCCCGGCGGGCACGATCCCGGGCCACAAGGTGGATAGGCATCGGCGGTACTTGAGGGAGTCGATCGTTCGGTGGCTGGTGCACGGCGCACCGAGCGCTGCTCGGAAGCGAGGGCGCGATGCCCACACCTGAAGAGCGAGCACGCGAGAAGATCGACGCGAGGCTGGCGGCCGCTGGTTGGGTGGTCCAGTCCTGTCGCGACATGAACAAAGCGGTGACGGCATGAGCGGCGACGTTCGTCACTACTTCGTCGATGAGCACGGCGACGGCACGCTCTTCGATTGCAAGGGACGCGTGATCGTCGGCAGCGAGGGGTGTTCCACGCACTTTGCGCTCGGCGTGTTGGATGTCCCCGATCCCGCAGGACTCTCCGCAGCACTTGGCGAACTCCGTGCGCGGATCTTGGCTGATCCCTATTTCCGTGGTATCGAGTCTCTGAAACCCGAGCGTCAAAAGACGGCCATCGCGTTCCACGCCAAGGACGACGTTCCAGAGATCAGGATGCTCGTCTTCCAGTTGCTCGCGCAGCAGGACGTGCGATTTCAGGCTGTCATCCGTGACAAGCGTTCGATCGTGAACCAAGTCCGCAACCTGAACAGGCAGAGCGAGGGGTATCGTTACACTCCGAACCGCCTCTACGACGAGATGGTCACGCGGCTCTTCAAGAACCGCCTGCACCAGGCCGCTGGCTATCGGATCTGCTTCGCCAGCCGAGGGGCTGCGGATCGCACCGCCGCTCTGAAAGCTGCGCTGGAGGGGGCCCGCGTGATCTTCCGAAAGTCCTGGAAGATCGACGCCGACGCGCCCATCGAGGTGACCAATTTGGCGAGCGCCGCTTCCGGCCCGCTGCAAGCGGTGGACTACTTCCTTTGGGCGCTTCAGCGGGTCTACACCAAGCGGGAGGATCGGTTCCTCTCCCCGCTCTGGACGCACATCAGCCTGATCGTGGACGTCGACGACCGCCGCAAGTCCTTCACGGGGCGCTACTACACCCGTGACGAACCTCTGACGGCGGAATCGATCAAAAAGGAGCCAGGGATATAGGGTCCGCTTGCGCCGACCACACGGCATGGAGCCGAATTTCGTCCGCTGGCTCCCGCACAGGGTATCGGCATGACAGACACCCCGCAACAGCATTGATCGCCCTCTCCCCGGCCCAGCCCAGGGCGGCAACCTCGGCAAGGCGTATGGACTCTTCGGCAACCGCCTGCCCGTGATCATCGCCGACATGAACAGGGCGCTTCCGGACGACGTTCGAGGGAACCACAACGTGATCCGCTCAGTGATGCCGCACGCTTCGTGGACGCCTCGCAGCCTCTGGCGAAAGTCATTCGGGCTACGAACGAGCACGATCCCGAAGCTCTCAATTGGGCTGTGGGTCGCCGTCGCCTGCGGTAGATCCCTTGGGTACGGCGGCGCGACGGCTCCCTGATCTTCGGCACCGTGTTCGTTCTCACTCCTCAAGCACTTTCGCCACAGGCTGCTCGCGCTGCCGGGCCGCGCGTTGTTCGAGGCGGCGGCCTCGGAAGAAGGTGCTCAGCACTCGGGCGCAGCGGGCCGCGTGGATTCCCTTGTGGATCGTCAGCCGATGGTTCTGGCGCAGATCGCTGGCAATTGCGTAGAGCGACTCGCAGCCTCCGGCCTTGGCATCGGTGGCGCCGTAGATCACTCGATCGAGCCGGGCGTTGACCATGGCGCCCGCGCACATGGCGCAGGGTTCGAGGGTGACGGCCAGGGAACAGCCGGTGAGCCGCCAGCGTCCGAGGCGGCGACCTGCTTCCTTTATGGCCACGAGTTCGGCGTGCCCGACGGGATCGTGGGTGGTCTCGCGCAGGTTGAACGCTTCGGCAACGACCTTGCCGTCGCGATAGACCACGGCGCCGACCGGCACCTCGCCGAGCGCCGCGGCCTTGCGGGCGAGGCGGAGCGCCCGCTCCAGCATGCGGATGTCGACAATCGAGAGCCCGTTCGCCGGTCCGCCGGCGGTTCGCAGGGCCGCCATGCTGCCGCGGCGCAGGCGTGCGAGGGTCCGCCCACGGGCCGCGCGGTTGCCTTGGGCCCGGCTCACGTGTCGCCTTCTGCGCCGTCGGTTCGAGAGACGGCGCCGGGGGCCGGGACCGGCTTGGGCCGGGCGGTCGTCGAGCGCGGACGGGTGCTCTCGTCCCGGGCGGGGTCGGTGGCCCCGGCGATGCGCGAGGCCGGCAGCCACTGGAGGAGCAGCATGCCGACCTCGTAGAGGAGGTAGAGCGGAACGAGAGTCAGCATCATCGAGACCGCATCGGGCGGGGTGATGATCGCCGAGACCACCGCGCAGCCCATCAGGGCGTACTTGCGATTGGCGCGAAGCGTCTCGAGCCGCAGGATTCCGATCCAGCCCAGCAGCAGGATGACCAGAGGAGTCTGGAACGTGACCGCCATCGCCGCACTCATCAAGAGCACGAAGTTCACGTATTCGCTCAGCCGGTACTGCTGCGCCACCAAGGTCGCTCGGCTCAGCGGGGTCATCAGCGTCTCGATCGTCCCGGCCTCTTCGACGACGACGCAGAGCATGTGCTCGGGGATCTTGATGTAGACGCTGCCGGGAGCGCGCTCGGGCGGATGCTCGAGGAGCATTGGAATGGTGAGCGCAGGAACGATCTCGCGCGGTGGCGAGGGCTCGACCATCGTCGGTGGTTCCCCGCCGCTCGGGGCAACCAGCGCCGCCTCGGTCGAGCGCGGCGGAGGCAGCGCCAGCGGGCCCTCGCTGACGCCGAAACCGACCAGCACCCGCAGCATGAGCGGGAGCATCAGCCAGTAGAGGAGCGAGACGCCGAGGATCGTGAGCACCCCGCTCGCCGGCAGCAGGAACTGCACGAAACGCCGTTCGTTTCGGAAGAGCCCGGGGGCGATGAAGAGCCACCCCTGATAGAGGATCCACGGGGCCGAGATGATCAGGCCGAGGATCAGCCCGAGCTTCATGTCGATCATCACCGTTTCGATTGGATTCAGCGCCTGGAGCTGCACCGGCAGGCGATTCGTCTGAAGGGCGAAGACCAGCGGCCGGCACATGAAGTTTCGGATCGGCTCGGCCACCAGAAAGAGGAGCACCGCCAGAGGCAGCGGCACGGCCACCGCCAGCAACACCCGCTTGCGGAGCTCGTCGAGGTGATCGCCGAAGCTCATCGTCGCGCCATCGGACGAGTTCGTCTGTCGTGGACGGGCGGTCACGGCGGCAGGGTAGAGCGGATTGGGATCACGCGCCTGCGGCGTCGCCGAGACCAAAGAATCGGGTGGCGTTGGCGGTGGCGCGCTCGGCGAAGTCCGGGTCCTTCCGCAGCGCCGCAAGGAAGCGATAGATGTGGGCCACGTTGACCGGCGAGTTGGGCCGCATGGTGCGCACCGGCTCCGGACTCAGGAACGGCGCGTCGGTCTCGACCATGATTCGATCCTCCGGAACGAGTCGCGCAGCCTCGGCGACACCGCGGGCGTTTCCGAAGGTCACGACGCCGGTGAAGGAGATCGACGCCCCGAAGTCGAGCACCTTCCGGGCCTCTTCGGGCGTTCCGGTGAAGCAGTGAAAGACGAAGCGCTCCGGCGGGAATCCGCTGGAGACGAGAATCGGGATGAGGTCCTCGAAGGCTTCGCGGCAGTGGATCACGATGACCTTGTCGAGACCCTCGCGGCTCCAGGCAGCGATTCGACTCAACTGCTCCTCGAGGACTCGCCGCTGCACGGGCTGCGGAGGATCGTCGTAGTGCCGATCGAGGCCCAGTTCGCCCCACGCCACGCAGCGAGGTCGGGCCGCGACGCGGCGCAGGTTCTCCCATTCGAGCGGCTCGTCGCTGTGCAGCGGATGGACGCCGGCGGTGCACCAGATCCGCGGATCGCTCTCGGCCACCGCGAGCGCCGCGAGGCAATCCTGGGTGGTGGTCGAGATGGTGATCGCCTGCCGCACGCCGACGGACTCGCAGGCGTCGAGGATCTCGGAGGCCCGGCCGGCGAACTGCGGAAACGTGAGGTGACAGTGAGTGTCGATCATGGGAGTGGCGTGGGGAACTCGAGTGCGGGGCGAGTCCGCTCAAAGGGGGGCCCGAGCCCCGTCGCACACGGGGTTCCGCATGGGGTTCCGCATGGGGCCGTCAGCGGGCAGCGTCGTCCGCGAA
>CAYXKH010000128.1:5378-8776 GCA_964465255.1 uncultured Isosphaeraceae bacterium
GGGGTTCCGCATGGGGTTCCGCATGGGGCCGTCAGCGGGCAGCGTCGTCCGCGAATGTGCGAAGGAGTTCAAGAAGCGCCTCGTCGCTCGGCGCCGCCAGCAGTTGTTCGCGGCGGGTTCGGTCCGCCGCCATGGTGGCCATCTCGGCCAGCAGGCGGACATGCAGATGCGGGGTGTCCCGCGGGCCGATCGTGGCCAGCACCAGTTGGGTCGGCGGATGGCGATGGTCCCATCTGACTGGTTCCGAAAGGGTCAGAACGCCCGCGAGGGATCGTTCGATCCCGGACCCCAGTGCGTGGGGGAAGGCGACCCCCTCGGGGGTGGCGGTCGAGAGCGATTGCTCGCGGGCCTCGAACAGCGCGACGAACTCCTCGGCGCCGTGGGTTCGGAGCCGACGCGCGGCTCGAATGGACAGCCACGAGAAGACCTCGAGGCGGGTCGACGCCACGACTCGAGCGCCCACGAGCCTGCGGTCGAGCGATGCGGCGAACGACACGGCCGCCAAGGTAAGCACTCGGCGGCTGTTGCGAGCCGAGATGGTTCAACTATCATCCGCCCCCTGTTCGGCATCCCCGTTTTTCTGATTTAGCCCCGAGCGTCGTGGGGCTCCTGAGGCTCTTGAAATAGGTCTGCCTGCCGTTGGCGTCGATTGACCCAGCGTGCGGGCATCGGTACTATCGCACGACTTTGTGAAAAAAGGCACGAACGATGAGCCGCTACATCTTTCCGAAGTGGTCGAACCTCCTGTTGCCGACCATCATCCTGGTGGCCCTGACCGCACCGCTCTATGTGGTGCTCATGGTCGCGTACGGATTCAGTCCGAAGACCACGGATGTCGGCTACATGCCCACGCAGCCGGTTCCGTTCTCGCACGCCCTGCACGCCGGGGCGCTGGGCATGGACTGCCGCTACTGCCATAACACCGTCGAGCGTTCGGCCCATGCCGCGGTGCCGCCGACTCAGACCTGCATGAACTGCCACACCCAGATTCATGTGGCAAGCCCCAAGCTCGCGCCGATCCTCGAGAGCTATCAGTCGGGCCTGCCCGTGCCGTGGATCCGCGTGCACGACCTCCCCGACTTCTCCTACTTCAACCACGCCGCCCACGTGAATCGCGGCGTCGGCTGCGTCTCCTGCCACGGCCGCGTCGATCAGATGGAGATCGTGGCCCAGAGCGCTCCGCTGAGCATGGGCTGGTGCCTCGAGTGCCATCGCAATCCGGAGCCGAATCTGCGGCCGGTCTCGCAGATCACGAATCTGGCCTGGGATCCGCAGATCGAGCTCACCCGCGACGAGCGGCTGTCACTCCGCGAACTCTTCAACATCCAGCCCTCTCAGAACTGCTCCACATGCCATCGCTGAACAGCACCGACCAGGGCTCCACCGTGGTCTCAGGGGCGGCTTCGTTGGAAGGCCGCTCCGCCGCAGGCGCGGATGGAATCGATCACGCCATGCACAGCATGCACGCCACCGCAACTGCAGGACCTGTCGAGACCGTGGGATGCTCCGGTGGTTCGGCCGGCTCTCGGAAGGACTCGATCCGGGCCAAGGGTGCCTACTGGCGCAGCCTCGAGGAGTTCGCCGACAGCCCCGAGTTCCGGGAGATCGTCGAGAACGAGTTCCCAAGCTCGGCCACCGACCTCGTCACCGGCGAGGATCGACGCCAGTTCATCAAGGTGATGGGTGCGTCCTTCGCGCTCGCGGGGCTGGCCCTTTCGGGCTGCCGCCGCTGGCCCGAGGAGAAGATCGTCCCCTACGCATCGCGACCCGAGGACCGCATTCCCGGTGAGACCGTGCAGTACGCCACCGGCCTCGAGATCGGCGGATGCGGTTTCGCCGTGCTGGCCAGCAGCTACGACGGCCGCCCGATCAAGATCGAAGGCAACGACGCCCATCCGACCAGCGGCGGGCGCTCCTCGGCGATCGTGCAGGCCAGCATCCTCGATCTCTACGACCAGGATCGCAGTCGCGAAGTGCACCGCGGCGGGAAGTCTGGGACGGCTGATGGGACCGCTGCTGGGACGGCTGCTGGGACGGCTGCTGGGACCGCTGCTCGGACGGCTGATGGGACCGCTCCCGAGACTGCCTCAGATTGGGCCACATTTGCCGCGTTCGCGGTGCCGCACTTCAAGTCGATCGGTGCCGCCGCTGGTGCGGGACTGGCCGTCCTCGCGGAAGCCTCGGCCTCGCCGACCCGCCAGGGCCTGCGTGAGCGCCTTCTCAAGGAGTTCCCGAAGTCCCGCTGGTTCGAGTTCGAACCGGTCAACGACGACGCCGAGCGCGAAGGAACGCGCATCGCACTCGGGGCGCCGCACCGTGTTCATCTGAGTTTCGACAGCGGCGCTGAAGGCACCGCCCGGCGCTCCGCGAAGGTGGTCCTGAGTCTCGACGCCGACTTCCTCCTGGACCATCCCGATGCGGTGCGGCACGCCCGCGAATTCGCCCGCACCCGTCGAGTGGCGACGTCGGATCCGGCGCAGGCGACGATGAGTCGTCTGTACGCCTTCGACAGTGGCGCGACCATCACCGGCGTCGCTTCGGACGAGCGGATTCCGCTGCGTTCCTGCGATGTTCCGAGCGTGGCGGCCCTGGTTGCCAGCCAGCTCCTCGCGGCCCTCGGCGGCGGCGGCGACGCGACCACCGGAGCCCTGGCGAGTGCTCTCGCCGGCCCGCTGGCAGCGCTGGCCAGCCGGGAGATCGCCAACCCGCTCGATGCCCACGGCAAGGAAGTGATCGAACTCCTGGTCAAGGACCTCGCCGAAGCCAAGGGCGACGCCATCGTGGTTGCGGGGCGGCACCAGCCGGCGGAAGTGCATGCCCTCGCCGCAGCGATGAACGAAGCGCTTGGCGCGGTCGGTCGCGGGGTCAGCTACACCGCCGAGAGCGAAGTCAATCGACCGAGCAACACGGCGGCGATCCGCGCCGTCCGCGATGCACTGGTCGATGGCTCGGTCACGACCCTCGTCGTGCTCGGCGCCAACCCGGTCTACACCGCCCCGGCGGACATTGACTTCACGGCGGCCCTGGCCAAGGTCCCGACCTCGATTCATCTCGGGCTGTATCGCGACGAAACCGGTCGCCGCTGCACCTGGCATCTGCCTCGCCCGCACGGGTACGAAAGCTGGGGCGACACCCGCACCAACGACGGCACGTACACGGTCGTCCAGCCGCTGATTGCCCCGATGATCGACGACACCCAGGGTGCCCGCTCGAGCATCGAACTGCTCGCCGATCTTTCGGCGTGGATGGGCGGGCGCGACGCAGCCGCTTCCGGCGGCGGGCTGGAGCTGGTGCGTGGTGCTTTTCAGTCGATGACCGGTCTGAGCGGTGGTGATCTCGACCGACGGTGGAACGAAGTCCTTCGAGAGGGCTTCCTTGCAGGGAGTTCGCGAACTCCC
>CAYXKH010000129.1:0-4037 GCA_964465255.1 uncultured Isosphaeraceae bacterium
GCTTCCACCTCCCCCTCCCTATTCTGCTCCCATGACTTCCGCGCCTGCTCCCGTTCGGCCGACGGCCGCCGTCTACCACCACGCCTCCGGGCGGGTCTTCAACTTCTCCGCCGGACCGGCGGCGCTTCCTGAAGAGGTGCTGCGCGAGGTGCAGCGCGACGTCTGGGATCTCGCGGGCAGCGGCGTCGGCATCCTCGAGCACAGCCACCGAGGCCCGGTGTTCGACGCACTGCTGGCCGAGACGGTGGCCGATGGCCGCGCCGTCGGCGGCGTCCCCGCGAGCCACGAGTTCCTCTTCATTCCCGGTGGGGCGACGCTCCAGTTCGGGATGATCCCGATGAACTTCCTGCCCGAAGGGACGGTCGCCGACTATCTCGACACCGGCGTCTGGGCCCACAAGTCGATCCACGAGGCCAGGATCGTCGCGGGGTTGTTCCGGGCCGAGATCAATGTCGCCTTCGACGGTCGTCCGGTGCGCTACGACCACGTCCCGGTCGAGAGCGAGATTCGCCGCTCGGCCAAGGCTGCGTACCTCCACTACTGCTCGAACAACACCGTCTTCGCCACCCAGTTCGCCGCTCCGCCGCAGCCCAAGGAGCATGCATCGACTCCGCTCATCCCCCTCATCTGCGACGCCAGCAGCGACATCTTCGCTCGGCCCTTCGATTTCGCGCGGCACGCCCTCACCTATGCCAGCGGGCAGAAGCAGATCGGCCCTTCGGGCATGGTTCTCGTGGTGATCGATCGGGCCTTCATGGAGAGCGGCCGGCCGGGTCTGCCGAGCCTGCTCGACTACCGCACGTACGCCGCCGGCGAGTCCCGCCCGAACACGCCCAACACCTTCGGCATCTATCTGATGGGTCGCATGTTCAAGTGGATCATCCGCCAAGGTGGCGTCGAGGCCCTGGCCTCGCGCAACCGCGAGAAGGCCGCGATCCTCTACAACGCAGTCGACCAGTCGGGCGGCTACTACCGCGGCCTGGCGAAGGTCGAGAGTCGTTCGCTGATGAACGTCAGCTTCCGTCTGGCGACTCCCGCCCAGGACGATCGATTCGCCGAGGAGGCCACCAAGGCCGGACTCGACGGACTCAAGGGTCATCGCGATGCCGGTGGCCTGCGCGCCTCGATCTACAACGCGATGCCCCGCGAAGGCTGCGTGGCACTCGCGGAATTCATGAACGACTTCGCCCGGCGCAATGGCTGAGTCGGTCTCTCGAGGCTGCCACGGCAATCACTCCGGCGCCAGCGCCTCGAGCAGTCCGTCGCAGCCGCGGTCGACGAGCGAGAAGACCAGTTCGAAACCATCGAGGTCTCCGGTGTAGGGATCGGGGACGTCGGTGACTGCGCATTCCGGTGCGTAGCTGAGGAGAAGGCGGATCTTCGCCTCGGGCGCCCCCATCGCAATCAGATGGCGTCGATTGACGCCATCCATGCAGATCAGATGGTCGAACTGGGCGAAGTCCTCCGTGGTCGCCTGCCGGGCGCGACCTGGCAATGCCACGCCTCGGCGCTTGGCCACCTCGAGCGACCGCGGATCGGGTCGTTCGCCCGCGTGCCAGTTCCCGGTGCCGGCCGAGTCCACGTGAAAGCGCGAGGCCACCCGGCGGGCGTTGATCTTGTGGAGAAAGAGCCCCTCGGCCAGCGGGCTGCGACAGATGTTGCCCATGCAGATGAAGAGAATCGAAGTGCGTTGCGACATGCGTCGGTATTGTTCCCTCGATGCTGCTCATTTCCGAGGCCTGCAAGCGATACGGGCAGACGGTCGCCCTCGACCACTGTTCGCTCGAGGTCCATCCGCGGGAGTGGCTGGGCCTCCTCGGACCCAACGGAGCGGGCAAGACCTCGTTGATCCGGGCAATCGCGGGGCGAGTGAAGCTTGATGGCGGGACGATCGCGCTCTTCGGCCAGACGCTCAGCGGAGCGTCAGGGCCCGACCGGCAGGCGCGGAGCCGCCTGGGCGTCGTGCCGCAGGAGATCGCCCTCTACCCGACTCTGACTGCCCGCGAGAACCTCGAGGTGTTCGCGGGGCTGCACGGGCTTGGCGGTGCGACGCGCCGCGAGCGGGTGGAGTGGGCCTTGACGTTCACCGGGCTCGCCGACCGGGCCGAGAGTCGCACGGCCACCTTCTCCGGCGGAATGAAGCGGCGGCTCAACATCGCCTGCGGCGTGCTCCATCGCCCGGACCTCATCCTTCTCGATGAACCGACCGTGGGAGTCGATCCCCAGAGCCGGCAGCGGATCTGGGAGATGCTTGCGGATCTGCGCTCCGGCGGTGCGGCGCTCCTTCTGACCACCCACCAGCTCGATGAAGCCCAGCAGCTCTGCGATCGGATCGTGATCATCGACCATGGACGCTCGATCGCCTCGGGCACGCTTCACGAACTGATCGCCGCGTCGATTGGCAGCCACCATGAAGTCAGGCTTCGCGTCTCCGGCGATGCCGCGCTGCTCGGCGCCCTCGGCCACGCCGCTGCGCTTCGAGTCGAGGGCACGCTGCTCGTCGGGCGGATCGAGGACGTGAGCCGCGATCTGCCGCCGCTCTTCGCGTCAATTGGCGCCGCCGGCGGCAGGGTCGAAGAAATCCAACTCACCTCTCCCACGCTTCACTCGGTCTTCATCGCCCTCACCGGACGGGAACTTCGCGAATGATCCGCACGCTGCTTCGCATCTCCTGGATCACCCTTCGCCGCGATCGGGTGGCGCTCCTGCTGACCTTCCTGCTGCCGATTGCGTTCTTCTCGATCTTCGCGCTGGTCTTCGGTGGCATGGGGCGCGAGGGCACCTCGCGAATTCGCGTTGCGGTGGCCGACCTCGATCAGAGCAGCGCCAGTCGCCGACTCGTCGAAGCCCTCGAGCGCGAACCGGGGCTCAGGGTGATCGTGAGCGCCGTCATCGATGACCTCCCGCAGCCGCTCGATCGCGAGCAGGCGCTTGCACTGGTGCGGGCCGGCACGGTGCCCGCGGCGGTCATCCTGCTGCCCGGCTTCGAGGCCCGCTTCGGCGACTTCACCGGAGGCGGCGAGCCCTCGATCGATCTGCTGGTCGACACCAGCGACCCCGTGGCCGGCCCGATGGTCGCCGGGCTGCTGCAGAAGGTCGCGATGACGGCAGCGCCCGATCTGGTCGCCGGACGCGGGCTTGAGCTCTTCGAGAAGTTCGCGGGCGGCTTCACGCCCCAGCAGAAGCGGGCCGTGAAGGGGCTCGAAGTGTTGCTGGCGGCGCAGGCCGCGAGTTCGGGAGCCGCGAGTTCGGGGGCCGCGGCTTCGGGAGCCGCGGGTTCGGGAGCCGCGGCGACTTCGCCCGCGGTCGAAGCGAATGCATCGGCACCGAAGGCGGACCCTTCCGAGAGCACGCCGACTCCCGGCTTCGGCGGACCGGTCTCGGTGCGCACGGTCGACGTGCTCGGAGAGAGCAAGTCTTCGGGACTGATCGCCTTCTACGCCGCCGGCACCGGGGTGATGTTTCTGCTCTTCTCGATGAGCGGTGCCGCCGGCACGCTCCTTGAAGAGCAGGAGGCCGGCACGCTCGAGCGGCTCCTCTCCGCAGGCATGGGCGTCGGGACCGTGATCTTCGGCAAGTGGCTCTTCCACTCGGCGGTCGGGGCGCTTCAACTCACGGTGATGTTCTTATGGGGCTGGTTCATGTTCAAGCTGGAGCTCTTCGAGCACCTCGGGGGCTTCGTGGTGATGACCCTCGCGACGGCCCCCGCCGCAGCGGCGTTCGGGCTGACGCTTGCCGGAGTCTGTCGAACGCGAGCCCAGCTCGGGGCCGTTTCGACGGTGACCATCCTCATCATGTCGGCGATGGGCGGCAGCATGTTCCCGCGTTTCATGATGCCGGAGTGGGTCCAGAATCTCGGCCTCGTGACCTTCAACGCGTGGGCGCTCGACGGGTACCAGAAAGTCTTCTGGTATGAGGCTTCGACCTGGGAGCTCTGGCCACAGGTCGCGGTGCTGCTCGCAATCGCCGCGATCCTGCTCGGCGCGGCCCGACTGCTGGCGCGGCGCTGGGAGGCGAGTTGAGGCGAGTTGAGGCGA
>CAYXKH010000129.1:4137-8768 GCA_964465255.1 uncultured Isosphaeraceae bacterium
GAGGCGAGTTGAGGCGAGTTGAGGCGAAGCTGCGACAAGACGCGCTCGGCGGCGGGTCTGGTCGCCTATCCTCTCGACGCAAGTTTCCGCTCTTTCTCATACTGGGCCCGAACGGTATCGACCGGACAGGGAAGGCTTGTCGTTGCGTGTCGTGGAGCATGCTGGCCACGTAAAAAGTATGCAAACACAACAACTGCCAACACGCAGTACGCTCTCGCAGCCTGATTAGGTTGCACGCTCCGCATCTCACGCCCGATAGGGTGCGGGGCGTACACATCGGGCTAGCTCCAAAGGGCTGGCATGCCTCTGAGGAGCGAAACCTTCGTATGCCATGATTCGGCGGGATGCCCGTCGTCGGCGGATGTCGAATCGAGATTCAATTGACGGACACACACGTAGACGCGGCTTGCTGACTGTTTCGGCACGGGGGTTCAACTCCCCCCGGGTCCATTCGACTCGGCCCGCCTTCTGGCGGGCCGTTTTCTTTGGTTGTCTGAGCCGGGGCACTCCCGCCCGTCGGGTGTCACGCCGTCGCGTTGGGTGCCACGCAACGCCGTGAACGAATCACGGCGTTGGGCATATCCGGCGATTCGGTTCACGTTGCGCGGACGGCCCCCCTGCCTTCTCCGCTCGACTCGATCGACCCAGCGGGCGCAGCCCGCGCTGCATCGATCGTGCCGAGCGACAAAAAGGTGCCGGGCACGCGGCACACCTCATTAGCGGAGGCGCAGCCGAAGCGCCCGGTCGGCGCAGCCGAAGTCTCTACAACACAAACACCACCACCATCGCCGCGACAAGAGCGATGACGACGAGCGTCTTCCAGCGATTGCGCAGCCACTGGTTGAAGGGCGGTTTCGCGGCCACGCGGCCGCCGAGGTAGCTGAAGCACTTGGGGCAGACGTCGGCCTGATCCCAGATTTCCTCGCCGCAGTCGGGGCAGAAGCCGGTTTCGCGCTCGGCGGCGTCGCCGAAGCGGGCGAGATCCTCGGAGCTTGGGCCTTCGTCCTGGGGCATGGGGCGATCGTACGAGGGAAACGGCGCTGCAATCGAGGCCTCGCCCACGAACGGCGCGGCGCCCCCAAACCGCTCACGCCGAACCGCGAGCGACGATTGCACGCAGTGTCGGAAGCATGTGTTTGCGCAGCACCTCGTCCCAGCCGAGCCGCGCCACAATCGCCTGTCCCGCAGCCAGTCGCTGGGCCCGCTGTGCAGCATCGCGAGGGACGATGGCCAGAAGCCGGGCCGCGATCTCCTTGGCCACGTCGCGCTCGATGCGACCGCGCTCGCGGCCTCCGAGGGCCAGGATGCGGTCGAGATCGCGCGGGCCCTCCCACCTGGTGTAGTCGGCGCTGATCACGTTCTCGTGACCGCCGGGGGATGCTTCTTCGACGAAGTTGCTGCACCCGCAGACGCTCGAGATCACGCAGATCGCTCCCGCTGCAAGCGGCTCGAGCGGACTGATGCCGAAGGGCTCGTAGGTTGCCATCCCGAACTCGACGTCGGTCGCCACCCTGAGCGTGGCCATGTTCATCTCGAGAGCAGGCCACCCCACCGCTTCTCCCGACCAGCCGAACTGATTCACGAGCACCGCCCTGATTGCCGAGTGATTTGTGTTGAATGCCGCCACGTCGCGGGCGATGTCAATCTCCGGGCCCACCAGATCCGGATAGCCCTCGCGATGGTCGAGGGGCCAGCCGTACTCCTCCTTCATCGAGGCGACGTCCTGGGCGCGGCGCGTGCCGCCCGCAGTCGTCAGGATCACGAGAAGGCCGCGTCGGCCCTCTGCCGAGAGCGTGCGATCGAGCTCGTGACAGACCTCGAGATCGCGCCAGATCCCCTTGCTCACCACCGGACGGGTGACATGGGTCATAAGCAGATCGGGCCGCCAGCCGACGACACCTTCGGCCCAATCGCCCAGGCGGGCGCGGGCTGCTTCCTTCTCTGCGACCGTGACCCGCTGCGCCGGGATTCCGTTGTGCACCAGATCGATGTGGTGATGATCGAAATGCCGATCGAGGAAGTGCATCTCGTCGGCGACTCGCTTCCCCACCGCGAGGATCGCGTCGCAGACGTGGGCGCGACTGACCAGGGCATGCCGGAACGAATCGGACTGATCGCCGAAGACGGTGCCGACGGTGAGGTTCAACCGCCGGCCTTCGTCGAGGGCGTTGTAGAACCTGAGGTCGTGTCCCGGATGCTGTTCGACGATGCGCCGCGCGGTCGAGCACTCGTGTGCATGGAACGCAGTCCGCACCTCCTGCTGTCCGTCGAGAATCGACTTGAAGGCCGCGGGCAGTCCCATGAACTCGTGCGACAACAGCACCGCGGGGAGTTCCTCCGGTCGCAGCAGCGCGAGGGCGGCGTGGAAGGCCGGCTCGGCAAGTCGCACGTACTCCTCGAATCCCCAGTCTCCTTCGTAGCGCATGCAGTCGAGGCCGAAGTGCTGCCAAAGGCGGCTCTTGAAGACATCCAGGCGGGTTCGCGACATCCGGAAGACGTCAATCAGCAGAATCTCGGCCGTGCCGGTGCGGTCGCCGCTCGGAGTTCGAAACGTCCGGCGGCCGTACACCATGGCCACTTCGAACGCCCACTCGATCGGTCGCAGCCGATTTCCGATCTGGGCCCGATCGATGTTGTCGATTGAGCTGTAGAGGACTTCGCTCTCGGCCCCCAACCGCTCCTCTGCGGGTCGATCGAGGTGATCGAAGGAAGGACCGACAAGAAGCGTTCGCCCGACCGCCTCCTGATAGACGGGAGACGTGATCATGCCCTCGAGGACGGCGCCGATCCCTCCGATCTGCTCGCTGGCTTCGTGGGTGACGTGGATGAGACTGAGTCGCGATGGCATGGAACTCCGGAAGGTACCGCGTCTTCCATCGAGTCGCCCAAACCCGACCGAAACGCTCGCATTCTGCCGAGCGGGCATTCATCCGAGTTTGGGCGATCGACGCTGCCACGCTGGTGAGAGAATCACCGACCTGAGCTGTATCTGATCAGTCTTCTCGACGCTCGGTTCCTCCATATGACACACATTCCCATCTCCGCTTTCCGATCGATCCGTCTCGCCACAGCCGCCGTGGTGATCCCCCTGCTCGCGTCAAGTTTCGCCGACGCGGCCGTCGATGTGGCCTGGGTCGCCCCGACTCGAGGAGTCTCGATCGCAACCGACCCGGCGGACAATGTCTTCACCCTCGACTACGAGTATGAGCTTGGGAGCGACGTCACCCTGACCAAGCGCGCCGCCACCGGAGAGCTTCTCTGGGAGAGCTCCGTCGACAACACTCAGTCTCCCTTCTGGGAGCGGGCTCAGTGGGTGGCGGCGGACAGCGAGGGAAATGCGGTGGTCTGCGCCACGCGCATGTCCGGCTACTCCAACCCGGTCGTCGCGGCGAGCGTGGTGATGAAGTTCGGCCCCGATGGCGAACTCCTCTGGCGGCACCTCTACGAGAGCGGCTTCGATGGATCATCGACCAGGAAGTGCCTCGTCGATGCCGACGACAACGTCTATGTCCTCGGGATCGGCATCGGTCGGAACGGACAGCGCCTCAAGGTCAGGAAGTTCGCTCCCGATGGTTCGGTGCTCTGGTCCTACCTCGACCCAATCGGAATCGGCGCCCCGATCAACTTCAAGTTCACGCCCGACAACCACCTCGCCATCACTGCTCGCGCAATCACCGGCAGCATCAACGGCTACGCCAGGATCACGCTCGATGGTGAGGAAGTCTGGAGTCTGGCGGGAGTGCAGAGCCTTCCCGTGGGCGACTGCGCCGGCGACGCGTTCGGCAACACCTACGTCGTCCACGGCGAGTACGTGAACAACGGCGGCACCGTGATTCGCAAGCTTGATCCTGCCGGTGCCACGATCTGGCAGCAGGTGTACGCCATGGGTGGACTCCGCATCGAGGTCGGAAGCGATCATCAGGCCGTGGTCGGCGGCTTCCCGAACTACGGCTCCGCCGGCGCCGCCTTCATCAAGGTCGACGAGCAGGGCGAACTGCTCTGGTCCAACCTCAACGCGGACGGCCCCCTGATGCTCCTGCTTCACGCCCAGATGCTGCTCGATGAGGACGACAACGCCTACCTCGCAGCCGGCACGCTCGTCGACATGGCCGTCTGCAAGGTGAAGAGCGACGGGACCTCGGCGTGGACCGGCACCACCGTGGGCGGTTTCGCCCAGGGCATGGCCCTCGGCCACGACCAGCGCAGCGTGTTCATGGTCGGAGGTTCGACCGCCCGGCTGATCGACGACACCCCATTCCCGACCGACCTGAACGGCGACGGATTCGTGGACGGCGCCGATCTGGGCATGCTGCTGAGCGCGTGGGGCTCCGACGATCTCACCGCGGACCTCGACGGCAACGGCGTGGTCGACGGCGCCGATCTCGGCGAGCTGCTGGCCGCCTGGACAACCCCCTGACCACACTCGCGCCGAGGCAACCGGAGATCGCATACGTGCACAACAGGCACGCTCGTTCGGAGGGACGGGCGTGCCTGGTTTCGTGATGGCCGTGACGGAGCGCTCACGCCCAGCTTCAGCCCGAAGCGCCCAACGAAGCGCTCCAACTCCCTCGAACTCGCGAAAGCGAGTGTCGGCCCGCAGGCCCGAACGGAGCGCTCAAACCCCATCGAAC